>NZ_JAFEJR010000007.1:0-133207 GCF_018555335.1 Bifidobacterium sp. SO1 | reverse complement strand
ACGCCCGGCACCAAGCTCAACATGCCCGCGGGAGGCATGACGCTCTACGCGATCTGGAAGATCAACCAGGCGACCATCCGCTACGACGGGAACGGTTCGACCGGAGGGTCGACCGCCTCGCAGACCGTGAACGTCGGCGCGGAGACGTGGATCCATGCGAACGGGTTCACGAGAACGAATTACACGTTCGTGAAATGGAACACGAAACGGGACGGGACCGGCACGAACTACACGCCCGGCACCAAGCTCAACATGCCCGCGGGAGGCATGACGCTCTACGCGATCTGGAAGATCAACCAGGCGACCATCCGCTACGACGGGAACGGTTCGACCGGAGGGTCGACCGCCTCGCAGACCGCGAACATCGGAACGCAGGTCTGGCTTCGCGCGAACGGTTTCTCCCGTGCGAACTACACGTTCGTGCGTTGGAACACCCGCGCCGACGGCAAGGGCACGAATTACGCTCCGGGTGCCAAGGTGAACATGCCGGCCGGCGGTATGATCCTGTACGCGCAGTGGCGGGATCAGGCCGGCAGTCTGCCTTCGACGGGCGGCCGGATGACCGTGTTCGGCCTGCTGGAGGAGGCGACACGCATGTTCGAATGACAGGAGCGGAAGGGCGGACTATCGTCTGGCCTTGTCGAACATGCGTGCGAGAGGAGCATCGTTGGGAAACGGGAGGAACATCATCGTCATGCCGGGCGAACACATGGTCCGACTGCTATGCGACAGGATCCACACGGATACCGGCGAAACCCTGTCGGCGGATGCCGTCGGCCGGCTCATCCGCACGATCGGCGACCTGGACGGCAGGGGAACGGTGAACCGGATCCTCGACGAGAGCGCCGCGCGCACGACCGATCCGGCCACGCTGCGCCTCATCCTCCTGCTCGAAAGCGAGGACAGGCCCGGCACGCCGTTCGGCACGTTCGCAGGACGGGCGGAGGCGTCGCACCTCACCGCGGCGACGGGCCTGATCTGCCGCACCTGGGCCGAACGGTACCACACGGACGAACATGCTGAACGCGACACGATCCGCCGACGCCTGGCCTCGGACCCAGAATACGCGCGCGAGCTCATCCTCGACGCGCTCACCCTCATCAGCCTGACCATCCGACTCTCCAAAGAACACCCGTCGGGGGTATAGGTGCACAGTTAGGTGCACGACGCCCATACCCCCGACCGGTATGGAAGACAAGCCGATACAAGGGAAAGGCGAACGGCGTCGGGGGTACGAAGGTGCACGATCAGGTGCAATGCCCACGACCCCCGTTTCGGGCGTGTCGCATACGGGGGCGTGTGCGATGATCGAAAAACGGCGCCACGGCGGCGCCCGACATGACACGGACGGGGGAACGCATGCATCCGATCGAAGGCGGCATCGACATCGAAGGCATCACGGAGGATCTGAGCCGCGCGCGCCTGTACTCCGACCTGAACGACCTGGGCGTCCTGACGGACGACGAGACCGCCCTGCGCATGCGCGACATCGCGTTCCGCGAGCTGGACGCGCTGTGCGACGAACGATCCGCATGACGCGAAAACGCCGGCGCATGACCGGGGGCGATCATCACGCCGAAAAAAACGACACGCATGTTCGAATGACAAACCCCGAAACGGCATCTACCATCCACAATATCGAACAAATGTATCAATATTGGGTGTCGGTGAAGGGAGCGCCGGATGTCGTACGAATACGTCAGATTCAAATGCGGTCACAGCCGCAACATCAACGCGGACGGACCATACCGGATCGTCAAGCAACGCATCGAACGCGCACGACAAGAGGAATGCGACCAATGCCGCGCCGCCCATAACCGGCACGACGGATTCACGGAACTCTGGGGATCCAAACGAGACAAGGCCAGGGCCGAACGCATCAGACGCGAAACCCTCGACCGCGCCATCACGCTCGCACGCCGCGCACCGGAACGCGAAGCATACGAATGGCACGAGCTCATCCGCCTCATCCTGCAACAGAACGACGCCGCATGGTGGAGCCAGGCCGGAGACCAGGCGCTCGTCATGCTCGCCCAGGAAATCAGACTCTGACAAGGCATTTCGCGTATGATGATCCCATGACCAGAACCAGAATCCCCGAATTCGACGAAGCGACGATCCGCATGCTCACCAGTCTGCCCGCGGTCGAACGCGCCACGAGGAAGCGCATCACCTATACGCCCGAATTCAAGAAGACCACGATCCGGGCCTACCGGGCGGGAGGAAGCCCCGTCGCCCTGTTCCGCGCAGCGGGACTCGAAGATCATCGGCTACAAGCGGATCGAACGCTGCATCGCCCGCTGGAACAGGACCATGCCCTGACAAGACCATGCCGGACGCATGCCCCCTGCGGAACATGGTCGACGACGGACGGAAGGAACGGACGATGGCAGGACGGCATGCGGCCCCAAAACGCGGCGGAAACAACGAAACCCGGAAGAACCGGAACGGGAGAACCAAGCCGAAACGGATAGGACTCATCATCACCCCACTCATTCTCGCGGGACTGATCGCCATCGGATGGTTCACCCCCGCGAACCTGATCCCACTGCCGAAGACGGTCAGCCAATGCGTCGTCCAATCCGGCGGAACCCTCCGCATACACACCGACTGCGGAACCTACTATTATCGCGGCCACGCCGACGTCGACAGGTACGCCTCCTATACGATCGAACACACCGGACCATTCGCCTGGACCATCACCCCCGCCGCGGGCGAGCAGGCCGTCACCGGACTCTGACTCCCGCATAGCATGCGAGCCATGAACCAGTACACGCCGGAAGGCCCCAATCCCCGGCTCGACGCGATCGGCCGTCTCATCCCCGACATGGCCGAAAGGCACGCCGAAGGACTCTGGGAACGCCCTCTGCCCGGACTCTGGACGGCCCGGCTCGACGGACGGGAGGCGCTGATCCTCGCCGCCACACCCCATGCGGACGCGATCCGAGTCGAATGGCATGCGATCGACAGGTACGGACGCTACGAGACCGGCAATCCGGCCGGAACCGACATTCCCGCCTACACGCTCGCCGATGCGGCCGGAACGATCGCGCGGCTCATGGACCGGCTCGACCGATGGCTCGCCACCGGCAATCCGAAAACCCTCCACGAGGGCGCATAGACGCATCCCATGAACGACCAGACCATCCCGACCGAAGAGAGCCACGCCGACCTGATCAACGGGTTCGCGCTCATCCTGTTCCTCATCGCCTGCGGAGCACTCACCGTCCCATTCGGGGCGATCCTCGCCCGGATCATCCTCCACGAACGCATCTTCAACCTGACCGTCACCGCCACCATACTCACCGCCATCCCATGGCTGTTCGCGGCGGGACTCGTCCGACTGTTCGGAGCATGGGAGCATTGGGCGGAACGCCGACGGGCGAAGAGGACGCATGCGGAGGATCATGACCGGATCGATGAACAAGGGAATCCTCATCCGCCTGTACCGCAGGAACGACCCGGACGAATGGGATGAGTTCGTCATCAGAGGGTTCACCAGACGAGGAGAACCCGTGAACACGTTCGGCGAAGCGTATCCGAAGACCGAATGGATGGAATACCGGAGCACCGGATACCGGGAGGCCGACGGGTACGGGATCATCACGGATTCCGACGACACGCGTCTTCGCAGACGACGCCGCCTTGGCGAAACGGATGCCATACGGTCGAAAGGAAGGATACGATGAGCGGACTTCCACCCTCCATACGTCCCCGACTCCGGTTCGGAGACGGCCGGGCGAATGTCTCCTACGCCTACGAGGGGCGTGAACCCTGGCGATACGGGATCATTCCGCTCATCCTGGGCTGCCTGATCCCTCCCCTTGGGGTGATGGCGGGGATCATCGGCATGATCCGAATCCGGATGGGCGGTGGACGGGAATCACGATCCTACCGGCTTGCGGTCGGGGGAGTGGTCATGGGAACGCTGATCATGCTCCTTGCGGCCATGCTGACGGCGATGACGTTGAGCCTCATCCCGGTATTGGACATGCTCGCCGGCTATGCGAGCGGTCTGGCGAACAGTTAGAAAGAAAAAGGAGATTCCATCATGCCCCGAATCGGATTGAAATCCTCGGCCATCGCTTCGATCATCGCGGCCGGCCTGCTGGCCGCACCGTTCATCCAGACGGCGCGGGCGGATACGCCGATGAGGGAGGATGCCGCGACCGTGCTGAAGACCTTGACCGTCACCACGGAGCAGACCGATGCCGCAGGCTACTCCCAGTCGAGCTTCGACTATCCGAAAAAGCGTCCCGACCTGGGATCGAAGGCCGACCAGTGGGATGCGATCTACCGGCGTGACTTCGATCCGAAAACCATCAAAATCGGGTCCGACGGTGACGTGCAGTACGGCGAGCTGAAGAACGACCCGTACTCCGGGCAGACGATCACCTACCACAAGGGCGACAAAAGCTCCGTTGACATCGAGCATGTGGTCGCCCGCAGCGAGGCATGGGATTCGGGCGCGTCGGCATGGTCGCAGGAGAAGCGCGACGAATTCGCCAACGATCCGCTGGAACTGATCGCCGTGAACAGCAGCATGAACCGGTCGCACGGCGAGAAGGACGCGGCCCGGTGGCTTCCGTCCACAGGCAACGGCCTGTTCCCCAAAGGCAACCCGTCCTACGACTGCCTGTACGTGGCCCGGCAGATCGCCGTCAAGGCGAAGTACAGGCTGACCGTCGACAAGGCCGAACATGATGCTATGGCGAAGACGCTAGACTCCTGCCCCGGTCAGACCTTGCCAACCGAATCGGATGGCGCATGGTGGACCAGTACCACTGGTACGGATGACGGACTGGCATCGGTGAAGGCCACGTTGAACGGCAAGCCGGTCAAAGGATTCGACCCGACGAAAAGTGGCGGTTGGATCGTAGACGGAGACCCTCATCAGGTGCGCGTCAACATTCCAACCGGTTGGACGCCGAACGTCGTGATCGAACCGTTCACCATGGGCGTCGAATATCCTCCCTATCAGCAGATCACCCTCACCAAAGGCGACAAATCCGTCACCTGGTCATTCGCCCGACGCAACACCAGCACCGGGTTGAAGGACGTGACCGTCACCGAGAACGATCAGCCGATCAGCGGCCTGTCCGAATCCCGCTACCTGTATCATGTGGAGGATCCGGATACGCTGCTCATGTCCAATCTGCCCGACAAGTGGACCGTCGACTACAAGCGGACGGAAGGCAAGGTCAACTACAGGATCATGGACGGGAATAAGAATCTCGTCGCCGGATGGACGTTCACCAGCAAGCCGGTGCATACGATCACCGTCAACGGGTTCGACCAGCCGATGACCTTGTACGCCGAAGACGGTGAAACAGCGCACATGATCCCCTCCGCTCCCACGCTCAAGGATCATGAGTTCGCCGGCTGGCAGTCGGACGGCAAGCCGTTCGACCCGTTGCAGCCTATCCATTCCGATCTGACCATCACCGCCACATGGAAGCCCACGGCCTCCAACGGGAAGACGGATGAGGAGAAGACCGACAAGCCGACACCCACCCCAACCGACGACAAGAACCAAGCCGAACCAGCGGACGACAACGCCCCCGTCCGGCTGGTCCGCAAACCGACCGATCAGCCGACCGGAATCGCATCCACCGGCAGCAGCATCGCGGCCGTCATCGTCAGTCTGATCATGCTCGTCGCGGCCGCGATCGGCGTGATCGCCGTCCGCCGGAACAACGGGATGCATGAGGATGATCCCATTGCATAAAAGACTGTCCATCATCGGTATCATCCTTATCCTGCTCACCGGACTGACCGCCGTCCCCGCATTCGCCGACGCCGGTAACGGGGGCGGCACCGTCAGCAGCAGCCGCACCTTCCCCGCCGCCGGCAAAGTCCGCAGACTGCATCTGACCGAAAGCACGCACGTCGACAACACGGAAGGCCAATGGGGCAATACCGAAAAACTCGACGTTCCGAAGACGGAAAGCACGCAGGAAAAACAGGATCGAATAGCCAAGGAACAGGCCGCCCAAGCCGAAGCGGAAGCCCGAGCACAAGCCGAAGCACAGGCGGAAGCCATGAGAAAAACCCAAACCGCCCAAACCGAGGTCAGCCGATCCGAAACCCGCGCCAAACTCGCCGCAAACCCGGACGGCGGGAAAATCGCCGCACTCGCCAGCCAGTATGTCGGCTCACCGTACGTGTACGGTGGGAACACTCCGGCCGGCTGGGATTGCAGCGGATTCGTCCAATACGTGTACGCGCAGTATGGGATCAGTCTTCCGCACGCCTCGTATTCGCAATTGTCGGCCGGCAGTCCGGTCGACTCACTGTCTGAAGCGCAACCGGGTGACCTCATTGCGAACGGCTCCCATTCCGGCATCTACCTGGGCAACGGACTGGTCGTGAACGCGTTGAACCCGGTTCAGGGCACGCAGATCACCGGCATGGGCGTCTACTACGGGTCGTATTCGATCCGCCGCATCATCTGAACGAAAGAGGGAACCATCAGGGATGATCGGCAGCATGGTTCCGAACGTCCATCATCGAATCCGATCCGATGCGAACGGCATATGATGGGATTGTTGAAGAAAGGAGACGCATCATGACGCCGATGCCCCAGCCCCCGTATCCGAACCAGCCGCCCACGCCCATGCCGCAGCAGCCGGAGCCATTGCCTCCCCGGAAGCCGAACGACATGAGCCGAGGGTTCGCCACGGCCGGGATCATTCTCGCCGTGATCGCCGCATTCTTCGCGCTCATACCATTATGGGACAGGGTGAGCGTGTTCGGCGTGATCGGACTCGCATTGGACGTGATCGCAGCCTGCAGCCTGTTCTCCGACGAGAACCGGACACCCGTATGGATTGGGGTGATCACGGTCGCCGCCGTCCTGTGCGTCATGTCGATTCTCGTCGTCGCACTCACCTGAACCGTCAGCCTAGGGTGGGGGAGCCGGACATCAGCCACGGCATGCACTCCGCCGCCCATGGGCTGACCCACGCCCACACGGCGAACGTGACCGTCAGCCAGAAGAACAGCCAGCCGAACACGCGCAGCAGGACCGGCCCGTACTGGAGACGCCACACGACCGTCATCACATTCCACGACACCGGTCGGCGCACCCGATCCTTCCGCCACGCCAGCCAGCAGACCCCATTGAACAGAAGCCATACGATGAGCATGACGCCCGTCAGCATCGGGGTGATCGGAGCATTCTTGGACACGCGCCGGATCAGACTCTTCGCCTTCGCCACCGTCGCCTTTCCCGTGTTCTTTCCGGTGGACAGTTCGCGGGGAATCCCATCCTTCACGTTCGCCCAGTAGGCGAAGCGGGCGCGCACGATATACCGATGCTGCAGGGACGCGTCCACGGTCGCGATCATCGGATGACAGGTCGTCAGCGTCAGCCAGCGCACATTCGGCTGATCCGCCGACAGCACGTTCGCATCATCCGGCGTCGTCACCCACGTGGTCATCACCTTGTACACGTACCAGTGGTCGGCGGTCTGGATGACGATCGCATCCCCGTTCTTCAACCGGTCGACATACCCGAGATCGCCGGGCGTGCGATGCCCCGCATACGCGGTGTTCCCCACCTGGCCGGGCATCGCCGTGTTCCGGTAATGGCCCAGGCCGCCATTGTCCAATACGTCCAGGCCGGTGCCTTCCTGTATGGCTCGCTTCCACCCGGTTTCGATGCCGGGAATATGCATCCAGCCGATCACATCCTCATTCCCCGGCTCCACAGGGATCGGCGGATCACCCGACTGCGGCTTCGCGATCCGCTCCGACGTGAGATCCGCGTCGGGGATCGCCTGTCCGGTCCGTGTGGTCATTGTCTCCTGAATGTGGGTCTGGTCGAGACTGTTCCCCCAGTACATGTAGACGACCTGCAGGCAGATCAGCACCACCATGAGCATGCACACGCCGGACACCATTTGAAGCAGCATGCCGGGCACGTCGGCCCGCCGTCTTTTCTCCGGAGCGGGTTCGGTCAATGGGGGGGAGGTTCATCGTGGTTTCCGCATCATCGGAATACTGCATGCCGGCTCCAAACCAACGGGGATCATATACGCCATCCCCTCTATGGGGCGGACACCCGCCGCCTTCACGGCGCGCCCCCGGACGGCGGAACGGATGACCGGTCGCATCCGGTCACGCCCCCGCATGGATGCGGACGCATGACCGGGACCATGAACGGCTACAATCTCACCGACCAGTCATGGCTGCCCGTCGAAACCACCAGCGGACGACACGAACAACTGTCACTTATCGACACGTTCGACCAGACGGATCACATCCGCCGCATTGATGCGGGCAGTGAAACCTCCCGGATCGCCATCCACCGGCTTCTCATCGCCATCCGGCTCGCCGCCCAACGCGACGGCATCACGCCCGTCGACTATCTGCACCGGTGGCGTGACCGCTTCGACCTGTTCGACGACGAGCATCCGTTCCTGCAGAAACCCGGACTGGAACCCTACGGGAAAGGCGGATACAGCCTGTCGAACCTGCTGGGCGCGTTCGCGCCGAACAATGATCGCGCGTTCACCAGCATGTTCGGCCGATCACAGGATCATTCGACCGTCATGGGCATCCGCGAAGGATTCACCCTCACCCCCGCACAGGCCGCGATTCGACTGCTGGAAGCCCATTTGTATGCGAAGAAGGGCGTAAGCACCGGCTGCAAGGATGATCCGCATCCGCAGGCGAAGGGCGCGCGACGGTACGCAAGCCCGGAGGGCGTCGGCAACATGGGCTGCATGCTCATGATCGAACGCGCCACGCTCAAAGACACGCTCGACCTGTACGCCACCCTCCCCACGACAATATCGGATCGGCCCGCATGGGAGCGGGAGGATCAGACGTTCGGCGGCCAGCGTGAACCATCCGGCATCCTCGACCTGCTCACCTGGCGCGGCCGGCGCGTCCGGCTCATCCACGACGGGAACACGGTCACCGGGTCCATCGTCACCGCCGGCGACTACTGCGACCGGACCCACGCGACCGGCCTCGACCCAATGCTCCCCGCCCGCGTCAACGATAAGGGGGAGCGGTATCCGGTCAAGCCGGACGGGAAACAGGAGACCCGCAACCCGGCTCTCTGGCGTCTCCTCGCCGACCCGACGATCATCAGACCGGCCGTCTGGAATGCCATTCCAACGGATGAGCCGGTGGATGTGACCGCATGCGCATGCCTGTACGACACGCACGGGACCGTACTCGACGACATCCAGACCGAACATATTCGCGTATCCCGCAAGGAATCCGATTCGCGCCGACCATACGCGGAACGAATGCGATCACTGCTATGGCTCATGGGCGGCATCCTCCGCGACATGGGCGCTCTCGGCGGCTTCGACAGTGACGACGACAAAAAGCATCTCGAACAACAGGGACGCGCGGAGGCGGCCGAAGCCATCGACCGGCTCATGCGCGACGGCCACGCGGACGCGAACATGATCGCCGACGCGATGATCCCGCTCACCGAAGACTGGCGGCAGCGCACGCCCATCCGCGCCCGACTGGAAGGAGCCGACCGGCTCACCGGAAAACTCAAGGAACGCATCATCACCCTACTCACGGACAAGGAGAAGAACCAGTGAACGACATTCGAGCATGGGCCAACAGGCTCACCCACATCATCGACAACGGTCTGAAACACGACTCGCCCGACATTCGAAACCTTGCGGCCGCATTGAAACGCGACCGCGCCCGCATCCCCAACCCCGCGTGGGATGGGGGACTGATCGCATCATGGCTGTACGCGCACGGGCTTGCCGACACCCAGCCCGACGGACCATGGGAGAAACAGCCCCGACGCGAAGACATGGAGATGCTCGCCGACACGATCCGCCCCATGCTCGCCCTCTACCTGCAATGGCGGACGAAAGCCCACCCGAAGAACGACACGAAGCCGCTCCGCTTCGGCGAAGCCATCGGACGATTGGAGCACGGCGACACGCTCCTCCGGCTCCTCCAAACCGCGCAGACCACGGATCGTCGCACGGTCATGCTCACCCGCATCATCGACCGGATCGCCGGCAAGGATCTGCGCATCGACTGGGGAAGCCTCACGGTCGACCTGCACATGATCCGGGTCGCGGACGCATGCGACGTATACGCCAAATGGGCGGCCGAACTGGCCTACGCCACCCGACCCGCCAAACCGGCCGAAGGCAAATGAAAGGAAACCCCTCATGTATCTGAATCTGCACGCCATCCACTCGCTCGGACCGTCGAACGCGAACCGGGACGATCTCGGCATGCCGAAAAGCGTCGTCTACGGCGGCATCCGCCGCGCCCGCATCAGCAGCCAGGCATGGAAGAAGGCGATCCGAGACGACTGGAAACAGACCGCCGACCACACGGATCTCGCCATCCGCACCGCCTGCCTGCCCCGCCTCATCGCCGCCACGGCACTCCACACGGACCCGGATCAGATCGCATTGGATGATCCGATGATCGGCCTCGCCGACCGGCTCATCACCGACGGATTGAAGCTCAAGACCTCGAAGAAGAAGGATGACGCGGAGCCGAAGCTCGCCAGCATGTACCTGATCGGCACGCGCACGATCCAATGGCTCGGCGACTGGCTCGACCGGCACAAGGATGACCCCGACTTCAAGAAGACCGTCATCGCGGAGGGGAAGACGCTCCGCGAGAAGGTCCGCGAAACCGGCATGAACACTCTGGATGTCGCGCTTTTCGGCCGAATGGCCGCGGACAATGCGACGCTCACCACGGACGGCGTCGTCCAGTACGGGCATGCGATCGGCATCACCCCGTACGACGTGGAATCCGACTGGTATGCGGCCGTCGACGACATGAACGGCCAGTCGGGCGCGGGCATGCTCGGCGACATCCCCTACGTGACCCCCACCTTCTACCGGTACGCGAACATCAACCTCACCCAGCTCGCAGACCGTGCCGGCGCGCTCACCCCGGACATGATCCGCCTGTTCGTGAATTCGTTCGCCATGACCGTACCCCACGGCAAGGAAACATCATTCGCACAGGCCACGCTCCCCAGCCTCCTGTACGCGACCATCACCGACCGCCCCATGAACCTGCAGAACGCGTACAGCAGCCCGGTCGACGGCGACCCCATCGAACAAGGCATCCGCCGACTCGTCAACACCGTCGAACGATCGGAGAACATGTGGGGGATCATCCCCGACCACACGTGGCTCACCGCCCCACTGGACGGCCAATACGGTCATCTGGGTGATCCGATCCCGTTCCCGAAGATGCTCGACGGCATCCAGACCACGGTGAAGGACATGCTGCGATGAGCACGCTCGAACTGACCTTGGCCGGCCCGTTGGCCGCATGGGCCGACAGCCCCGGCTACACGATCCGCAGCACAGGCGACAAGCCCGACCGTCGCCAGCTGCTCGGCCTGATCGGCTGCGTCATGGGCCTGGAACGCGGCAAGCCGAATCCGATGAGCCATCTCCGCTTCCAAGTGGAGACCATCCACGCACCCCGATTCGGCGAGGACTACCATACGGTCGACCGCGGCACGGGAACGATCATCATCCGCGACAAGGTGTGCATGGACGGCGCATGGAAGGTCACCCTCCACGGGGAGCGTGATCTTCTCGAACAGGTGAAACACGCGTTCCTTCACCCGGTGTGGGCACCGTATCTGGGACGCCGCTCCTACATCCCATCCGAACCCATACTCACCCAGTTCACGGAAATCCACGACGACGGGACGACCGACCCGTTCGACCTTGCGAAGGAGGCATGAACATCATGGCGTATCTGACACGAATCCGACTCGCCGCCGGCCCGGACACGATGCGAGTCCTCGCCAACCGCGAAAGACTGCACGCCGTCATGGCCGCATGCGGCGGCGACGGCCGCATCCTCTACCGGCAGGAGGGAGCCACACTGTACGCGACCGGCCCCGGCCGATTCGATCTGGACGGCATCCGCGAGCGGCTGGATGTGGAACAGGCGGAGACGACCGGCTATGATCGCTTCCTTGACTCCATCCGGTCGGGCATGAGCCTCCGTTTCAAGGTGGTCTGCGCGCCCGTGAAGACCGTGGACGGGCGCAAGATCCCGTTGCATGATCGCGGGGAGCGGCGCGCATGGCTGGAACGCACGCTCCAGCGTCATGGGGCCGATCTTCGCATGGCGGACATCGGCTCCCCGGAACGCATCGCCTTCACCCGCAAAGGCGGGACGGTCGTGCTCACCGGCATCACCATGCAGGGCATCCTCCACGTGGATGACGCGGACGGGGTGCGCCGCATGCTCACCGAGGGGATCGGCACCGGCCGCGCATACGGCATGGGCATGATCACCGTCAGCCGCTAGTCGCGGATTCTTTTCCACGCCCCACGCATGGGCGAGACGCTTGAAAACCGAAAACCCACACTGATCGAATCGAAGAAAAGCCGGCAATCCACCACAAACGGAACACCGGCTTTTCAACAATTCGGCCTGTATCTGCCCCGCATGCGCGGGGATGAACCATGGCCGTGCGTGAGTCCGACGGCAAGGCTCCCCATCTGCCCCGCACACGCGGGGATGAACCCGGGGGCTGAACCCCGGCGGGCATGCGCATGCGATTCGCCCCGCGCACGCGGGATGAACCCCCAGCATCGAGGAAAACAAGATGCTGCTCGGAGAATCCGCCCCGCACACGCGGGGATGAACCTTCGGGGCTTTCGTTCCGTGCGGACTCCATCGAATCTGCCCTGCGCACGCGGGGATGCCCCTAGAGATGATGCGGGACTTCCGAAAACCATGATATCCGCCTCGCACATACGGGGATACCCCTCCTTGTGACCGGGCTGAAGCCCCACGAGTGGTATTTGTCCCACACATGCGGGAATGAACCGTCGGTGAACCATGTGGCCGGTGCGGTTGCGGTATCCGCCCCGCACACGCGGGGATAACCCCACGGGAGATTCGGACTATCAGACTGTGGCGTATCTGCTCCACGTATGCGGAGATGACCCAAGCCACGGCGTCGCACCAAGTTCAACGGCGCGATCCGCCCCGCGCATACGGGGATGAACCTTGGATCGACGACGCGTTCACCGCGCTCGTGCTATCCGCCCCGCACATGCGGGGATAAACCGGTGATGCGGGTCGGGTATCTGTCGCGTAAGGGATCTGCCCCGCATACGCGGGGATGGACCGCGTGGGGTATGGGTGATTGAAACCCATGAATCGGCCCCGCATATGCGGGAATAAACCCAGCAGGTCGGTCAGTTCCATGCGCCATGACTGATCCGCCCCGCACGCGCGGGGATGAACCGCGCAGCACGGCCAAGACCACGGTCAAATCATCCGCCCCGCACATGCGGGGATAAACCGGTGTCGCCGTTCTTCTTCCATGTGATTGCGGGCTCTGCCCCGCGCACGAGGGGACACCCAGGACAGGAACCAGTTTTCTCCACCTTCATGAATCTGCCCCGCACCTGCGGGGATAAACCGTGGAAGAAGTGTATCCGATGCTTGAGCTGGATATCCGCCCCGCATATGCGGAGATGACCCCCCCCCCGGCATCCGTCAGCATCTTCTTCATGGTGCTATCCGCCCTGCATGCGCGGGGATGAACCCTGCCAGATGTTATGCCGTGACTGTAATCTCAGATCTGCCCCGCACATGCGGGGATGACCCGTTCGATAAACGCGTTCGCGCGATCGAGGAGAAATCCACCCTGCACATGCGGGGATGAACCCTACTTTTCCTGTATGTGTAGGGGTACTCCCATGCGCATGAGCGTACTGATGTGATCAAATCCATTCCGCATATGCGGGGATGAACCGCCAAGAGCGTTCGCCGCATGGTTTCGCCGACCAATCCGCCCCGCGCACGCGGGGATGAACCGACCTCCCGTGCGGCCGGTAGAACCACAGTCTCATCTGCCCCGTGCACGCGGGGATGAACCGTGGTAGGCTCGCCCGCGTCCGCCGTTTATACGATCTGCCCCGCATACGCGGGGATAACCCCATGAGCAAACCACCGGACTCCATCAGCAGCGAATCCGCCCCGCACATGCGGGGATAATCCCGTGTGCGGCAGGGAGAACGCGTCTCCCTCGCCACCTGCCCCGCACATGCGGGGATGAACCCTGATCCCATCCATCAGGAATTGGTGTATGTGGCCCCGCCCCGCATCTACGGGGATGAACCGCGGACCCCAACCACATCCGGGACATCGCCGTATAATCTGCCCCGCACGCGCGGGGATGAACCTATGGTCTGGAGATCGGATGCATCCAGAAACTGATCCGCCCCGCACACGCGGGGATGAACCTATAAGGTGCACCGCGCCCCGCGGAGCACCGGTATCCGCCCCGCACCTGCGGGAATTAGCCGAACGCCAGCGAGATGACCGCAGGGTCGTCTCCATCCGCCCCGCATATGCGGGGATGAACCCAGGACCCGCGCACGACGGGTGAGCCGATCGATGATACGCCCCGCACATGCGGGGATGATCCCCGTCAAAAGTCGACAAGTCGGCGAGCGCTCGATCTGCCCCGCGCATGCGGGGATGAACCTTGTGTTGGACGAAACCGACGATGCATCGTGACATCCGCCCCGCACATGTGGGGATAACCCCATGAGCAAGCCACCGGACTCCATCGGCAGCGAATCCGCTCCGCTCACGCGGGGATAAACCACATTACCGGCGAGCCAGGCAACGACTTGCAGCGATCTGCCCCGCACACGCGAGGATGCCCCCCATCATGCGCACCATCAGGATCGCCAGACTATGATCCGCCCCGCACACGCAGGGATGAACCGGCACGGGCACGCCAGACTCGAGCATTCTACACATCTGTTCCGCGCATGCGGGATGAACCCGTGTCCTTTAGCTCGCACCGTTTGTGGTGCCTACCCGCCCCGCGCATGCTGGGATAAACCGCTGTTCCCCCAGGACACCCCCTCGGTAACGTTATCCGCCCCATGCACGCGGGGATGAACCGTGGAAGGCGATGACCCTGTCCTCGAGCTGGATATCTGCCCCGCATATGCGGGAATGAACCCTCGACATCGAGACCGCCGTTTACGCATACGACATCCGCCCCGCACATGCGGGGATTAGCCCCCAGAGGTTCTCTATCTGTTGCCTGATCTGTTTCACCCGCCCCGCACACGCGGGGATAAACCCATCTCGACGGCAGCGAAGTCGATGACATCTTCATCCGCCTCGCACATGCGGGATGAACCCCCCCCCAGATTCTTATGAATTCCGATGGTGCCTATGCATCCGCCCCATATACGCGGGGATAAACCCGGGACTTTCCCGTTCTTACCGTGACTTCTATGATCTGCCCCGCACATGCGGGGATGAATCGGCGTCGCGGATCTATTGACCGATTCCGTTAGCAATCTGCCCCGCGCATGCGGGGATGTTCCTCACTGGTAATGCTCATGATCGGTTTTGCCACACTTACCAGCCCCGTTTCGACGGGGATGTTTCTTCTTTCTGACGCATGTATCGGGTATGGATATTGAGAATCTTACCGACAATGATTTTCCCGCCGACGCGCTGCATGCGCTTCGCTCCGATGCGAGTCTGCTGATCACCGGTCCGGCGGGCTGTGGGAAAAGCACGCTCATCCGCTACTGGCAGCGGCACGACAATCCGAAGAACGTGTGGACCGTGGCCCCCACCGGAATCGCCGCCCGCAACCTCGAACAGGGAGGGGATCTGCTCGCCCAGACCATCCACTCCTTCCTCAAAGTGGGAGCCTACGCGACCCCCGAACGCATGCGGGAAGCCGGACAGCGGGCGCGCGGAGAACAGAAAAGAATCATCGGTATTCTGGATACGCTGATCGTCGACGAGATCAGCATGGTGCGCGCCGACCTCATGGACGGGCTCGACCTGTATCTTCGCGCCGCCCGCAACCTGCCTGACACCCCGTTCGGCGGAGTCCGACTGATCCTGCTCGGCGACATGGCCCAGCTGCCGCCCGTCGTCACCGTCGAAACCGGTGCCGCATTCGGACAAGCCGACCGGAAGACGAGGAAAAAGGACAAGGATGCGGATCTGCTGGGCCGATACACGTCACCATGGTTCTTCGCCGCACCCGGTCTCAGCCAGCTCGTCCAGACGGATGGTCTGCGACTGGTTGAACTGGATGCGCCGCATCGTCAGTCCGAACCGAAATATCTGCACGCCTTGACGGATATTCGCGGCGGTCATCTCACCGATCTGGCGAAGCGCGTGTTCAACCCGCGTGCGGGCGTCGAACCAGACCCGGATACGCCCGTGTTCTGCGCCCGCCGCAAGGATGCGGACGAGATCAACGACCGGCATTTCGACATGCTTGACACCCCGGTCCGTGAGTCAAAGGCCGTCTGCGATGAGGCTTGGGAGGAGCGTGCCAGACATGAGAGGCTTCCCGCCGCACCAGTCGTCCTGTGGCGCGTCGGCGAGCGCATCATCATGACCTCGAACGACACCGATCACAAAAAGGACGAGAAGCCTCGCTGGGCGAACGGCACACGAGGCACGATCGTCGGCGAGGATCACGGGTATCCGGTCATCCGATTCGACGATGGCGGTATGGCGACCGTATTCCCGCGCCGCATCTACGTGTGCCATCCGAAGGCGGAGAAGAACAAGGAGACCGGCCTGTATGAGATCAGGAACCATCCGATCGGCCTGTACGGTCAGCTGCCCTTCGAACCCGGATATGCGACCACCATCCACAAGGCGCAGGGACTCACCTGCGAGAAACTGCATGTGATCTTGGGCGAGCAGGATCTGTTCGCGGAAGGACAGCTGTACACGATCCTCAGCCGCGCCACCACGCTCGCCGGACTCACCTTGGATCGTCCGCTTCGCAAAGCGGATGTGCGAATCAGTCTGACAGCGCAACGATTCCTAGATCGGCTACGCGAACGGAATCGAAAGGAATCCGACTGACCGAACCGAAGATTCCTCTCAAATTCCGGATTGCGAAACGTTGGGATTCCAACGATCCGACCAGTACCAGCCCCGCACGCGCGGGGATGAACCCAACAGGACATGAT
Organism: Bifidobacterium sp. SO1; assembly: GCF_018555335.1. Taxonomy (NCBI): domain Bacteria; kingdom Bacillati; phylum Actinomycetota; class Actinomycetes; order Bifidobacteriales; family Bifidobacteriaceae; genus Bifidobacterium; species Bifidobacterium sp. SO1. The sequence goes on along the minus strand of NZ_JAFEJR010000007.1, from coordinate 116,225 downwards.
CGCGGACGGCAACGCCAAAACCAGCCCCGCACGCGCGGGGATGAACCCTGACTCTTGCCGGTGTTGGACGCACCATATATACCTGCCCCGCACATGCGGGGATGAACCTCGGTCAAGGTCGGAGCGGTGGCCCTGCTTGGACCTGCCCCGCGCATGCGGGGATGAACCGTTGAGGGTTGATCGTCTCGTATGGTGAGATGAACCTGCCCCGCGCATGCGGGGATGAACCGATCGCCGGTGTGAACAACGTATGCGAACAGACCTGCCCCGCATGCGCGGGGATGAACCCTACAACATGTACATGAGCCTCATCAGTGGTCTGACCTGCCCCGCGCATGCGGGGATGAACCGTGTCCAGCGCTGGGAGCATGACCGGATGCTACCGCCTTCTTTGGCGAAGGATCTGCATGCACTCGAATTTCTCCGCGATCGTCAGGTCGAGGCGATCGTCAGGGAGCACGACGATGGCCCGAACCTCGTGCCGCGCATCGATCAGACCGATGATGAATGGCCGGCGGCGCAATGGCGGCGCATGGTTGCACTACGCGCGCACGAGCGGACAGGACGCAGAATCGAATGGATCGACAGACGGAACAAGGGATGATCGCGAATCATGACGAATCCGCCCCCGTACATACGGGGATGAACCGACGCTCATCAGGTACTGTACGTCGTCCATATGTTCATAGTATCCGTCTTCGTTTTCAGTGCCTTTCCCGTACTCGTATTCCGATCAGCTTCCCTGACGCATATGGTTGCGTATGGAGAATTTTCGTGATCTGATCATTCTGGACTGCGTGAGGCGCGGTAACGTGCTGCGCCTGTTTCTGGGCGACCCTGCGTTGAGGTCATGGCATGGGGATGACTGGGATGATGCGCCGTATGAGCATAATGCGGGCGTCGTGTATGACGGGTATGTGAGCCGGGTCGTGGATGCGGCGGTCCCGTTCGATCTGACCGTACTGGAGCCGGCCGACGACTGGTCGCATAAGGGGAATTCGCCATGGTCGAAGGATGACATGCGGGCCCGTCGCGTGCCGATGCTGCTGATCGGCAAAGATGAGGATGGGTGGCGTGACTGGCGGATGCTCGCCGATCGGCCGGATACGATCCGGGTGCATATGGGTGATCCGGCGTCCGTGATCCTTGATGTTCCGGGGGTGCTCTCATGGGTGTAGGCGAGGAGACGACCGTTCTTCGTCCGGCCCGCGTTTCGGGCAGTACGCGCGGGGATCGGCGCACATTGCGCGTACGCCGACGGTTCGAGAACCGGATCGTTCACGTCATGCTTATGGTCGGCGGATGCTACATGCTTGCCGGCCTGTCGGCCGCGCTGTTTCTGCCGGATGTTCCGTTGGCGGGACGGATCGGGCTGGCCGTGGTCTTCATGCTGGCGGGCGGCTGCGCCCCGCTGCCCGCGATCCTCATGAAACAGGGCATCCTCCCGATCGGCGAGGATGCCCTGTGAAATGGATTGTTCTCGTTTTTCTTTCACTCGTTGTCGGCTGTTCATTCTGGGCGCCCGTCATATGGGATTTGTATTGGTCGGATCGGGAGCCTTATCCGCGTTTTAACCGATACTGGCGGCAATGGCATCGGCTTTATCTGATCGGAACGATGCTTTCATTGCTGATCTGGATACTGGGGGTAGGGGGTCCGATTCTCCTCATTCGCCTATTCATTCTGAACGACTGATCAGGGCCGCCATTTTCGGACCAGAACAATTCCGATGATGATGAACGATAATGTCACGATAAAGGATATGGTCGAAACAGGAGTCGACGCATCGAACAATGATGTCGCCCATTGTCCCGCATCGAATGCGACCGCAATGACGCCAAGCCCCTGGAAGAACCTGAGTATCCGATCGTTCGCGGGTTTGGACAGCTCCCGCATGCGTTCGTACCTTTCGACGAACATCCGCTCCCGCTCATCCCACTGCCTTTCCGTCGTGGTCTCCGACAATGGTTCGAGGATGAGTCTGGCATCCCGGAATCGGAGCAGATCGAGTTCCGCCCGTCGAACATCCTTATCCCCAATCCGTTCGGCCGGCATGGGGGATGGCTTCAGACTTTCGAATCGGAGATTGACGAGCAGGTCGAGGATCTCCCGATCCGACCAGTCCAGATCCTCGTATGCGTAGCGGAAATGCACGTCCGGTTCGAGCGCATCGTAATCGGCGACGGGCGGCCATTGATCCTTGATCCCGTCGTACGCATACCAGCCGATCCCCGTGATTAGTATCCGTCCGTTCGCATGCTCCCATGTCTCGACGGGACGGTCGCCCGCATGCCGCCAACCGTCGGCTTTCAGGGAGGCGCGAAGCCGGGGGAGAAGATCCGCGCCCAGGGAGAGGATGAGAAGCTCGTTCATGCCGGCCGATCATAGCGGCGCGGATGCGCCACACTCATGTTTTGATCGGATGCCGGTCAGGGGGATGAGTCTTCCTCCGGTCTGTATCATCGCCTATATTTTCGCATATCCTACGACCGTTCCATGGAAGGATACCACGATGCCCAGTTCAGGATACTCCGCATTCCCCAGGACGCCTCTTTTTCAGTGCATTCACTATAATCGCGTTCTTCTGAATCTGAACGGGTCGGAATATGCGGAACGGGGACTCGACAATGAGCGGATCTCGCAGGCATTCGGTCAGAGTCCGCGTAGCGGCTCGTTCAAGGAGAAAATATACTCGCTGTGCAAATACGGGCTCGCGACGAGATCCAGAAGGATACTTCACGTCACCGAACTGGGATTGAAGCTGGCGGATGAGGAGCAGAGGCAGGATGTCTTCGCGGCGTTTTCATCCTACATTCCCTTCCATGACCTGTACGAGAATCTGCCGGCGAATACCCTTCTCGGATTCGAGGATCTGGAGACGGATCTCATGAGACGTACCGGCCTGGACAGACCTCTTGCCAAACGATTCCTACACTGCTTCGCGAAAGGACTCGTCGATATCGGAATGGCCGTGCCGGGTTCCGGGGGCTTCGTCATCAGGGAATCGGGAAGCGGGGAAGACGATGCCGTTGAAAGGATCCCTTCCGATCCCGGGAAAGGGAATGCCAATAATGTTCTGGTCGATCGACGGTTTCTCATTCCCGGCGGTTCCGTGACCGTCCACGTGGAGTCGAAACTGGATTTTGCGGGGGATCTTTATCCGCTGATCGGGGAGCTGGTCAACGCCGGTGAAAGACTGGCGGATAAGGCGAACATGTCGGCGCAGGACGGTGGCAGGATTGTTTCCCGCACCGACGTTCGGATCGGCGGATAGTCGTCTCCCGTCCGTCGTCTATGGGAGCGGCGGCGCTTCGTAGCCTTTCGGCGCGGGATGATTCGCATCGAACCATTCGGCCGCGTTTCGTTTCGCCTGTTCCTCATCCTGATTCCATTCCTTTGCTTCGCGTCCGCACGCGTCGATGGCGAGCGCGCGGGCGAGCCCGTGCATTTGGATGCGGGTGAGCTTCTCTCCTTCGACCGTGTATGAGCGTTTGCGCGGATGCGTCGTGTATTCGTCCCAAATGCTCCGGTTGACGGTGGAGCCGATGCCGCTCAGGCCGATCGTCTCCGCGACGGACTGGTCGGACCAGCCTCCGTACGGCTCGTACGGCTTCGGGTCGATTGTTCCCGTGTCGGGCGGGGTGATGTCGTCGGCCCCGTTCCCGTTGCCGTGCTCCGTATCATATTGGCCGCCGTCCGGCCGGCCTTTCGCCACGTGGCTTCGCCCGGTCGCATCCCTGACCATGATCTGTCTCCTTCCGATATGTTCCGAATTGTCTTCGTCATGCGCGCGACGGCATTCGATCGGGAAGCCCGAGTCGACGGTATTCCCTGGCCGGATTGACGGCAAGCCTGTCGATCGACCGTGCGACCTGTTCCTGCAGAGCGGGACGGTCATGGACCCGTATCGAATAGTCTTCCAGCACGTCGGATAATCCGTATTCGATGTAGTCTGCGCGGCTTCCGCCAATCCCATCCGGGTCGAAGCATGCGACGGCGATGATGAGCCGATTGTCCGAATCCGGTTGGCTTCCGGGTGTGATGTCGGCGGATTGGAGCCAGGGGCGGATCAGTTCGAGAACCCGATCGCATGCATGAGCCGGCAGATCCCGATCCTTGGCGAGCCGGATTCGAATGCGATCCTCGACCATCATGGCAGGTGTCATATCCTGTAGCGGGTTCGGCGGTGTCAGATCCGAATCGACATGACGGATCTTATTCTCCCTGTCGTATTGTCCCCCGTCGGGTCGGCCTTTCGCCACGTGCCTTCGTCCGTTCGCATCCTGGACCATGATTCGTCTCCCGTCATCGAAAATGAATCTCCGTTAACGGATGATCCTATGCCTTCGGGTCGTCCGGGTTTTCTAACAGGCGACGACCGGCCGGCTGTCGACCGTATACTCCCGATTCACATGCACGTGATGCCGGTCGGCGAGCAGATTCTCGGCCTTCCGCCAGAACGCGCCGCGCGTATACGAGTCCAGGTTCGGGACGGGCATATCCAGCCGGTCGACCTGTTCCCATTCCCCGTCCGAGGCCAATCGTTCCAACAGTAGAGGATAGACGGGGCGACGCGACTGGATCCGCCCGTGATCGGACGGAAGGGTCTCCGCATAGCCCGTCAGCCATCGCATACGATAATCCGAACATGTCATGCCAATCCGCATGCGTCACGGCGGACGCATGCATTCCGCCGACACGGACGGATCATCCCGATCCATCCGAATGGACACGAAAGGCCGACCCATGAGTGAGGAATACGATTATTCAAGCCTGCGACCCGACGAGCTGCTGGCCCGCATGGCGGGACTCGCGGTACTGCAGAAACGCATCGACACTGCGTTGAAGGCCATGAAAGCGGAATACCAGCGTGACCACGACGCGGACGCGCCGGGGGAGAACGCGCGCTTCGGCGGACTGGATGCGGCCACCGTCAGCGTGTCCAAGGATGGCGAGGGCCGGTACATGGTCGATGATCCCTTGGCGTACGCGGATTTCCTCGCCCACTACGGGTTCGACTGCGAGGGACAGCCCGCCTATCATACGGTCAACTATCCGACCGTCACCGCCATGGGCGAAGCGTATCTGGATCGTCTCATCCGCGGGCATGGGGGCGCGATCCCCGACGGCGTGTCATGGCATGCGGGCCGCAAGGGCACGGTCACGATCCGACTGAACAAGGGCGTGGCGGAGCGGGCGTTCGACAGGACGCTGCTCGCGGACACGGTCATGGACGCGATCGAACCGGCCGCATCGGTGACGGTCGCCGCCTGACCGCCCATTTCGGAAACCATTCATCAGCAAGACGAAAGGAACAGTCATGCCACGCAACAATCTTGAAAAGCACGGGCCCCGCCCGTTGAAGGCCGCCAAGCGGTTCGAACGCAAATGCGGCCGGATGCGGTACGAGACGCCAGTGGATGCGAACATCGCACTGGGCGGCATGCCGGACGGGATGATCGCCCGCAAATGCCCCAACTGCGGCGGCTACCATCTGCTTCACGCGGGCGAACGTCTCGAATCCCGACGGGGGAGGCGCGCATGAGCGGCTTCCACATGAAATCCCGGCGTGAAACCCGCCGGATCACCGCGTTCATCGACCCGATACCATTGCCGGTGCGCCCCTCCGGTTCCCCGACCATTCTCCCATTGGAGGCGAATCGGGTCACATTCACGATCGTGGATGAGGGGCGGGGGTTCATGTTCCCGAAGGGTTACATGGTCGAGGTGAACGATCGGGTGCGCGCCTATCCGGATCGGAACAACGGGCCATTGCTCACGCTCACTCTTGATCTTCTGCGCGAGTACGCGAGGTCGAACGGTTTGCGGACCGCCCCGGATCCGCGAACACCGGGATCATGCTGACGGACGCATACAGGATGTCATGAACATGAATCCCATGACCCTGATCCTGATCGCCCGCACCGTGACGATCGACGATCCGCCCGTGGACGGGACGATCGCCTACGTGCAGGTATCCTCCGAATCGGAACGGAAGGCCGGCTTCCACGTCGGCTTCACCGCCCCGGACGGCTTCGAATCGTATGCGCGTGATCTCGTGGCCGGACTGACGGAGGATGCGACGTCGGATTATCCGGATGATCCGACGCTTCCCCACCTGTTCATGCCACGCTACGAGCTTGTGGGCGTGGATGGCCTGCCGGGCGTGGAATGCGCGTGGCTGACGTTCCTGCTCACCCCGTTGAGCGAGGACGGCATGGCCATCGAAACCGTTTCGCCCGACTGGCTGTCCGATGATGCGCGTCGCGGCATGCACACGATCCTGGGAGTGTTGAGGACCGCGGCCGTCATGACGCTCCCCGAAGAGGGGGAGTCATGACCCCGCCCATGATCCGCGACGCGATGTTCGACGTGACCCGCGTCGGCTATGATCCCCTCGCGGTGGATCCGCTGCTCAACGACATCGCCAGCCGGCTTGAACATGATCAGGACATTGATGCGGAGCGTCTGCGCGGCATTCGACTGCCCATGACCCGAGACGGGTATGATCCGGGACAGGTCGATGATCTGCTTGACCGTATCCGCATGGAATGCGAGACCGTATGACGACGGTTCGGCTGAAGTTCACGATCATCCAGGGTTTCACCCCGCTGCCCGAGGATGCGATGATGACGCGTCTTGGCTTCCGTCGGGACAATCGCGGCCTGTGGGAGCGGATCATGCCCGCCGGCCCCGCGGCCTGGCATATGAGCCTTCACACCGAAGTCCGGGCTTCGGATGGCGCATGGGGCATGATCCTCATCGACGACGACAACGGGGAACCGTACGAGTGGGTGAGTCAGATCCCGCCGATCAGGGAACGATTCAGACAAGATATCCTGTCTGAGGCGAAACGGCTTCGAGGTCACGGTCTCACGGGGATTCGGGGCATGGCTTGAACGAGAGGATTCTCGACTTGCTCGAACATGCGACCCGCTACGCGTGGGAGCGTTACTCGACGGACGGCATTCCCGAATGGCGGCTGAAGGCCGACCTGTACGAGGATCTGTCCGAACGTTTCGCCCGCATGCTTGAACACGCGGAAGGCTCGGACATGGATCCGATCCGCGTGTTCCTGCATGGATTGGATGCGGATCTGCTGTGCCTGGATGCGGATGATCCGCGTATCGAATGCCTGACATCCGTTCAACGGACGATCCGGCGCATGCTGGATGAGGATCCGGCCGGAACTCTTCGCCGCCGGCTCCGATCATACGGCTGGACGTGCGAACGGGATGATCGGGGCGAGACATGGAAGCCCGCCTGTCCGGCGGTCATCCGCATTCCGGCCGGCGATCATCCATCCCGCGCCCTGACCCTGGCGCTGCGGCGCGCGAAGATGATTCTCGGCCCGGACGCATGATCCCGGTCACCATCGGAAGAATCCGGCAAAGATCAAGGAGGCCTGTCATGAATGTCGAGGAAATCAACGATATGAGCATCACCCGTCTTCCCGATCCCGAAACCCTGTACGATCTGGGTTTCCGTCGGGATATGAGCGGCGTATGGCTGTACCATAAGCCGATCGGGCCCGAATCATGGGGCCTGCGTTTCGTGGTGGAAATGAATGCCCCGCGACTCGTGGCGGGCGTCTACGATTACGCGACGGGGGATGCGTATGATTGGCGGCATGCATCGCCGGGAATCCGTCGTATTCTGCAGGATGCCCTGTTCGAACGGCTTGCCATGTTCGAGAAACGGGGGCTTGTCCTGCAGGGGGTGTGCGGGATATGAGCGCATGGGCGCCGGGAACCGTACTCCGGGCGAGGAATCGGCATGGATGGGTGTCCTGGTATGAGATCACGGAGATCCTGCCCAACGGGTATGCGACGCTGCGACGGCTACGCACGCGGAATCTTGACTGGGAGGCCGGTCATTGGGGGCATCGGATCATACCCATCCTGACCGGCGGCGACCGGTTCGTGGGTGATCCTTTGATCCGCAAGACGAGACTGAGGGCGGATGGCACCCCGTATACGCTTATTCATGCGGGCGAGCCGGCCGTCATATGGGATGATTCGAAAACCGTTGACCGGAATGGGATGGAGGGTCGAAGATGAACGACGATCTGTTGTCGCGGCTGGCCGCGTCGATCACCGTCGACCAGATCATGATAATGCTGAGGGACGGGGATGGCGTGATGGATGACTTCGTCTGCCACGCCAATCCGACCGGTGGGCAGATCGATCTGATCATCCCCCTGCTGGAGGCCGAGCCGCGTGTCCTGAGATCCGATCCGGCGACGGTCGCCTACCATCTGATCGCCTCCCGGCAATGTTCGCCCCAGCAGCTGGAACGGCTGGCCGGCTGGTGCGACGACATCGGCACGTGGCGGATGCTGGTCGAACAGTATCCCGGCGGAGAGCCGGCCGTCTGTCGGATTGCGGGCGAATGGACGAGCATCCGATATGCGGGGGAGATCCCGGAGAATCTCATGCTGGAATGGGCGGAAAGGATCGTCAGGGAGAGTGACCGGCATGCGGCCATCCGGATGATGTACCGGCATGATACGCCCGAACGGGCGATCCGCATGTTCAACGCGAAAGGCTGGAAGCGCCGAACATGGTGAAAACATCCTGGGAGACGATGCTCAAGGCCCTTGACGCCGACGAGGAGCCATCCGGGGAACAGGTCGATCTGGCCGACAATATTATCGCAGCGGAATCCGCCGGCCGGCCGTTGACCGCGGAGACGTTCGGCCTGTACGCTCAGGGATTGCGCCGCCGCCTGGACCGGATGATCGAACATGCCGCCCGACGACACATGGCCGGTCCAGAAGCGGATGACCGGCGGATCATCCGCTTCTGGACCGGCTGGGAGACCGTCGAATCCCGGTTGAGGCCGATCATCCGCGACGTGGACCGGACCTCCTGCTACGAGGCGGACAAGGCGCGGTTCCTCATGCGCCGCCGCCTCCGGGAACTGGAAGGCGAATCATGCGCGGACTTCGATCGGACCGGCGGCGCATATTGGATTCCCGATCATGGCGAGTGGGAGGACTGGCGGCCGATCGTCGATCATTGCCTGACCGGCCGATGGGATACCGAAACCGCGGTCGGCATTCTCCGGCTTATCATGGACGGCATGGAAGCAGATGCGTGAGCCTCATCCCGTGAAGACGATGGCGTGGGAAGCGAGACAGGACGATGGCGGATACGGCAATCCACACGGAGAAGGACGTGAGACGGATGTTCGACGGAAACGAATGGTGGCTCACTTATGAGGATCCTACGGGCCGTCATTGGGAGTACAAGGTGCAGGCGGAACAGAACGGCTGCATCAAGGATCGAACCGGCTACGGGTATACACTCCGGGATCTTCAGCATCGACGATTCACATTCGTTTGGCGGGACATGTATCCCCTTCTCGAATTCGCGGATGGATCGATGATGATGTACACCCACCGCGAGGATGACGACTCGTTCATCCGACTCACAAGACTGGACGGCGTCGTCGTCTCCGTGCCGGTAGGAAGCATTAAATGGATCGAAACCCGCTGATACCGCCTTCTCCTTTCATACTCAGGGAGAATGCGGCGCTCCGTCTCGCCTACCAGCTGTCCGATGACACGATCTGGCGGCTTCTCCTATTGATCGACGGACGGGTCAAATACACGTCGGTGACATCCATTCTCAACTCCGGGATCGCCGTACCGGGACGACCCGTATCCGAAACCGTGCTCATTTATCCCACGGTACGGGCGTGGAATGCCATGCTGGAACGATCCCGGCATCCGTTAGAGTCGGATGACATCCGCGAATATGCGAGGCTGCTTGGACTGCATGATCCCCAGCCGGGGATTCCTTCGAGCGGGGATGCGGAGCGGCTCTCCTTCGATCTGCTCCGCATCCTATGGTCGGCCGATCCTCGGCTGGCCGCGATCTGCGCCAATCATGTGCTTATCCATGCGGACATCGGACTGTTCGCCCCGCCGGCGGACAATCCGAACGGAATCGCATCGATCCTGACCGATGACCGGTTCGACGAATACGCCGACGCGTGCGTCGAACGACTGCCGGGAGGGCTGACGGATCGGGAACTGTCGAAAAACAGGACCGTATACTCGAATTGACTCCTTTTTGAAATAGTCGAAGACTTATATGCAGTAGGACGGACGCATGTGTCGTCATGAATCATCGCAAGGAGATTGAAGTCATGGGAATATTCGAAAGACTCAGACGAAAGAGCGCGCTGAGAAAGGCATTGACCTTGGACGAGGCTTCGGAGCGAATTGGAATCGCCCCTCATCTGCTTCGTCATGCGGTTGACATCGGGGATCTGCCAATCTTGTCTTCGACCCCGCTGCTGTTTGACCGTGAATCATTGGATTCGTATGGGGAGCATGTGCGACAGCGACAGAAGGCGACATCGGATTTGCTGTCGTTGGTGGAGGAGCAGGAGCATGGCTGGCCCGATCCGAGCATTTCTTGATACGAATGTCCTTTACGGGAATCCATCCCTTGACATTCTCCTTTCGATGTCCGATGCCCCGTATCGGCTTCTGACTCCTTTATGGAACGAACATGTGTTTATGGAACTCGGTCATCATCTTCCCGAACGACTTAAGGATTTAGATCGTCGCGAGGGTATCGAGCTTTCGGATACCGAGGCATCCCGCAAAGCACGACGCCGTCTGACGATGATGCGGCGGGCATTCCCCGATGCGATGGTCGTCATGGATCCTCTGGAGGACTATCCGGATTCCCTGACCTATGATCCGGATGACAAAGCGATCGCGGTAGGAGCCATATCCTCCGAAGCGGATGTGCTCGTCACCGAAAATCTGAAGCATTTCAACGTTCCGGCGATTCGCGCATTTCATCCATTGATCGTTCAGAACGAGGCCGATTTCCTTATGGAAAGATTTCGGGAGAATCCGAGTCTAATGAGGGAGGCCTTAATTGATATGTGTGATCGTCACGAACTGCCTCCCCGAAGTCTCCGTGAATTGACCTTCATGATGAGACGACAGACCGAACTCGCCTCTTTTGCGGATCTATTGGAATCCGATGTCCGTGACCGGTATCGGAGGGCGATTGGTTCGATGTTCCACACATCTCAATCCGGACAAGGGCGTGATCGACTGGGACGCTTCACCGCATCGGTTCATGGCATGGATTCCGATTTGGAGCCTCCAGGCGACTGGTGGGGGCCGTTCGGCAATGGTCCGGATATCTGAAAGCAATCCCCGGATCGAATGCGATTCTTCCCGGTCTCATAATTCCGGTCGTCTACGATCGCGGACGCATGAGCCGGGGCATGAAGACTACGGATGGACTGTCAGAGGATTTGTTCGAATGGTTCCGGCTCATGTTCCCCCCGGATGTGAGCCGTCGAATGACGGAGGCGTGCATCGACGACGGCACGGAGCGCATGCTCCGCCACGGCGCAGCCGACGCGAACACGTACAGGTGGCGCGGATGCTTCAGCCCGCAGAACTGGCTGACGGCGCATACCGGGCTGACGAAACGGCTCATCGAAACCGGCCGCCCATGGCTGCGCCACATGGAGAAGCATCCGCTGGATGATCCCGATTCGGCATGGGATGCGATCATCGATCTGCAGGCGGAACGTCAGCGATCGCATTTCGCGCAGGTCACCTCCTGCCCGTACTCGGACGGGCACACATGCTCGCGCCCGTATCTGAGAGGCGAGAACGGGCGTCTCCGCTTCCAGCGGCTGATCCGCGAAACGGTCGAGGAGTGGGGGCTGGAGCCGAGTCTCTGCTCCTGCGATCCGGACATGTTCACGTACGAGGATCCTGACCCGTTCGCGGAAACGTCGGAATATCCGACGAAACCGGATGCGCGGGCGACCGGCTGGCTGCGCATGATGCTCGACCGGAACGCGATGCTCCGCGACGAGCGGGGGCATGCGCCGGGGAAGGAATGCTGGCGGGAGAATCCGCCGGTCGAATGCCATACGACCCGCGGTCTGCTCGTGTTCGTCCTCATGGACGGCACGCTGCTCGGCAGCCCGATCCCCGATCTGCTCCCCGAACCGAAGCCGATGGAAGGAGACGGGACATGGATGTTCTAAACCGCTACGACCGGCTGACACGCGAATTCCATATTCGACTGGATCGGCGCAGACATGCGGGCCGGATCGGCAGGCCGGGCGCATTCCGGCATCCGCCTGAAGGATGGCATTCGTATCTGCTTGTGCTGACCGAAGACGCGACGGCGGAGGATGAGATCATCGGATTGCGAGACTATCGCGACGAGCAGTGGCATGACGGTCTGTGGATGGCCGACGTCATGTTCCCGGAGGATCTGCACGACGTGCTCTGCTACGGCGGCGCGGACGCGGTGGGCGGACGATACTGGACGATCGGCGACCGGATCACGGGAACGGGGGACTGACCGTGGCATCGGGTTCGCCGAAGAGGGAACTGTTCTCCACCGATTTCGGCCGGCTGCTGCTTGAAGCCCGCGGACCGTATGCGATGACCGGCTCATGCCGGACAGGGTGAACGGGACCGGTCTGGGCGATCATGCCGATGATCACCGGGATTGAGAACGTCCGGCGGGGATGACGGGTCGGAATCCGTCATCCCCGCCGGACGTTCTCGTTCAGGCTGCGTTCCGTCCCATCCGTTGTCTTATGACCGTGATCCGTGGTTTCGCCCATCGGATCAGACGGATCGTCAGCCATGCGATGCCGCCGCCGATGGAGGCGAGCATTTCCAATGCGTATTCCCCGAAGGCGCGGAGCGTCTCGTATGGATGCCACAGCCAGTCGAGTATGGTGAGCAGCAGGGGAATGAGCATGACCGTGAGGAGGATGATCGGCCACCAGCCGACGTGATCCGCGTACGGGGCGAACCATTGGCGGATGGCGTCGAGCAATAGGATGATCATGGTCTTCGCCCATCGGATGATGCTCGGGGTCTTATCCCATGTGAGGCGGGTGATGAGGACGGCGAGGGCGAGCAGGATGCCCTGGCGGATGCGTTCACTGATTTCGTACATGATTCAGTTTCCTTTCCCTGCGAGGTCTATCGAGTATTCGGTGATGTCGCCGGCGAGCCGCATGCGGATGCGATGGCAGGCGAGGGTGACGGCGGCATTGTGCTGCGTGTAGGAGGGGCGGTCGATGAGGCTGAGTCCGAGGATCCTGGCGTGTCTGGCCCGTCTTTCGTATTCGCGTTCGTCGTCGGGGTCGAACGGATCGTAGGGCGGTTCCGTCGTTTCGGGCATTCCGGTCGGGAGTCTTCCGTTCGCGTCGCGCATTTCGTCGATGAGCCGGTTACGGCGGATCGGTTCGATCAGCGTGTCATAGGTGTCCTGGTCGCGGAGCCAGAGGAACGTGATCCCGCCGATCCACCACGGGTCCGGCCCGTCATCCGGGTCATAGTCCCGGTTGTGGAGGTCGCGGAGTTCCGCATGGTTGGCGAGCAGCCATTGCGCGTCCCGGTCGAGGCTGGCGAGCCATGTACGGGATTGCTCCCATGCGGTGAGGCTGGGCGGATACCGGTCGTCGTTCTCCCAGCGTCGGATGGTGCTGACGCTGGTTCCGGTCTCCTTGGCGGCCTGTTCCTGGCTGATGCCGGCCTGCTGGCGGGCGGCCTGGAATTCGATGCCGTCCCGGTAGAGTCGTTCCCTGAGCCGTTTGCGGTCGTTGCGGAGCCGGTCGGCGGCGAATACGGCGAGCCGTTCGTATTCGTTCGGGTCGGTGACGGCGTCAATCGCATGGTTGAGGTCGCGTAAGGGGAGGCCGGCGAGTCGTTCGAACTGCTCGCGCGGCCGTCCGTTGGCGTTGGGGTCGTCGGCCCATGCGCTGACCTTTCTGAGATCGTCGAGAATGGTGTGGTCTTCGGTCAAATGCCGCTCCTTTCGGAATCATCATCATGGTCGCCGGGCGTCTATGCGCCGGTGAACGGTCGCCGTTCATGAACGCATAGTGGATGGGCGACGCATATGATCCGACGACATTCCGAAAGGAGCGAAGCGCATGGAACCCAAGGCGGAATTCCGCACCATCACCCCGCAGGAGGCGAAACGACTCCTCGCCTCCAACACGCACAACCGCAATCTCAAGGAGCAGGCCATCCGCCGCTACATGGCCGACCTGAAGGCCGGACGGTGGAAGGTCAACGGGGAGGCCGTCAAAATCGCCGCCGACGGCACCCTGTTGGACGGGCAGAACCGGTGCGAGGCGAGCGTGCGCACCGGACTCCCGTTCACCACACTCGTCGTCACCGGACTCGACCCCGAAACCCAGTCCAGCATGGATCAGGGAGTCAAACGCACCAACGCGGACGCGCTCCGGCTCGAACACGGGTATTCGAACGCGACCGCGATCGCCGCGGCCGCCCGAACCGACCACACGTGGAGCGAATACGGGGCGGAAAGCGCGTTCCGTCAGGGCGGCGCCTACGCGATGAGCGGCGGCCAGACCCTCGAATGGGTGGAGACGCATCCCGGCATCGCGGATGCGGCCGAAACCGCGAAACGCGTCTACGGCCGCTGCGGCGGACTCCTCCCCGCAGCCCATCTCGCCGTGCTCATCCAGCGCTTCCGCGAAATCGACGAGACGGACGCGGACGCGTTCCTCGAAGCGTTCGCCACCGGCGCCGGACTGGATGCGGACAGTCCCATCCTCACGGTCCGCCGCACCCTGGCCGACATGAAGGGGAAAAGGGTCGATCCGCGCGTCAGGGCGGCGATCATGATCAAGGCGTGGAACAAGTGGCGGCGCGGCGAATCCTGCCAAAGGCTCGGCTGGCAGCCCGGCGGCAGCCGGCATGAGGCATTCCCCATCCCAAGATAAGGGGATGCGATCATGTGGATCATTCCGCTCATGGCCGGCTGGCTGTGGTTCCTGACCGTCTGGCTTTGCCGTCTGCCGGCACGCATCGCCTACATGCGAGACCGTATTTGGAGCGAGCCGTCGGATCTCACCGGATTCGCATACATGCTGTCGGGTCTTCCGCTCATGTTCGCCTCATGGCTGCGGGGAGGACCGCATCTGATCGTCTGGTATCCGGCTTTGATCCTGCTGCTGATGCTCGTATGGGCCGTCGAATGGATGCGATCCGATGCGATACCCTGGCTCATGGCCGAATCCGTCAGGGATTCGCCCCGACTCAGGTTCTACCGGTTCACGATCGAATGGGTGCATGACCTGCCGACGTTCATGTTCATGATCGTTTCGACCGTGCTGACCGTCTGGAATCTTTCAGCGAAAGCCAATGCGATCCTTTGACCATAAGAATCCCGCCGACGATCAGAAGCAGAAGCAGGACGATGATCCGACCGCACCATGGGAACGCATCCCAGCCGGGGGCGAACTGGAGAATGTCGATCACGGCCTGAATGCCGGTTATGACGGACAGGATCAGCAGCAGGATGCCGGCCCTTTGCGACCCCCATTCGGCCCTCCGGCCGTTCTCGTCGTCATACAGTCCGACGGCCTTCTCGTATCTTTCGTACAGGGCATCCAGATCCGGGGATGCGATCCGATACCGGCGGCGAAGATCCTCGAATCGGGCGAATCGGCTCCGGTAGGAGATCATCCGATGCGGATCGGCATTCTCCCGCCATAGAAGCCGGCTCGTCTCGTCAAGCATGTCCTTTTCGACCGCCTGCCCCATGATGCGAATGACGGCTTCGGTCAGAACATTCGGCAGATCCGCATCCGTGACATCGCATTCGGGGCCGTCATCCAGCCGGAAGACGGAGGGGCCGTCGGTCTTCATGTCGACCCGAAGGATACTCGCGCTTTCCATGTGGGAGAACATTCGATCCTGGGTGAAGGCGGGCGCATGCGGATCGGAGGCGGATTGGAGACCGTAGGCGCCTTCCCGTCTTGGGAGGAGCATGACGAGATATCCCGCATTGGTTTGGAACGCCCATTCGTCCCCGTATTTCATGACCGTCATCATGTCGTCATCGGATATGACTTCGACGTTTCCGGCATCCCTCATCGACGGCGGGTCGACCGGGATCGTCGCGGCCGAATATGATCTGATCTCCCAGTACAAAGACATATGGGAAGGGTATTGCGAATCCGAATCCTCCGCATGCCGTGGGTCAACCCGTGAGAACGGCGGACGCATGAGCCGACCGTTCCGGGGATGGGCTCCGGATGGGAACGGGAAGGATGACGGTCATGACGGTCGACGAACTGCTGGCGAAGCTGCTGCTCGCGAAGGCGGAGTACGGCGGGAACGCGAAGGTGCTGGTGTGCGCGGATGATGATGAGGATGATCTCCCGTATCATAAGACGTTCGGCCTGTCATGGCATCCGACCGTGGACGATGACGGCTCCTACTGGCCGGAAGGCACGGACATGGCCGACGGCCCGCTGGAGAATACGGTCCTTATCCTGTGCGACTGAAAGGCGGCGGATCATGAACGGGTATTCTCGCGAACGGTATTGGACTTTGGCGCGGCTGATCGGCGGGGACGCGTGCATGCTGGAAACGCTCACGGCGGCCGGACCTTTGCGCGCGTTCACGTTCGACGGGCGTCGGCCGAATGGGATGATCCCCGGCTGGCGACCGTGCTCAGTATCCCTGCAGTCGGATGCGGTCAGGCCGTCGGATCTGCGGATGATCCTCCACCCGTACGGGGAGCGTGACAGGGATTGGGCGTACGATCTGGCATGCGACGGCGACTGGACCGGCATTGACGCCCTTGACGAGGATGACGTGGATGAGACCGGCATTCTGTACGACATGTGCCATCCCGATCCGGGTGAAATCGACGAATGGATTGGGCATCGGCTTTCCGGCGCGTCGGAGGATGATCGGGACATGATCTCCTGCATGCTGTCAGCCTGGCTGCGCGACCATCATCCGTTCGCCGACTTCGACGAACGGGGTCTTCTCCTGCACGTGGAGTCGCCGACCGGCGGGAATCGCATACTGTTCCATCTTTGCGCGGAGACCGCCGTTCCGGTCGTCACCGTGTTCGACGAACATGCGAGCGTGCGCATGAGGGTCGGCGAGCGCGGGAATCTTCAGCATCTGCTGGATGATGCGCTGCGAATGCTTTGAAAGGCGGCGCATAGGCGCGGAAAAGGGTTATGTGTCCGATCGTAGGGAAAGGGCTGGTTTTCATATGGGTCATGGCAGGCTGTTCGGGCGTCTTGCGCTGGTTTCGTTTCTGCTGGCGTGCGGTTCGCTGACCGCGGTGGGCGGCGCGGTGATCGCCCGGTTCCTGTTCCATATGCGGATCATGTGGGATACGACGCTCGCATCCGTGTGCATGGCGGTCCCGTGGCTGCTGCTCGCCGCCCTGCTGGCGATCATCCAGTGGATGCTCGACGGGCGGCGGCATGATGCGGGCGAGCCGGGCCGAACCTCCCATCGCCGCCACTGAACGGTCAAAAAGAACGGGGGCGGGATTCCGCGCATGATATGCGGAATCCCGCCCCCCCGTTCTCTCGACTGTCAGTCGTTGACGTTGCGTCGGATCGTCAGCAGGATCATTGCCAGGCCCGCCAGCATGATCATGCCGAGCATGACGGGACCGATCGGCGCGCCGGTTTCGACCAGCCTTTCGACGGTCTTCGAATCCTTGCGAGTGTTGTTCGTCTCGTCCGTCTTCCGCCGCTCGGTCTGCTTCGACGGGTTCCGGTTCGAATCCCCGCCATCGGCTTCCCCCGCGGCCGGCCTGCCGTCGCCCCCGTTTTCGGCCGGGGTTTTCTCCCATTGGGCGGACAGAATAATGATCGCATCGGCTTCCGCCGTAAGGTTCCGTACGGTCGCCTTATTCCCGATCACAGTGCCGTCCGCGGTTTTCCATCCGGCGAACGAATATCCGTCTCGGGCGAGGATGTTGGCGGGAAGCCGGATCTCCCTGCCGTAGGCGACGGCGAGATCATCCATGCGCCCGGTCGCATCCTTCGCGTTCCCGTCGAAACGGATCATATAGGAGATCGGCCTCCACCGGGCGGTGAGCGTCAGATCACCGGTGACGGTGATCCCGGCCCCGGATTGGAGCATGGTGTTGTCACCGGTCCTCCACCCGTCGAACATATAACCGGTACGCCGGTACGCGTTGTCGGGGATTGTCAGCTTTTCGCCGTAGGTTCCGGTGATCGGCGTCATGCCGCCGGTCGTATCCTTCGCACCACTGTCGAAGCTCACCTTGTACCGGTTGGCCTCCCATACGGCCGTGAACGTGAGCGGACCGGTCACGGTGACCTGCTCTCCCGGCTTGTGGACGGTTCCGGTCGTATCCTTCCACCCAATGAACGAGTGGCCGGTGAGCCGGAACCCGTTGTCGGGCAGGATGATGGTCTTCCCATAGGTGGCGGTGATATTGGCGGTGCTGCCGGTCGCCTTGTCGGAGCCGTTCCCGAACCCGATCACGTACTCGTCGGCCTTCCACTGGGCGGTGAACGTCATACCGGTGGTGACGGTGATCCTGTCGCCCGGCTGTCGGATGGTCCCGGTCATATCCTTCCATCCGGTGAACGTGTGTCCGGCGAGCCGGTATCCGCTGTCGGGCAGTGTGACGGTTCGGCCGTGTTCGACATTGACCGGGGTGACGGTGCCGGTGGTTTTGTCCGCGCCCGGCTCGAACCTGACCGTATACTCGTTGATCTTCCATATGGCGGTCAGCGTCAGATCATTGGTGACCTTGATCCTGCTGTCGGGCAGATGGGTTGCTCCGGTCTGATCCCTCCAACCGGCGAACGTGTACCCTTCGAGCCGATACTTGTTTTCGGGGACGGTGAACGTGGTCCCATAGTCTACGGTCTGATCGGCCATACTACCGGTCGCAGCATTGTTGCCTTTGTCGAATCGGATGGTCTGCCGGTTCGCCTTCCACACGGCGGTCAACGTGACCGTTTCATCCGCCTTGTCGGCGAGCGGATCATGTTCGCCCGGCTGGATGATCCGACCATCCGCCAGTTTCCACCCGGCGAACGAGTAGCCGGTGCGAGTGAACGACGCAACCGGAATCATGGTCCTGCCGTCCAGGTTCGCGATGATATCGTTCATGCTGCCGGTACCACCATTGCCGTCGAATCGGATCGTATACGTGTTCTTCGCCCATTGTGCGGTGAGCATGATGTTCTTGTCCGTCGGACTAATCACATCGCCGGGCTGATAGCCGGCGGTAGGCCGGCTGTTCCACCCGTCAACACTCCAGCCGACCGGCTTCCTGCCGGTCAGCGTGTACTTGACATCGGGAACGGTCACGGTCACATCCCGGTACATTCGGATGATCGGCATGCTGCCCATCACGTTGCCGGCACCCGGATCAAAGGACAACAGGCCGGCCTCCGTTGCGGTCGGGGCCTTCACTGTCTCGACCTTCAGCGACTTGATGGGGAACGACCCGTATCCGTTGACCCAGTTCACCTTCGACGTGTACACGTGACTCGTGCCGGTCAGATGCTCGCCCTCATACAGGGTGACCTTCAAGCCGTCTGGCACGTTGAGACTGCTGACCTTCCCGTAGATTTTGCCGAGCTGATCCGCACCATTGTAGATGCCGACGTTGAACGTGACCTTGTTGCCGACCCCGTAGTCGGGGCCGTAGATCTGATCGTAGACGGCGACCTGACGACTATCCGTAAACGTGGCCGAACCGATCTGACTTGGAAGTTTGCCGGCCTTGTAGGCGATGGCTTTGACCGTAAGAGGACTCGATGTGATCGGAATGCCGCCGCCCGTGTATCGGATGCCGTTGCCGATCGACGGGTCGCTGCCGTCCAGCGTGTAGTAGATGTCCGAATTGATGTTCTGATCGGTGATCATGAACGCCAGCCGACCGTCATCGGTCTTCACGCCATGCACGATCGGACGCAACGCGGCGCTCGCGGTCTTGTGGTCGGTGGGGGAGAGGGTGAACTGGAGGCTGCCGCCCCGCCAGTCCAACGTGTCCACGTGGGCGGTCTTCGGCGTCGTCTCATACCCGTCGAGCAGGATCGTGATCGTCGCCGGCGGCAGATCCTTCAACGTGGCTTTCCCGTAGGAGAGTTTCACGTCATATGGTTGCCTGCGCGTGTCATCCGGTGTCACCCGTACGGTCGCCCTGTCCACGTTGGTTTTGTCCGTGGCGGAGACCTGAATGTTCACGTCCGCCGTGGTCTTCACTTTGGCGGCCGGGGATGGGTTGACCCGGCTGTCGTAGGCGACGATCGTATGCTCGGGCAGCTGTTTCGGCGTATCGACGGCGAACGTGCCATCAACGGACCATGCGATCTCCTTGCCGTCACTCAACAGCATGTACCCGGACACGGCGGCCGCCTCCCTGGAATCGGTTGGATAGGAGGCTTTGACGGTGAGCTTCCCGTCCGCGGTCCGACCGGTGGTGAGCGTCGGCGCGGTGGTCTGCTTGTCGAATGGGACGGCTCCGTTGATTTCCTTCGCGTCCGCGTCGATCGAATACAGTTCGACCCGATTCTCGAGTTTTGGATACTTGGCGGTATACGTTTTGGTTGTTTCGGTGACGGTCATCCCGTACCGGCCCATGACCTCGCTCATGTCATACCCCAACGCATCCGAGTAGGCGCGTGCCGCCGCATCGTAGACTCCGCCGACGTTATTGTATTTGCCGGGGTTGCGGCGCACCTGCCGGTAGACGGCTCCCAATCCACCGTATTCGTTGACCTGGGCGGCGAGTTCTTTTGTGTACCCGGAACCGTTGTCGTAATCGTAGTTCGAGTAGTCGTACTGGTCGAACCAGTGGAGCGTGTTGAATCGGGCTGTCACGTCATACCAGATGTCACCCCACTTGGATGCCGTCTCCGAGTTCGAGAGCCGGTCGTTCACGTATTGGGTGAGCTGCTTCTGCGCCGACAGCACGCCGGAATGGTAGACGCCGGTCGTGAATTTCGCCCCGTCGTCCGTCTTCGTGATGCCCGCGTTACGGCGACCCCACATGCTGATGAGATTGTTCGTCTCCTCCGTACGGGTCAACGGCGCGATGTCGAGCATATGCCCGAACTCATGATCGTTGCCCCAACCGTGCGAGCCATCCACGCTTGCGGCGACGCCGGGGAACACGCTCTCCGGCAGATGGTACATCGTATACCATGCGAACATGGTCGACGGGTTCGTCAGATTCTGCGTCAATTCCAGCACGATCCTCATCCGGGTCGGCTGCTGTCTGACGTCCGTATCATTCGCATCGAAGCCGAGAACCTGATCGAAGTAGGCGAGACGATCGGTCGACACCTTATAGACATTGTTGATCCAGTCCGTCGCCTGCTGCTCGGTGGTGATGTCCTTCAGCACGTCCACGAGCTTCGCGGCACGCAGCTCATACACCATGCGTCCCACGGTGATCGCGGTCGCATCCATACCCAGATCCGGGTTCGTGTTCAGCTCGCCGGCCTTCGTGTCGACGCCCCTGGCCACATAGTCTCGCAGCTCCCGCACGTACCGCCAGAATGCCGCCGGATCATCCGGATCGTATTCGTAGATCGGATATCGGCCGAGGGATGGCTTTCCATCTGAACCGTTCTCATTCTCGACGGTGATCGTGGCCTTGTCGCCGCCGTCGTTGCGAATGTAGAGGACTTGACCGACCTGACGGTTGGTCGTATCGTATTCGATCTCGTTCACGCCCGCCTTGAGGATGCCGCCGTCTACGGCGCGAACCTGCGCGTAATTGTTCTCATCGACCCGGCCGACCTGACGGTGCACCCATGTGACGTTCGGCCGCGCCGCATCCGTGGCCAGCGTGAGCCTGAACCTGGCTTTGATGCCGGGGCGAATATAGTAGCCGGTCCAATCCGCGTTCTCGAACTGGAAGCTCTGCTGGGTGCGGTTCCTGTCGGTGTCCTTGCTGCCGATCGTGGACAGGGTGATCACGTTCGACCCGGTGTCCGTCGGATCGTCGGCGAGCGCCGGTGTGGCGGGGAGCAGGATGGCGAGCATCATCGTGATGATCAGGGGGATGGGGGATGGTCTGCGCATAAGCCGGCCGTCTTCCTTTCAAAACAGGCTCCGTTTTCTGGACGGGAAGCCTATGCGGTATTGGGACGCATACGGGATGATATGAACTGGCTTGAATACGTGATCGACCTGCTGGGACTGCTGGTCGCCGTGATCGGATTCGTCACCGCATCCCATCCCAGGGTCAGATGGCTTATGCTGACGCTCTCCGTCCTGTGGATGGCATTGGCGCTGGTCGAAACCGGCGCGGCCGTGACGACCGGACTTGGCTCCCCGATCCGCCCGCTCCAATGCGTGACCGTCGCCGGACTGGCGGTCACGCTCATGATTCAAGGCGTGCTGATCCGTCTGGATCATGGGCGACGCTCCTACCGGGATGATCTCGCCCATGACATCGCCAACCTCGCATTGACGCGGATCGCCACCGAACACTACCGGAAACTGATCGGTGGAAGCATCCGCCTGGGCGTGGCGACCGCACTGGATGACGAGGCGTATGGGATCGTCGGCCGGCATGCGAAGGACGCCCGATCATCGGAGGAGTCGGATGAAGCGTAGGTATCTGATCCTGCGGACCGAACCGCATACCGTGCTCGTGTTCGACGACAAGAAAACCCGCGACCTGTATTGGAATGCCCACGATCGGAAGGCATGGTGGATCGACCAGCTCGTCGCCCGGGAGGAGATGATCCGGGCGACCGGACTGCCATGGAACACCCCGATGGGCGAGATCGTCGACCGGTATCTGACCGATCATCCCGATCGTGATCTGCGCGGACGCATGCCGGACGGAAAATGAAAGGACGACAGCATGACATTGCCGAAACCCATCCCCGACATGACACTCGACCGGGCCCATGACTCCTTCAATCTGGGTGATACGAGCGCGCATGCGACCGCGGAGACGCGGATCGAGGATGGAACGATTTTCATCCACCTGCTCACCGTCAACGACAGAGGCGTGCGCCGTGAATGGAAGATCAAAGTGGACGGTGATCTCATTTCGGTCGGCTCCGACCGGGACAACGGGCGGCCGGAACAGTCCGACGGCTTCCATCCCGAATGCGACAATCTCGACCTCATCTAGGAAAGGAATCACATGGAGAAACCGATTTACGTGGAGGCCGGCCAGCTGGTCGACGCCTCGTTCAGCCCGCACACGACCGTCACCTACCGATTGAAGGAGAGGGCCGCGGTCGGCACGCGCACCGTCATCATCCCCAACGGATTCACGCCCGAGGAAATGAAACGGATCGGCGGGGCGATCGGACGCGAATTCGACGAGCCGGAACAGGACGCGGAACCGGATGAGACGATCATGCGGGACACGGCTCGCGCCTTGTACGAGCATATGTCCGACTCGGACACCCCGTGGAAAGAGCTACCCGCATGGGATCGGAAATTCTGGATCGAGTCGGTCCGCCTGGTGTGGCGGATGATGCGATGATGGTCTACTATTCCACATGGGCTGATGCCATCCCCTCGCCATGGAACCCCTTCATCCGGCTGCCTGCCCCTTGCGCGGGTCTTGCCATCATCATGTTCGGGATCATGCTTCATCCGGGCACGGGAGGCGACGATACCCGCCAAAGGAAGGTGTTCACGCTGATCTCCGGCATGGTGGGGGCCGCACCGCCAGCCGGATGCGCGACGTGTTCCTACGGATCGCCGAACAGGCCGGAAAGATGAACGACGGAAAGGACAACGCGTATACGATGAGGCTCGCACAGGCGGGACATATCGGCGACGGGAAGCCGGCGAAGGCCGACACGGTCATTTCGCAGTATACGGATGATCGGGAGGACGGGATCGGCCATGAGCTGATTCTTCCGCCTGACATCCGGTCCGCCGTCGACCGGTTCCTCACCGAACGCGATCATGCGGATGCGCTCGCCGCGCACGGTTTGAACCCCGCGTCGAAATTCCTGATGACAGGCCGGCCGGGCACGGGCAAGACATCCCTTGCCGCGCTGATCTCCCGCCGATCCGGCCTCCCGTTGCGCACCATCCGACTGGATCGGCTGCTGAACGGATTATCGGGCAAGACGCTGGAGAACATCGGCATCCTGTTCGACCGGATGCGGTTCGTTCCGTGCGTCCTGTTTCTGGATGAGGCCGACTCGCTGCTCTGCTCCCGGCGCGGCCGGGATGACGTGAGCGAGATGCGTCGCGCCACGAGCCTGCTGCTGCAGCGGATCGACGACTGGAATCCGATGGGGATTCTCATCGCCGCGTCGAACATGCCTGAACTATTGGATCCGGCCATGTTCCGCCGATTCGACCTGCGCATCAGCATGCCCGCCATGACGGGGAATCTGGCGGAGGAGATCATCATGCTCCGGCTTGATGAGATCGGCATGAGGCTCGACGGCCGGCATTTCGAGAACGCGTACGAGTGGGGGAGCCGGCTCACCCCCGCTTTGATCGTCCGGACGGTGGATGGTCTCGCACGCGAGACGATCATCCGCGGCGGTGATGTGATCGACGTGGATGAGCTGGGCCGCCGGTTCGGACGGCTTGCCGCAGGTCAGATGCGCGACGAATGATAATACCGTTCCACGTCCCGCGGATACGAATCGCCGCCGCAGAAATCGCAGTCCGGGCAATGGCGGCGCCCGCAGAAGTCGCAGACATCGAAATCATCGCCCGTCAGCCCGTCCGGGCATGACCGGTGACCGCAGCATCCGCATTCGGTCAGACAGTCGGGACAATATTTGTCATCGTAATGGGAGTGACCGGATTCGTCGCATTTCGTCAGATCCCTTTCCGCGCAGTCCGCGCAATACACGGCATCGCATGCCTCGCACTGGTCGAACGCATCCTTCTCCCCGTCGATGATGATCCCGCATTCAACGCATTCCATGACCGTCTCCCGTTCCCCTTCCGCCATGTTCGCCGGACGTTCCGACGGACGGCTCATGCGTCCGCCGGAACGAATACGGGAATGGGCGACACGCCTCATGTTCGAGGCGTGTCGCCCATTCAGAGCGTGTTCAGCCAATCCTCCAGATCCCGTCTTCGGACCCGTTTCGTCGTGGACGTGAGCGTGAACGTCTCCAGATCATGCCGGTCGGCGGCATGACGCAGTTCGCGTACGGGCAGGCCGGCCAGCCATGCGGCCTCCGGGAGGGTGAGCGTAAGACGCTCCTGAATGGGAACCGGGTTTTCAATGCTCATGCGCCACGCATGCGTACAAGACGGATCATCCGACCTTATCCGCACAGGTCAAAGCGTTCTCCCGCATGGGTTCCGGAGTTTCCAGCAGCGTGCCCACCGCGTCGATGACCCGACCGAGATGCCCGATGTCCGTATGCGTGTACACGCGGTTCGTGGTGGAGATGTCAGCATGGCCGATGATCGCCTCGCGATACACGTCGGATACGCCGAGCGTGGCGAGCATGGTCGCCAAGGTGTGACGGGCGCTGTGGATGCGCACATGGGGGAGTCCGGCACGTTCCAGCGCATTGTCCCAGGCGGGATGGATCGTGGATCGGCCGAACGGATTGCCTCGACGGGTGAGGAAGATCAGATCATCCGATCTTTTCCTTCCCGTATCCTCCATGTGACGGCGGATCTCATCCGCCAGATCCATGGTGATGGGAATGGATCGCCGGGAGCTTCTTGTCTTCGGTCGTACGAGCCAGAGTCTTCCGCCGACGTGCCGGGCGGCATACCATTTCGGAAACCGGCTTTCGTCTTCCACGCCGTCGAACCGTTGCAGCTGCCATTGGATGGTGATGAACGGCACCCCGTCCTTCTCCATGATCTCGCCGGCGGTGAGCCCCAGGGTTTCGCCCAGTCGCATGCCGGTCGTGTACAGAATTCTCCAGATGAGCCTGTACTGGGGGTCGGGTTCCATGCGAATGAGCCGTCCCGCCTGCAGCGGGGTGAGGATTCTGATCTCGTTGTCGTTCATCATCGGCGGTTCACATCCCTTCATCGGATTCCGGTCGATTATTCCTTCGTTGACGGCCGCGTCGAGAGCGCTGTTCAGCGCACGCCATGTGTTGAGGGTCGTGGCGGGGCTTCTCGCCTTCACGCCGAGTCTCGGATTCCCCTCCAGTATCATCTGTTCGAGCATGCGAATGTGGTGCGGGCGGACTTCATCGAGGGGGAGGGCGCCCATGATGGGGATGATCCGGAGCTTCACCGCGTTCCGGTAGGTTTTCGTCGTGTTCGGCGTGCGTTTCGGTTCGATGATCTCGTCGAGCCATTTTTCGCACCATTCCGCCACGGTGGGTATCCGATCCCATGCGTGCGGGTCTCCTTCCATGAGCCGTAGCTTCTCTCGGGCCTTTTCCAATGCCTCCGTTCGGGTCCGTCCGGTGGCGCTGACTCTTCGGCGTTCCCCGGTGGCGGGGTCGGGGGATGTCTGCACGAACGCCCTGTATTTGCCCGTATCGGTTTTGACGACGGATCCCGCGCCCTTGTCGCGGCGCGTCTGTCTGGCTGGCATGAGGCTTGTCCTTTCGACCGGTTTTCTGTGTCGTCGGACGGCATGCTTCCCGCGCATGGGCGCGTGCCTATGCGTGCCTATCCCGGCCTCCCATAGCCGTTTTCAGCCGCCTGTGGACGTGGACGCGCCGTCCGGCGGAAGGTGTCGAAATCGTTGATATTCCAACGGTTCCGACGGGATTCCAACCCAAACCGGGAATGCCCCCTAAATCCTTTCTGACATAACGTACATTATCGGATAATATGATGCTGTCGTGTCCGTACGTCTCCGCGCATATTCGTCCCGGGCCTACGGTCTTCTGACACTGCGGAAACGGCCGTAAGCCCGGGATCAATCATTGAAAAACCCGCTCAGCCGAAGTAATCCTCGACCGCGCCTGACAGTTCGGCCACGGTATCGAGGATCCGGTAGCAACCGTGCTGCGCGAGTTCGCCGGGTTCCGAATAACCCCAGCCGCAACCGAGGCAATCCAGACCACATGCCGAGGCGCCGTCCGCGTCGGTCCAACGGTCGCCGACCATCAGCGCGCGGTCACCTGCCGCGGCATCGAATCCGATGCGATCGAACGCATACCGGATCACCTGATCCTTGTCGAGGCGCGAATTGTCGCGGCTGGCCCCGTACACGCCGTCGACCATGCCGGTCAGGCCGAAATGATCGCAGATCGGCACGGCCTGATACTCGGGCTTGCAGGTGGCGATGGCGAGATAATATCCGGCCTTGCGCAACGTAGCCAGCTGCTTGGGAATGCCGTCGTACACGCGGTTGTACAGGCGTCCCGGCACCAGATGCCCAGGATCGTTCGGATCGTCGAACACGGCCTTGTCGGCGTAGTATTCGCGGTAGATACGCACGGCCTCATCCAGTTTGCCGTCAGGGATATGGTTGCGCTTG
The DNA here is from genome assembly GCF_018555335.1 of Bifidobacterium sp. SO1. Taxonomy (NCBI): domain Bacteria; kingdom Bacillati; phylum Actinomycetota; class Actinomycetes; order Bifidobacteriales; family Bifidobacteriaceae; genus Bifidobacterium; species Bifidobacterium sp. SO1. Next base: position 89,010 of record NZ_JAFEJR010000007.1, on the reverse strand, counting down.
AACGATTCAATAATGGCCGGGCCGATGAACCGGTGTAGCTCGGCGTCGTCCGGCACTGGCAGTCCCAGTGCCTCGAACGCCTTGACGACGCAGGCGATGATGCCGAAATGTGACTGCGTGAGCGTGCCGTCCAGATCGAGCAGCACAACGTTCAGCGGATGGTTCTGGGTCATGGTCATCTCTCCCCTGTGTTCGGCGGCAAACGCAACGCCGACGATTGCAAACGCATACAATTATGCCCGGCCATCATGACCGGGCATCAGTTCACGTGTTGTTCAGCTTGTGCGGGTCGGCCGCGTCGGCGCACGCGCGATCACTCGTAATCGGGGATCCATCCTTCGCGGTGCATCTGCAGTCGCTTGTCGAGCAGGGCCTTGAGTTCCTCCTCGCTGCGGCGTTCGAGCAGCATGTCCCAGTGGGTGCGGGTCGGCTTGGTGATCTCGTCCGGTTCCTGGTCCCCGTCGCCCTCGCGATGCGCGGTGGCGCCGCAACGGCACTCCCATTCCTCGGGGATCTCCGCACCGTCGGCGAACGGCAGGATCGTACGATGCCCCTTCGGGCAGATGTACGCCACTTCCGTACGCGCCGCGAAATCGACGTTTTCGTCGGATTCCAGCGATTTCGCGCCGATGCTCATGCCTCTGAGACTACGTTCCGCCATGAGTTCCTCCTTATATCACAATCCGTACTACGTTATCGAACAGTTGGGACGGGCGTTCTATTCCCGTTCGGCCTAGTATCGACTGATCGCTGTGATTGTCGGCCGGTCAGTCCACGCCGGAATACGAGACGATGCCGCGGTTGACCTGATCGGCTGCCTCATGTGCGGTGCGGGCCAGTGCCTCGCCTTTCTCGCCCAGCAACGGAGCGGCTGTGGCGATCTGCTGGAGCATATCGGCCAGTCGTTTCGCGTTGCGTACGAAGTCGCCTCCCGTCAATTCGGTGCCGCGCAGGATCGATGCGAGTTCCTCGCCGTCCGCCCATTCGTACATGATGTCGGCGATGCCGAAATCAAGTTGAGCCGGCGCGTCCAGGCTCGCGTCCTCGCATTCGATGCGGATTTCGCCATGGATGCCACGTAGCTCCTGCGCCGCCCATGCGACAGGCCCCTGCGAGCCGCCCGGATAGTAGCGCGGTTCTCCCCCGCCGCCTCGCCGCGCCTCGTAGATCAGCGACGACAATACGGATGCGAGGCACTGCGGCGGCAGCATGTCGAGTGTGCCGGCGCAGATCGCTTGGGCGAGCACCAGATCCTGCTCGCTGTACAGGCGGCGCAGCAGCTGGCCACGTTCGGTCAGCCGGTATCCGAGACGGGTATCCGCCGTCGTATGGCCGGCCGCATTGCCGGTGCCGACTGACGCGGCCGGCGAACCGTCCTCACGTTCGAGATAGCCCAGCCGGTACAGGATGTCACAGATGCGGTCGAACTGACGTGCGACCGATCCGGTGCGTGAATCGTACCGGTCCCGTACCCGTTCTAACTCTCGCGTCTCACGCGCCCAGCGATGTCCCCACTTGAGATGCTGTTGCAAGTCGGGGCAGCTGCGGCATGGATGCTCGCGGTCGGCTTCCTTGAGTTCGGCGATCTGCCGATCCAATTCGCGGAACGCTGCTGACCGCTGCTTGTCGGTGCGGAACGATGTCTGCTTGAGCTTTCGGCGGCCGGCCTTCTCCAGATCAGACAGTTTCATGCGGATCGTCATGAAGTCCTTGAAATCGCCGTGATCGCATATGAACGCCTGCTCGTAACCTGCAAGGGCCTTCTCGAGCGTGTCGATCTGCGATTCGAGTTGCCACGCAGACTCGTTGGCCTCCCACTGTGCGAACGAATGGTCGAGCGTGACGCGTGCCGTCTCGTAATCGCTGGAATTGAGCAGGTTGACGGCCATGTTGAACGTCGGACGGAAACTCGAATGCAGCGGGTAGACGCGCTTGCTGGACAGTGCGGCGGCCGTGGCCGGAATGAACCCGCGATGATCCACGACGATGGCGTGCCCGATGGTGTCAATGCCTCGGCGCCCCGCGCGACCGGTCAGCTGGGTGAACTCCCCCGGCGTAAGCTGCACGTGCCCGGTTCCGTCGAATTTTTCGAGCTTTTCAACCACCACGCAGCGTGCCGGCATGTTGATGCCGAGCGCCAGCGTCTCAGTGGCGAACACCATTTTGATCAGACCTTCTTCGAACAGTCGTTCGACGATCTGGCGGAACAAGGCGACCATGCCCGCGTGATGCGAGGCGAAACCCTCCTCGAGCGCGAATCGGAACTTCGAGAAGCCGAGCGCCTTGAGATCGGTCTGCGACAACTGGCCTTCGACCATTTCGTCGACGATGCGGCGAATACGGCGCACCTCATCCTCGGTGGTCAGCTCCAGTCCGGCGTTGATGCACTGTTCGACCGCCTGGTCGCAGCCGTTGCGTGAGAAGATGAAGTAGATGCCGGGCAGCATGTCGAGATAGTTGAGCTCGTCGACGACCGCCCAACGTTTGGGCGTATGCCGTTCCGGCTTGCCACGCTCCGGTTTGCCGTTCGCGCCGCCACGCCCACGGCCGTTCTTGCCGCCACGTTTGGTCGGGCGCTCCTCGCCGCGTCGGCGTGCGGCCCTGCGATCGAGCTGGTCGAGGCGGTTGACGAGTTCGGCGTTGAGCTTGGTGGTCTGCCGGCCGTATTCGTCATGCTGGTAGAGGTCGATGAGTTCCGGTTCGGTATGGTCGTCCGCCTGCACCAGCACATGCTGTTCGAGCGGCACCGGACGCGTTTCGGAGACGACCAGCGTCGTCTCACCACGCACTGAGGTGATCCACTGCGAGAAATCTTCGACGTTCGACACGGTGGCCGACAATCCGATGATACGCACGGACTGCGGCAGATGGATGATGACCTCTTCCCACACCGGTCCGCGGAACCGGTCGGCGAGATAATGCACTTCGTCGAGGATCACGTAGCCGAGCGCGGTGAGCGTGGTCGAATGCTCGTAGAGCATGTTGCGCAGCACTTCCGTGGTCATGACCACGATGTCGGCTTCGGAATTGATGGAGGTGTCGCCGGTGAGCAGACCGACCTTGTCGGATCCGTACACGGCCACGAGGTCGTGGTACTTCTGGTTGCTCAGCGCCTTGATCGGTGTGGTGTAGAACGCTTTGACATTGCGTTCCTGCGCCAGATACATGGCGAAATCGGCAACGACGGTCTTGCCTGCGCCGGTCGGCGCGGCGACGAGCACGTTGCGGCCGGCCTCCAACGCCTCGTTTGCCTCGCGCTGGAACTCGTCGATTTCGAATGGCAATGTCGCCGCGAATCTTGCGGCCAACGACCGAGCCTGAGCCTTGGTCTTCTGGAAGGCCGCATACCGTTGCGACGGAGACGGAGAAACCGTGGAATCGGTACGGGAGTTGCGATGATGACGCGGCATGATCCTACTTGCTGTTCCATTCCGCCCATTGGCGGATATGACGTTCGCGCTTGGCGGCCTGTCGTTCGACGACTTCGGCATGTGCGGTGGCATACCGGTCGGCGACATCGGCCAACGGTTCGGCGAAGGACGGTGTCTGCATGGTCTCGGCTGTCGATTCCGGCTCCTGCATCGCGTTTAGCAATTCGCCGATACGCGCGCCGACGCCACTGACGTTACGAATGCCGCGCATCGCATGGATGACGGCATAAGCCACGCCGGCGACGATCATGGCGATCATGAACAGTGCCAACAGCAGCCATATCCACCACGGCATGGTTCCCCTCCTTCACCTGTCCGCTACGCGGTTTCCGATACGACTACTCGCCGGATTCTTCGCTGTCGTGTTGGCTGACGCTGAGCTCACGCTGTGCACGGGCCACGATCATCGTGCGTAACGTCTCAGGGGCCACTGCGGTGATGTGACGGGCGTGCGCGATGCAGAACGCCACGAACCACGAGTCGGACGACACGGTCAGATGCACCTTCTGCCCGTCGCCGTACGGCTCGACGGTGGCGCCGGACAGCGTCTTGGGGAACGACAGATCCGGCTGATCGGTAATGAACACCGCGGCGGTGCCGTTGTCGAAGCTCCACTTGCGCAGTTCATTGACCGGCACATCGGGAATACTGATCGGCTTGGTCGGCTTGACCAGTTCGGCCCGCTCGATGCGGGCGAGACGCAGCACCTGCCAGATGCGCGGCTTGCCGTTCGCCTTGTTGATGCGCGTGTCCTTGACGACCAGATGCTGTTTGTCCTTCGGCGCGACATCCGCGACGTCGGTCCATACGGCCGCATAGTACACGCCCTCATCCACGAAGATCTTCGCAGGGGCGACGAGCTTGCGACGGGTACGGCCCGCGCCGTCCGTGTATTCCATGTCGAGCAGCGAATCGGTGGAGATCGCACGCCTGACCGCGGAGAAGCTGCGCGGCTCAAGCTCGTACCCGGTCAAGCTCAGCCACGGGGTCTCTCCCGGCACGACGTGCGCGTGCAACCGCTCGTACAGCGAACGTGCCTGATCGCGTTGTTCTTCGGGCAGCAGCGGCGAATGCGCCAAGTAGCTCACCGATGCGGTCAGCAAGCTCAGATACTGTGGCGAAATGCCGGCCAGACGCTCCAAACCGAGCGAATTCGTGGCCGAGACGATGCCTTCGGCGTCAAGCAGCGACCAGTCGATGTCGAAGAACTGGCTACCGGCCATCTCCCCGTCATCGGACACGGTGGTGAGCGTGTTGATGTCCTTGTGGATCACGTTCACGAACTTCTTGAGCTCGTCCTCGCTCTTCGCCTTGCCGATGAAGCGTTCGGCGAGTTCCGCAAGCGAATATTCCTCGCCAAGATGCGCGGACAGGAACAGCATGAGACGCAGTCGACGATCGACCTCGCTGCCAGTCTGGAACGAGGCGCTCTTCTTCTGGTGCGCCTTCGACAGTTCGGGATCGTCGTCATCATCCGCCCCGGAACGGTCGTGATGGCTGCTGATCGCCGAGGTGACGACGGTCGCGCTGTTGTCACCGGACGATTCGTCGGCGATCGCGAACTGTGTGGCTGCATCAAGACGACGATGGAACGCAGCCACCGCTTCGGGCGGGCTGACCACATAAGCTCCCGGATGCTCGAGCACGAACATCGCCAGATCGTCGGAGTCGGTGTACGCGACGTTGATATGCTCGCCGTCGACGTCCACAGTCGCGGCGAACCGGCGCGAATCGATCACCTTGACCAGTGTCTCGGGAATGGTCTGTGTACCTAGGCCGGGAGCGATCGAATCAAGACCCAGACCTGGGATAGGGGTTTGCGGCACGCGAGGTGTGGTGCGTGAGGCATGCTGCTGCGCCTGCTGCTCCTGCTTGGCTGACGTGGAGGACACGGAGATGGAACGGGCGAGATAGTTCGCCGCAGCCAGCACCGGCAGATCCTCCTGCTCGAAGTGCAGACGGATGCGCGGTTCGTCGCCAAGCTGCAGACGGTACGACGCGAAATCCTGACCTTCCGACTTGGACGAATACTCCGGCTGTCGCGATTCGATGGCAATGCCCATAGCCGCCAGTTTGGCACGGTCACGCTGGAATTGCTTGGCGAATGCCGCCTTGGCCGCCTGATCCGCAAGCTCACCATACGAATCCGCGTACGCTTTCACGCGCTGCGCGATCTGACGGGAGGTAAGCCACTGCGGAAACGCGGATGACAACACAGCCAGTACGTCGAGCTCGTGCTTGCCCCACTTGTCGGAAAAACGCCGCCTTCCGTTGGTTCCCTCTGCCATTAGTCCTCACGTATCGTTAACGTTTCGTTATAAGTGCGCGCCGTAACGGCAACACCTCACTCTATATTAGAGGCAATTTATGCAAAAGGCGGCATTTTCGAGAAAAAAACCGCCTTTTTCCTGTCGGCCTACTTTCTCAGACCCCCGATCACACCCAATCGTCCGGCTCGATGCCCTGCGGTCCGACGTATTCGCCGTTCGGTACGTAGCTCGGCTCTCCTTGGTCGGCGAGCTTCGCATCCGAGAACAGGATCACGTCGCGGCCAAACGTCCAGTCGCCGGCGATCGTGACGGAATTGGCCGCTGCCAGGGAAGGCACTCCGTAGGGGAACCGCTCGTCGAAATCGGCGATGGTCTTGTAGTAGCGCGGATCCAACGTGACGTTTGGGAAGATGTAGTTGCCGTCCTCCATCTCATACGAGTCCGTCAGATGGAATCGGTCGGAACGCATGATGAACAGGTCGTCGGTGGTCTTGACCGGCAGGAAGCGCATGCGATCGACCTGCACGCAGATCGCGCCGTCGAACAGGCTCACCGCCGCGCCCATCGCGGTCTCGAGCTGGATGACGGGGGTCGAGTCGGGATCGGTCGGATCGACGGTCTTGTGATTGCGGATCACCGGCAGCGGCAGCACGCCGTTGTATTCGGCGAGCTTGGCCTTGAGCGCATCCACGCGGATCCACAGGCTGTTCGTGTTGAAGTACGGGTGTTTGCGGATGTCCTGGGCCGCGGCCTTGTCGTCGGGATGCACCTGGCTCATCTCACGCAGCACGAGACGTCCGGTGGCCTTGTCTCGCACGATGTGACCGCCCTTGCGGTCGGCGTAGGTTCGTGTGGCGACCTCGACCATGAACGGTGCACCAGTGTTTTCGAAATGCTGGGCCAGGGTGCGTGACGGCCGGGCGCCCAGATTGTCGGAGTTCGAGATGAACAGGTACTTGAAACCGTGCTCCTCGAGCTTGTCGAGCAGACCCGACTCCCAGATCGTGGAGAACAGGTCGCCGTGCCCCGGCGGGCACCATTCAAGCTCCGGGTTTTCGGGGAACGAGACCGGCTCTCCGGTCGCGGCCACGATCTTCGGCTCCTGATGCTGCACGATCTCCACCGGGATGTCGTCCTGGTGGAACTTGCGGTTGCGGTGGATCACCTTCATGGTGTCGGCCGACGTACGGAACGAGTTCATGAACGTCAGGGGCAGCTGAACGCCCAGGCGTGCGCGGGTGGTGAGCACCTGGCCGAGGATGATGTCGATGAAGCGCACCTGCTTGGCCTTGTGTCGGCGCACCGGCAGCAACGACTTGGCACATTCGAGGCCCATGGAGGTGCCGAGGCCGCCGTTGAGCTTGAGGAAGGCGGTCTTCGAAAACGCGTCCACCGCCTTGTCGTGGTCGATGGTCTCATAGACGTCGTGGAAGCTGGGTACGCCGGTCAGCGGCTCCACATCGGATTCGCGGATCCAGCTGCTGGCCTCCTCGTTGCGCCATACGTCGTACAGTCGCTTGAACTGCGAGATCGCCACATCGCTCATGCCCTTGGCATGCATCTTCTCTGCAGAGAGATCGAACACGTCGGTCACTGCGCATCCTTTCGGAAAACGAACAAAACTGATGAACAGTCTAGCCGAAAATCGTCTGACGGTCACACATGGATAAGGGGGTGTTCGTAAACAATTGGTGAACGCGACGGCACGCTGCGTGTCGCGCCATGCCGCAACGCGCGCGTGTCGATGTGCCAGTGTCTTTTGTCAAAGCTTGCCGTATGCTGGAAAAATGTTTATGACAACCTTGGCATAGACAGAGATAGCACAACGACGTGAGAATGGAAGGTTATATGGCAGGTCGTCATAACGTGAATATCGACGAACATCATTATTTTGATTTATTTGAAGCCGTTTCCGGTAAATGGTCGGTGCTGGTCATCGAACTGTTGCGAGCAAGGCCTCTGACATTCAAGGAAATATGCGAACGTTTGCGTTCCATGCCCGAGAGTGAGGCGAGAAACACGTTGACACGATTGCAACGAGCGGGAGTGGTGGCCATTCGGGCGAACAGTTGCATGCGTACGAACGCCCAATACATGCTGACTGATGTCGGCAAAAGCGCGTTGCCGCATGTCGCCGCACTGCATTTGTGGGCCAAAGCCAATTACGAGTACGCCGTGATATACGCCGATGCCGCCCGCTGCGCGCAGCGTTACATCCTGATCCACAGGCAGGTCATCGGGTATGAAGAGCAGCCGGACGCCGACACACTGGAGCGCGAGGAGACCGAGGAACAGTGTGATTCTTCCGCGAACCAGGAATGCGCGGACGCCGAGGAATGAGCAGATCCGGCATTGTCCTTTCGCGTTGCAACGGCAACGCCGGATCTGTAACGTCATTTGTCATGCAGCGGGAGCGCTGCCACCCGGCCGTTCGGTACGGACACGGCTGCCACGATCCGGTTTTGCGTGTGATTTGGCAGTGAGCCGGGTTGCCGTGATCTTCCACACTGTGACGCTCATCACCTGCGCATCGGTGAACTCGACGTGCGGCATATGCGCCTGATGCGCCATGAGCAGTTGCAGGCCGCGACGGCGTTCGCCGAGATCGTCCACGATCGAGGCGACGCCGTTGCCGACGATCGACGTGAACGCCTCGCCCCAGTTGCATGCGGTCCGCCCCTCGATCACCTCGCAGTCGGTGCGCATGGCGAACGACACCGGCAGGCGGTTGCTGGCCGCACGGATCGCGTCGAGCTTGCGACCGCGCGGCGCTGAATGTATCCATAACGTGAGGTCGCCGGTCGCAGAGTTGTAATCGTATCCGAAATTCAGTGGCACGATCGTCGGTCCTTCGGCGTCCATGTATGCCATGTCGACAATGTCGCACCGACCGATAATCTCAGCTATCTGCTCATGGTTGACGATCTCCCGATCCGCCCGCCGCATACGCCGGTGTTCGCCGGCGACCGTGCGTTCGTCGTCCCGCCGCTTCGGCCGGCATCCGCCGTCAATCGGATCGTTGGCGTTGCCGGTATTGTCCGCGCTCATAATCGGTCGTTCCCCCCGTCTTCGGTCGTCGTTGTCGATGAGGAACATGCTATACCGACGGGCTGCATATCCGATGACACAGCGCTGTCCATGTGCGGTTTCGGCTGCATAGATCGGCGTGCATTCGTGTCAGGCAGTCGCACGGTGACGGTCAGCCCTCCGTGCGGGTTGGCGTGCAGGTTCATGGTGCCGTGGTGGAGTCGGACGATCTCGTCGCAGATGGATAGGCCGAGTCCGTGGTTGGGGGTGCCGTGCCGGTTGCTGATTCTGCTGTCCGGGCCACGGTTGAACGTGGCGAGCAGTTCCGTCGGGTCGATCCGGGTGAGGTCCTTGCCGGTGTTGGCGATGGTGAGCGTCGCATAGTCGTTGCCGTCGTCATGGCTGGTTGCGGTGGTGATGTCGATGCTGCCGCCGGGGATGTTGTGTTGTGCGGCGTTGAGGATGAGGTTCATGGCCAGTTGGCTGACGAGTATGCGGTCCACCTGCAGTGTCGCGGGCGCGAGCGACGCCGTCACCGTCAGCGGGGCAAGGGCGTCGTGTTCCTTGTCGAGAACGTCCGAGACGACGTCGGCGAGGTCGATGCGGGTGAGATCCGTGTGGTCGAGGTGTTGGATGCGGGCGAGTTCGAGCAGTCGGAGCACGAGTGCCGTGCCGCTGCGGTTGGCGTCGAGCGCCTTGCGCACGAATGGGCGGGTCGCGTCGTCGAACAGTCCCGCGTCGAGTGGTATTTCGAGGGCGGCCGAGGTGGCGGCGAGCGGGTTTTTCAGTTCGTGGGATGCGTTGGCGATGAACTGTCGCTCCCGTTCGATGGAGTCGTTCAGGTCGTGGAGCATGGCGTTGTAGGCATTGGCGATGGTCGTGGCCTCGTCGTTGCGTTCCGGGATGCTGACGGCATGGCGTGCGGACAATGGCCCGTCCGCGGTCGTGATCTGTCTGGCCACCATGTTGATGCGTTTCTGGCTGTTGGTGGTGATGGTCCATGTGAGTATGGCCGCCAGCACGCCGAACACGAGAATCGGCGCGATGGTCGTGGCGAGTATGAGATCGCGCGTCCGGTCGTCGCCCGCCGTCGCCTTGAGCGACAGTCCGTCTCCCCTGTCCTCGTTGACGTGGATGGATGTGTAGCCGGACTCGTCGCCGTCAGTAGCGTTCGAGGATGGTTGGCGGAGCGACTTGTCCGCGCTTTCGGAGTCCGTGCTCGTGTCGATGCCGCCGACCGTTATGGTGGACAGTTGCCGGTCCACGATGAGGAACGTGCCGGCGGTGACGGCGGTCGTCAGCAGCAGGAACGCGACGACGATCGTGGCGGTCAGACGGCCTCGCGTCGACCATCGCGATGGGCGAAGAACGCGCGGACATGATTGCGGTTCGTGCGTGGCGTGCTGTTGGTTCATGATATGCGGTATCCCTGTCCGGGCACGGTCTCGATGAGGTCCGGGTCGCCGATCTTGGACCGCAGCGTGTACACGGTGCTTTTGACGATGCTTTTCGTGTGCGCGTGGTCGTCCTGCCAGATCTCGTCGTACAGGCGGTCGACGCCGACCACCGCGCCGTGCGCCTCCACCAGCATGCGCAGCACGGCGAGCTCGCGCTGGCCGAAGCGCAATGGCTCGCCGTTCATGCTGATGTCGCCGGTGCGGAAATCGGCCCGGAACCCGCCCCGCACGAACGGTCCGGTATCGGCCAGGCCAAGCCGCCGCTGGACGGCTTCGACGCGGGCGAGCAGTTCGGCGTACGCGAACGGTTTGGTCAGGTAATCGTCCGCGCCGAGTCCCAGTCCTTGCACGATGTCGTCGGTGCGGGAGGCGGCGGTGAGCATGAGGATGTGGACGGGATCGCGTCGCGCCCGCAGCCGACGGCAGATCTCGTCGCCGTGCACGCCGGGCAGGTCCCGGTCGAGGATCAGCAGATCCCATCGCGCGCCGTCCAGTTCGTCGATCGCGTCGCGCCCGTCGTAGACGACCGTCGTGTCGAAGCCCTTCATGCGCAATCCCATGCCGACCACGTCGGCGAGGTTCACGTTGTCTTCGACGACCAGCACGCGCATCGACGTCTCCTTTCCGGTTGATTGGCTGCGGCACATCATATCGGCCGTGGCGAACGAGGTCGGAAATCGGTCAAAAACGGTCGGAACCGGGTCGAAACCGGCAAAACCCATCGAACCGGCTCATACGGTGTGTTCCCGTCACATCAATGTTCAAACGAAAGGAGCACATCATCATGCTGTCGAAGCGGATGCTGCGCGTGGTTGCGGCTGCCGACGTGTTGTCGGTGGTGTTGGGTTTGGGGGCGTGTTCGATGCCGGGTTCCGGGAATGCCGGCGCGTCGGACGGGGCTTCCTCCTCGTCTTCGTCGTCTTCCGGATCGTCGTCGTATGAGGCGGAGTTGAAGCAGGCGTTGCAGTCGGCGTCGAGCGATTTCGAGCGCGGTGTGCTGGAACGCGCGGTCAAGGCGGGCAGGATCAGCGAGTCGGATTACCGGGAGGCGAACGAGAAGTACCAGGAGTGCATGGCCGCCAAGGGCGATGACGTGGAGTTCGACACGGACCAGTCCACCGGGTTGATGCAGGAGCACATGAATACGGACGACAATTACGATTCGGCCAGGGCGAACGAGGACAGTATGGCGTGCGCGAAGGGCACGAACCTGCAGATCCGCGACCTGTACGAGCGTATGGTGCAGAACCCGTCGGACGCGGACGAGATCGAACTGGTCGTGGGTTGCCTGAAGCGGCGTAAGCTGGTGCCGGACTCGTTCACGAAGCAGGATTACCTGACCGAGATGGGCAAGCCCGAGGGGTCGTCGAAGCTGGACACGTCGTCGGACGCGTTCTCCCAGTGCCTGGCGAACCCGAGCAAGTAAAGAGGGGGTGCTGCTCGTGTTTCGATCCGGAAAGAATAGTAGTGCTCGCACACGTCGTCGGGTGAACGGCGTGGGGTTCGTGGTGGCGTGCATGGTCGCGTGCCTGGCTGCCGGCATGGGATTGGCCGTGGGGTTGGAGCGGATGGCGACGCCGCCGTCCCTGTCGGCTTCCCCGGATGCGGGGAGTCTTGCGTTGGGGTCGGAGGAGTTCGACGACGCGCGTTCCCTGAACGTGGACGTGACGGCGTCGCCGGCCGGCGGGGTCGCGTTCCCGGTGTCGGGCAGGGTCACGTTCGCGTCGTGTCCCGCGGACGGCGTGGTGCGTTCGGGCTCGCACGAGTACGACGTGGACGGCACGCCATTGGTGAGCCTGCACACGGACACGCCCTTGTATCGTGATCTGACGTACGGGGACAAGGGCGACGACGTGACGGCGTTGCAGGACGAGCTGGCCGCGCTCGGCTACGGGGGCTCCCGGTCGGGCGTGTTCGACTGGGCCACGTGGGACGCGTGGCGTCGCCTGTACGCGGCGAACGCCGGCACGGCCGCGGCGACGGCCAGGGTCCAGCAGGGCGCGTTCTCCCGCGCGTTGGCGGTGTGGCTGCCCGCGCAGGCGATGAGCGTGTCGTGCGCGGCGTCGCTGGGTTCGACCGTGACCGGCGATTCGACTGATTCGCCCGCGTTCCAAGCCACGGCCGGGGTCGCGTCGGTCAAGGCCGCGTCCCTGCCGGACGGCCGCATCCAGGGCGATCGCGTGGTCGAGATCAACGGCAAGGACTATCCCATCGGCGACGACGGCATCGTGTCGGACCAGGCCGCGTTTCAGGCGATGGCCGGATGGTCCACGTACACGGGCGCGCGCAAGGACGGCGAGGACGTCACGAGCGTGACCGTGACCTACAAGCTCAAGGAGCCGATCGGCGTGTACTCGGTGCCCGCGGCCGCGCTCACCGGGCTCAAGGGCAGCGACGGGTGCGTGGTGGCGACTGACGGCACGAGCGTCAAGGCGCACGTGGCCGGCAGCTCGTTGGGCCGCACGCTGGTCACAATCGACGGCAAGGCGCCCGCGCGCATCAAGGCCGATCCGGGACAGGCGGCGTGCGATGCGCGTTGACCTCGACCACGTCGGCCACCGGTACGCCGACGGCCCGCTCCTGTTCCACGATCTGACCGCAAGCCTCATGCCCGGACACGTGTACGCGTTGACCGGGCCGAGCGGCGCGGGCAAGTCCACGCTGCTCGGCATCATCGCCGGCTGGACCACGCCCGCCGAAGGCCAAGTGACCCGACAGGGCATCGACTCGATGCGCTGGATCTTCCAGAACCCGCACGGCGTGGCCCAACGCACCGCGATCGACCACGTCAGCCTGCCCCTGCTCGCCAAGGGGCTCCCGCGCCGCGAGGCCGAGGAACAGGCGCGCACGCTCATGGACCGGTTCAACCTGACCCGGGTCGCCGACCGCAGGTTCGCGGAACTGTCCGGCGGCGAGGCCCAGCGCCTCATGCTCGCCCGCGCGTTCGCCGCCCAACCCTCGCTCATGCTCGTGGACGAACCCACCGCCCAGCTCGACATGCACACCGCGGCCACGGTCAGCGAATCCCTCTCCCGCATCGCCCGCAACGACACGATCGTCGTGGTCTCCACCCACGACCCGAACACGCGCGACGCATGCACCGACATCATCGATCTGAAGAACTACCAATGAACCACACCACGATGAAAGCAACCTCCGTCATCTCCGAGGCATGGCGCTCCATCACCAGCGGCGCCGCCCGCCTCGCCCCGGCCGTCCTCGCCCTGGCCCTGACCGCCGCCGGCATGGGCATCATGGACATCGCCGCCGGATCGGCCATCCTCGACCAGGCAAACGCATACCGGCAATCCGGGGCCGACATCCTCGTACTCAACGCGCCCGACGGCATCGACGCGGCATCCTGCGAACGCCTCACCAGCCTCACAGGCGTCCAGGCCGCCGGCGCAATCCGCGCAGCCGACCCGCTCACCCTCGCGGCCCTGCCCGACACCACCACGCCCCTCTACCAGATCACCCCAGGACTGGCCAAACTCCTCGACACGAAACAGGACGCGAACACGACCGGACTGATCGCCTCCCAGCAAGTCGCCGACACGCTCGGCACCACCACCGGAGGCACGATCGGCCTCGCGGACGGACGCACCGCACACGTCAAGGGCGTCTACCAATACCCCGACGACGGACGCACCCCCGGATACGCGTACGCGCTCATGGAGGAAACACCCGCCACCGGCACGTTCGACGCCTGCTGGGCCAAGACCTGGCCGCAAACCAGCCAGACCCGCAACGCCCTCTGGTCCACCCTCACCCCGAACGCGAAAACCACCGGCGACGACGCACCCACCCTCGGCCAGCTCAACACCACCAAAGGCGACGGCTTCGACGGACAAACCCTCTACCGGCAACGCTCCACACGCATCCTGCCCGCCTGCGGCGCGCTCATCGCCCTCATTATCGGATACCTGCTCATACGCGGCCGCCGGCTCGAAATCGCCTCCGCACTGCACTGCGGCGTCCCCAAACCCGCACTCGCCACGCAGATCATCATCGAAACCGGCATCACCATCCTGCTCGCCACCGCCATCAGCCTGCCCATCGACATGACCGCCGCCAGACTCCTCATCGACGCCACCGACCGAACCACCATCACCCTCAACGCCATACAAACCACCATCACCACAGGCGCCGCCTACCTACTCGCCACCACCATCACCACCCTCCACATCAAGGAACGACACCTCTTCACCTACTTCAAAGAACGCTGAGGCATGTCGGAGCAAAGAAATCGATCACATCTGATTTCTTTCTTACTTCTTGAATCACAATCAGATATGTTCGATTGCCGACGATCGTAGCCATCGACGGCGATACGGCGGGAATAAGACGCATCCTCTTCTGCCGCACCGCAAGAGGTATCTCTACTCCTCCATTCAGCTGGTGGGACCTTGTGCAGGTCATATTCGGGGAGTGCTACGCGCGGGGATGACCGGGACGAGAAACACTATGACGGCGATTTCCGCGTGACATCCCGCAACGGCAGAGGTTATTCCGATCACGGTTTGACGTACATCGCCATCCAATGCCGTCACTAAAACGCAACCAATCCGCTGCAGACTTCATTGAAGTGGGATGTTGGCCGCTTATGCTCGAATGAGCATTGAGATGTCCTATTACTCGTTGTATACAGAACTATTCATGATCAAGAATAGTTCTGTATACAATAGGGGCATGGCTATTAGAACGAATCGGACATTGCTCACACGGCAGGAAGCCGCACGCCGACTCGGAGTGAGCGAGAGACGAGTCAACGCGCTTTGCGCCACAGGCCAGCTTGAATCGTTTCCCGTAGGGAACAGCACGCTGATCACCGAGGATTCCGTACGCCGTCAAGCACAG
The DNA here is from genome assembly GCF_018555335.1 of Bifidobacterium sp. SO1. NCBI lineage: Bacteria > Bacillati > Actinomycetota > Actinomycetes > Bifidobacteriales > Bifidobacteriaceae > Bifidobacterium > Bifidobacterium sp. SO1. Next base: position 73,968 of record NZ_JAFEJR010000007.1, on the reverse strand, counting down.
TGGCAAGGTGCGGACGGGCGTCCGTATTCGCCGGATATGGCGTTTGCCGCGTTGTATATGATCAGCGGGCTCGACACCCCGCGGCTGGGCCGGCAGCAGCGGTACCGGCTCAGGGGATATCTGAGGCAGATGGATGTGGAGAGTCTGGTCCGTCTCACGCGCAGGCGCGCGACGATGGTCGAATACTGGTGCCGGGATTCCAACCTCACCAAGGTCGAAACCCTCATCCGTCCCTCCGCCGCCACCGGAGCATTGGCCACCTCGTTCCAATTGACCGCCACAGACGTGGTGGAAGGCTACGTCACCGCCGATGCTCTGGATGACGTCATTCGGCAATGTCGGTTGAAACAGGGTGCGACGCCAGTCCGGGTGCGGCTCCATGTCGTCGATAGTCTTCCCGCCGGTGAGGGTCCTATGCCTCTCGGCGTATGTGCGGCCGATCTGGCCGAATCCAACGACCCGAGAGAATGTCGCGCCGGCTTGGAAACCCTCCAACAGCTGATCGACGACTACCACTGCAAGGAGCATCAGGCATGATTCCGACGATCCACATCCCCAACACGGGCCATCCATGGAGCACCGTGTACGCGGTCGCCGCGGCGAACATCCCGGAATCATGGCTGCTCACGGGCGGACTCATGGTCCAACTGCACGCCATCATGGGAGGATTGACCGCGCGCCCCACCACCGACGCCGACCTGCTCGCCGACCTCATAGCCGACCGACGCGGCATCGCCAAGCTACGCGGTATCCTCGCTGCCCGCGGGTTCGAGACGCAACCGGGCACGCTGACCGGATACACGACACGCATGAGCGCGCCAAACGGAGACATTGTGGACCTGCTGGTCGCCGATCACCTGCCCAAGTTCCTCGGGACTGACGCGACCATAGCCGGTACGCCGGTGCTGTCCATGCCGGGCGGCGCTCAGGCCGTGGAACGCAGCATGCAGGTCGGACTCATCGACGACCAAAGCGGGATCGAAGCCGCAATCCGCATCCCGGACCTGCTCGGCGCACTGATACTCAAGAGCGCGGCCTACAGCGCCGACCACGCCGGCTACGGTGAACGTCACCTCTATGATGCAGCCATGCTTGCGTCGCTCATCCCGGACCCTGACGCTGAACTCATGCGCCTGCACAGCAACACCGATCGCAGACGCATCAAACTCCTGCACGACAAGCTCACCGAGGATTCACCTTATTGGGACAACCTTGACGAATCACACCGTCAAGACGGGCTCGACACCATTGAAACGCTTGCCACATGGTAAATCATCTCCTGTAGATTTGGTCGATACCTTGCGGGCGACCTCAGAGGAATGCGCCGTCTCGCATGGTGAGGGTGGTGTCGCATTGGGTTGCGACGCGTGGGTCGTGGGTGGCGAGGATGAGCGTGGCGCCTTGCTTGCATTGCGCGAGGAGCATGGTCATGATGGTGTCGGCGGTGTGCGTGTCGAGTGCCGCGGTGGGTTCGTCGGCGATGATGATGGCCGGGTGCATCACGGTCGCCCTGGCGATGGCGATGCGTTGCCTTTCGCCGCCGGACAGTTGCCCGGGCATGCGTCGCGCCTTGCCGGCGAGGCCGACCTGTTCCAGTGCGGCCGTGGCGCGTTGCCGGCGTTCGGCGCGCCTGATCCTGGGGTGTGCGTATTCCATGGGGATGGCGACGTTGGCCCATGCGGGCTCGTCTTCGAGGATCGCGTAGTCCTGCGGGATGAAGCCGAACATGCGGTTGCGCCATGCGGACCGGTCCTTGTCGTTTTCCGGTGCCGGGCGTCCTTGCAGGAGCAGGGAGCCGGAGGTGGGTTTCATGGACAGTCCGATCATGCGCAGCAGGGTGGATTTGCCGCATCCGGACGGTCCCATGATGGCGATCGACTCCCCGGCCGAGGCGTGCAGGGATACGTCGTGCACGGCGAGGAGCTGCGCCTGCCCGTCCGTGTATCGTTTGGTCAGGTTTCTGGCGTCTATGGTCGTCTGTGGCATGGTCGGTGCTTCTTTCATTGGATGTGTGTGGTTGCGCGTCGTACGGCGATCGTCCAGACCAGGATCGCCATGGCGAGGATGACGGCGATCATCGTCCGGGATGCGGTGGCCACCGGTTCGCCTATCAGCTGGAAGCACGCCAGTACCACGGCGGCGGGCAGCAGCATGCTGAGGATGAGTCCGGCGACGCGGACCGCCTCGCCTACGGCGGTGGCGCCGTAGAGCCGGCGGACGAGCATCGGCGGCTGTTCCCTCGCGAGGGTCACGGACAATGATTGGATGATCACGATGACGGTGAGCGCGAGGAAGGCGGACAGTCCGAGCAGGTACATCAGCGCGCGCACGATGAGGTCCTTGTCCCGTTGGGGTTGTTCCGTGTTCAGCCGGTGCGGCACGAGTATCAGGCCGGCGTCGCGGCTTCCCGTGATGAATTCGTCGAGCTGGGTCCGGGATGGGTTGAACATGACCGTTTTGGTCACCGCCTCTTCGAGTTCGATGTCGTTGAGCCGGTTCAGCGAACTCGGGTCGAGTCGGATGACGATGGTCCGGTCCAGGTTGAGGCCGGCGGTGTTCGGGTCGAATATGGCCGCCGAGGCCGGCAGCGTGCCGGTTACCTTGACGTCGGCGCCGGCGATATGCACGCTGTCGGGCGCCTGCGCCCGGTCCACCCGGTAGCCGATGGACGCGCAGGGCGCGTGGGAGCACAGGCCAAGCCGGGGGAACACGTCATCGACGTTGCCCATCAGGACGATGGCCGGTATGCCGTTGGCGAACCCGGGATCGTCGATCTCGATGTTGTTGACGATCGCGGTGTACGCCCTGCCCTGCTCCAGCATGTCCCGCAGGCCATCCGCCACCTTGGGGTCCGTCTTGCTCGGGGACTGCAGGAGGTATTGCGGGGAGAACGTGACCGCGTCGGCGGCCCGCAGACGAGCCTCGCCGCCGATCACGCTGGACTCGGTCAGCACGTCGCTGAGCGTCATCGTGAACACGCTTCCCGCGAAGACGACGAGCAGCGTGATGCCGAGAATCGATCCCCATCGTCTCAATCCCATGCGGACGCCGGTCATCAGTTCATGGATCATCGTTCCACCTCGTCATTCGATCGTATGCCGAGCCACTCGGCCAACGCCGTCGCGCACACCGTCAGAATCGTGCCGACGGCGAAGGCCGCGACGAACGCGACGGCCGGGCCGATGCCGGTCCTGCCCGACACCACGGTGATGAGCACGGCGCTCAACGCGGTTCCCGCCAGCACGCCCGTCACGACCGGGACGATGGCCGCGCGCACCCGTCCCGCCCACACCTGCCTGCCGGTGGCGCCGAACAATCGCCTGACATGCAGGTCCGCCCTCCTCGCCGTCTCCATCGTCATGACGCACACGCAGGCGCAGACCAACGCCAGTACCAGAAACAGCAAGGTGATGCCCACGAAGGAGTCACCGGCAAGGGACGACCACAACGACTGAGCCTGCGGCTGCGTCACGTCCATGCCGCAGCGCGCGAACAGGTCCGAGATCTCCCGGAGCCGCTGCGGGTCGCTCGTATTCACGTACACGCTGCCGGGAAACAAGGGAACCGCACCCAACGGGAGCACATACTGCAGGTTGCCGCCCGCGTTCACCCCCGGAACCCTGACGACACCGCCGATCGAGAACCCCGCGGGCAGCAACGGCACGTCGCCATGTTCGCGCCATTGGCCGGCCGAGAACGACGACTCGATCACACAGGCCGCGCGACTGTCCACGTCCCGGTATCCGCGCGGAAGCGCATCAGCCCATCCGATAGAGGACCCCGACGACTGGAACACGATCGCCGGCCAGCCATCCCCCACGGAACCCTCCACCAAGGAAATACCATGACCGGAAAGATACTCGGCCAGATCACGCGTCGCCTCAAGACTCTTCCCCTCGTCGTGCCCGGCATCCGCCGACGCGGTCAACACCAGCTGCGCCCGCGCATCGGACATGCCCCATTGCGAACCACGCCAATCAAGAACGCCCCAGTACACAGCCCACGCAAGAAATGAAGACAACACACCCAACAGCAACGACACCACGGCAATGGAGACACGGAACCCATTCGGAAATGACCTATCCATGCAACGCCCTCCGACCTTGTGCCGGCGCATCACAGTTGGATGGTCCAATCGCATGCTTCGGCCACGTGGTCGGAGTGGGTGGCGATGATGACGACGGCGCCGTTCTCGGCCATGTCGCGCAGGGTGTGAATGACCATGTCGGCGTTGTCATGGTCGAGGGCGCCGGTGGGCTCGTCGGCGAGGATGACGCCGGGCCGTTTGACGATGAGGCGCGCCAACGCGACGCGCTGCTGTTCGCCGCCGGAGAGCTGGAAGACGGGGTCGTGCTCGCGTCCCTTGAGTCCGACGCGGTCCAATGCCCGGCTGATTCGGTCTCGCCTGTCCTGCCGGATGGCTGTGCCGTGCATTGCCACGTCGAGGTTCTGTTCGATGTCGGCGTTGTCGATCAACGCGTAGTCCTGGAACAGGTAGCCCAGGGTGCGTTTACGGAACAGCCTGGCATGACGCGGGTTCATGGCCGTCAGGTCGTCCGGGCCGCATTCCAGGGTTCCGGCGGTGGCGTGTTCGAGCAGGCCGATGATGTTCAGCAACGTCGATTTGCCCGAGCCGGACGGTCCGGTCAGCGCGATCATCTGTCCCGGTTCGATGCGGAACGTGAGGTCGCGCCACAGGGTTCGTTTCCCGAAGGTCTTCTCGAGTTTGGTGGCGGTGATGGGAGCTCCGGGCAGGGAGTGGTGGTCGTGCATGGTTTATTCCTCTCTGGAGTGATTGGCGGCGAGGGCGCGCTCGTAGCGCGCGGTCGCCAGCAGGTAGATGAGCATGTTCACGATGGTGACCATGGCGATGAACGCGGGCTGCCAGCCGCCCAGCAGGTAGATGTCGGCGACGCTCTGGGCGCCCGTGGGGGTTCCGGAGCGCAGCCCGCTTTGGATGACCAGATATGCCGAGTAGAGGATCGGTGTGAGGGCCAGGACGGTTTCGACGGTGATCGCGAGCCGGTGGGTGGCCGGGAAGCTCCAGCCGTGCACGTAGCGGGCGAAGATGCGTTGGGCACCGCTGCGCACATGCGTCTGGGCGGCGGCGATGGCCGAGGCGATGAGGATGGCGATGGCGACGAGCACGTTCATCAGGTGGGTGCGCAGATTTGCCCGGAGTTTCGCGAAGTCCGCGGCCGCTTTTGCGCTGACGCTGCTCACGGCGTAGATGAACGGCTGCAGTCCGGCCTCGCGCAGCGAGACGAGCGCCTGATCCGGGTCGGTGAGCATGGCATTGCCTCCGGAGGCGTAAGCCGTGTAGTCGTCGGGCGAGAACACTCCGGTGCCGGAATCCACGCCGACGAGCACCGCGTCGTGGAACAGGGTCTTCTGGTTCGGCATGTTCTGCTGTCCGTAGCCGAACAGGGACTGGCCGGGCTTGCCCGTCAGCACGGTGATCCGGGGTGCTGCGACGCCATGCATCTGGCTCTGCGAGCCGATGAACGCCCGTACGATGTTCTCGATCCTCTCGCGTTGATCCTGTTTCGAGGCGGGTATCACCACCAGCACCCCATGGTCCGGCACTCGTGTGATCCGTCGGCCCGAGGCGTCTTGCACCGTCTGCGCGTGCAGATAGTTCGAATTCACCATCAGCACGTCCCCGGACAGGGAAGCCGTACCGTCCGCGGACGAGCCCGTCTGGTTCGCAAAGGCGGAAAGCTGTTCCAGCGTGTATCCCTCCTCGGCGAGGATCATACGGCCTTGTCGCTCCTGCGAGATCAGCCATTGGCCCGTCGCGGCCGAATACCGGTCCTGCTCATCCGAGGAGAGCCGGGGGTTGAGTCTGATGGCGCTGGCACGGCCCGCCGTGGCCCATGCCTGTTGGGCTTCGGCCTGGTCCAAGGCCTGGCCTGCGGCCATCCCCGCGTAGACGGCCGCCCAGACGGCCAGGATCACGGCGGGCACGCGCACGCAGTAGACCAGCCCGGACGCCAAACGCGCCGGCAGACGTCCCTTGAGCGCGGCCAGCATCGACGAACGGGACGCCACCGCAAACCCGACGAGATACGCCACGACGATCACCATGAGGAACACGGCGAACACACCGGCCGCCAACGCCAACGCCGCGCCCATATGCGACGCATGGTTGTACATGGCCAGGAATCCCATGAACCCCAGCAGCACAGCCAGAGTCGAGGCCAGGGCCTGGCGGATGTTGGCGCGGACGTCACGCGCGATGACGCTCCAGTCGGAGTTGCCCTGCAGGCGCTGCACGGCATACCCTTTGACGTTCATCAACGCGAACATGCCCGCCAGCATCGCGCACAGCAGAACCGTCACCGCAAAACTCACCCCCAGCGGCTGATTGCTCAGCCACTGCGCGTACGAAGCCGTGTAGTCGGTCTTGACATCCACGTCGTATCCGTCCGTGCGGAACCGCTCGGCGAACGCCCGGGTCGAGGCCGGATCGCCGTACACGTAGTAGCTGCCGCGCGGGTCCTGCCCCGAGAGCCGGCCGAAAGGCAGCACCGTCGTGTTCATCGAACGCGTGAACCCCGGATACCCGTCGGCCAGCCAACGGGCCGGTTCTCCCGACCGGTTCCCGACGGCCACATACAGCGTGCGGGCCCCGCCCGGGTCTTTGATATCCTCCACCAGCTTGACGATGTCGGCGCCCGTGTCGCCGGCCGTCCGTTCGATCCCCACGATGGTCGACGAACTGGGCGCGGACGGCGTCGACCCCGACACCTGCACCGTGCCCTGCACACCCAACGGCGCCACGGCATCCAACCCGCTGAGCATCACGAACGAACCAATAACGGCGACCAGCACCGCCACCAGCACCGCAAGCTGAATGGTCCTACCTCGCATCACGATCTCCTTGTCATGCCGCGTGGCGCAGTTCCAGTACCCGGTCGCATTGCTGCGCGATGCCGGTGTCGTGGGTCACGACGATCAGCGTCTTGCCGTATTCGTGCTGCAGGGCGAGCATCTCGTCGAAGACGTGCTGGGCGAGCGTGTGGTCGAGCGCCCCGGTCGGCTCGTCGGCGAGGAGCACGTCGCCGGGTTTGAGGATGCACCGGGCGAGGGCGACGCGCTGCTGTTCGCCGCCGGACAGGGTCGCGACCTTGTCGTCGATGACGTTGCCGAGGCCGAGTCGCGTGAGCATGGCTTTGGCCTTGCGCTGCTTGACCTGCTTGCCGCCGGGCATGAACGCCATGCCGAGCATGACGTTGCCGAGGGCGCTCAGATCGTTGATGAGCGCATACGATTGGAACAGGTAGTTGATAGTCGTGCGGCGCAGCATGGTCGCCTTGCCGCTGTTGATGTCCGGCAGTTTTTGCCCGTCGAGTGTGACCGTGCCGCCGGTGGGCGAATCCAACAGTCCGATGATGTTGAGCAATGTCGATTTGCCCGAGCCGGACGGGCCGATGATGGCCAGACTGCCGCCGGTCGGCACGGTGAAGGACAGGTGCTGCAGGATGGTGCGGCTGCCGTAGGTCTTGCACAGATCGTTGACGATGATGCTCGTGGACATGGGATGCTCCTTGTATAAGCGCTGGTTGAAAACGGCTGAGTGTGGTTGAGTGATGGTTGAAACGACGCCGGAATGCCGGTCCGCGAATGCGGCGGTTCATTCCGTTTTGATCATGGTCTGCAGCTGGCTCGTGGCGAGCGTCCGCGACTGGACCGTCATGAGGACCAGCTGGAACAGCATGGTCACGGCGGCCGCGATGACGCCCGCCTGCGACCCCAGCAGCAGCGCTGCGAGCAACACGATGGCCGATACGGTGATGATGAGCGTGAAGGCCGGCGCGAAGATGCGTCGCAGTGGGTAGCCGAGTAGTCGTTTGACGGCGATGGTCTCCCGGTAGGTCATGGCGTAGATGCGGCATAGGGTGGCGACGCCGATGAGTTGGAAGATCATGGCGGTAATGGCGAGGCCGCCGAAAAGCTGCATGAATTCGGTGAGGCTTTTGCGCATGCCGGCGATGAAGTCGGCGGTCGTGCGGAAGACCGGATTGTTGTCTTCGAGATGGTACTTGGCGAGGTAGCCCGGTGCCGTGTACCGTTGGGCGGCGGCCGCGTCGAGTTTGATGTAGCTGTTCGTCAGACCGACCGCGCCGAGGCTTTCCGTCTCGAACGGCGTCATGTTCGCGCCGGTGGCCAACAGGATCACCGGGTCGGTGACGTCCGAAGGCTGGTCGGGGTCGTCGCTCCACGTGAACAGCGGCGTGGACGGATGGTAGGTGACGAAGCCGACGGCGCCCGTGTTCATGAAAGTGGTGTGGATGGGGCTTTCCCAGTCCTTGTATTTCATGCTGGTTTCGGTCAGGTAGCCGCGCATGCGTTCCTGTTCATTCTGCGGCATGGTGTCGGGGATCAGGTAGACGCGTTCGCCCGCTTCGGCCCGCGCCGCCACGTTCGGGTCGACGGTGAATCCTTGCGCGGCGAGGTAGTTCGGGGACATGGTGAAGTACCAGAACGCCTGTTCGGGAACCTGTTGGTAGAGGTGCCGCCAGGATGCGACGAGGCTGCGGCCGTAGTATCGGGTGTTGGCGAGGTATACGCCGTCTTCCCGTTCGATCGACGTGTACCAGTCGTAGATCTCCTTCGCATGGTCGTCGGACAGGCCGGACGTCGACGTGTGGTTCGTGCCGCGCGAGTCCTTGTACAGGATGCGCATCGACCGGTATCGGCTCCATTGCGCGCTCACCTGCGTCAGGTTGCGGACGCCGGCCATCGGCGCGTCCACCGCGTGCGCGCCGGCGACCAGTCCGGCCGACGCGAGCACGTACACGATCGCGATCACGACCAGCATCGCCCGTTTCGATACACGGTTGCGGATCGCCGCCACCGGCCGCACCGACAGCAACGCCAGTACGCCGCAACCCAACGCCAGCAGCACGATCGCGGCCGTGGCTAGGCTCGGCGCCAGCATGGCCAACGCCAGTTGCGGCGTGAACGGGAATCCGCTCAACCCCCAGCCGATGATGAGGACGGGGATCGGGATTATCACCGGCAGGAACAGCAGGAACGGACGGTACAATACGGCCCCGTACCCCAGTCGCGACCATCCGAGCAGCATGTACACGCCCAGGCGAGAGAACTCCTGGAACGTGCCCAACACCACGATCAGTATCAACGCCAGCGACGCCACGGCGATCAACGCCAGCGTGACCAGCGTCATGAAACTGTCCGTGAACGACGAACCTGACGAAGCCGACGTCAACTGGTCGCCGGCGATGCCGCTCGCCTCGCTCACGCGGGACACCAGATCCCGGAACTGACCGTCGTCCAATCCGACGATGCGATAGTCGCCGTTGACGGTGCCGGACTGACGCACCAACGCATTCAGCTGCATCACCACCAGACGTACACCCGTACGCGTGCCGGGCAGGTCGGCGATCATGTCCGGACGCACCTGGTCCAATCCCAACGTCGCGTTCTCATTCGTCGCCGTCATCAGCCGGGAGAGATTATGCTCATCCAATATCGATGCGCCGAGATACCGCAGTCGCATCGTCGAGGCATGCGCCGTCACGTCACCGTACACGCCCAACCGGTACCCGCCCGCGGAACCATCCACCGGCGACGTCAGCAAATCCGAACGCACGACCACACCACCGTCAGCGCCGACCGCATCCAGCAGCACGTTCAGGGTCCGGTCGGACCGGTCATGCGGCACATCGGACAACGACAACAGGCGACCCTGTTTCGGATACTCGCGTATCGCCGTGAAATACCCGTCACCCAACACGAACACCGACATCAACCCGGCCAATGAGACCAACACCACCATCAACACACAGACGGCGACCTTCAACAGCCTGTTCATGCTGCTCCCCTTCCCCGCCGCAACCTCGCGACGAATGTTATGGCTCCATGATCTTCCGGTTCGCAGGAGCCATCCATCGGGCGCGGGGATGAACGCGCGCATCATCCGTAAGGACGATGCGCGCGGTTCTCGCTGTGCTTGGTCCGCCGGCCGGGGACGGGTCTCCCCCATATCCGAGTGCGCTGTTGTAACGTTGGTCTGGAATTCGCATGCCAAATAGTTGGGAGGTACGATGAGCGACATTATCGAAACCGCGCGTCTGCTGCTTCGCCCATGGAAGATCGAAGACCGTTCCGAGGCCGCATCCCTGTTCAGGTACGCTTCGGACCCGCGGATCGGTCTGCCGTGCGGCTGGCCACCGCATCAGGACATCGAAGAAAGCATGCGCGTCATCCGTGACGTGTTCTCCCCGACCGAGCACAACTGGGCCATCACCATTCGGGACGCCGCGGCGGAAGACATCGATGCCGACGTTGACGAACCCGTCGGCTGCGTCGAATTGAAGCCGCTCCGCCACATCGATAACGGGCCGGACTGCACGATTGACGAACGCTACGCCCGGCACGTCGGCGGCAACGCGCTGGAACTCGGCTACTGGATCGGCCGCCCGTTCTGGGGCAAGGGATACATGCCCGAGGCGTTGCGCGCCGTGCTCGGCTACGCGTTCGACACGCTGCACGTCGACGCCGTGTGGGGTGCGCACTACACGGACAACACGCAGTCCGGCCGCGTGATGAAGAAATGCGGCATGCAGGTCGCCGGCGAATCGAAGCACAACCATTTCCCGCTCATCGACGAATACCATGACGAGACCCTCCGCATCATCACCGCCGGCGAATGGCAGACGGGGCGCGGAACCATCCGGTAGGTTCGCGGCAGACGATTCAGCGCTAACCCAAATCGTTCGTCGAAACGCCGTGGGGAATCGTAAACATCCGATCCTTCCCCGTGAATATGCGTCGCCATGACCAATACCAACCGATAGCCACCACGATATAGACTGTCTATAGGTCGATATTGCCAAAAACGACCTATAGCATCATTGTTGCGACCCTTGCAATGGTCGACTGACTGGAAAGCGGCGCATATGGGAACAGGCTAAAAAGCATCAGACAGACCGCGCATATGAGCCGGTCAACGAAGAGGCCGGAGGAAATCGCCGACGAAGAATATTTGCGGCGTCTTGACGGGTGGAGCACGTTCCGCTCCGGCATCACCCTGCGCGGGCATGAACTGTTCGTCGTCAACTTCCGCGAACTCGCCACCATCACGGACGATATCCGGGAGCGGGAGACGCGGGTCGCGGCATTATGGGACGCGCTGCCGCCGATCGCCAGACGCGCGTACCTGTACGATCTCATCGGCGAGGAGATGCAAAGCACCAACGGCATCGAGGGCGTGCGATCCACCAGGCAGGAGATCAGCCTCGCGTTGGAGGCCGCCACGGAACATGGAGGGCATGCGCGGTTCAGCGAGTTCGCCCGCCTGTTCCTCGCGCTCAGCGACGACGACCCCGCGCGCTACGCGCTGCCGGAAACGCTCGGGGACATCCGTGGCATCTACGACAAGGTCGTCGCCGGGGAACTCGACGACAACGACAGACCGGACGGCGACCTGTTCCGCAACGGCCCCGTGTACATCGACGAGCCCACGACCGGGCGGCGCGTCCACACCGGCGTCACACCGGAATCCGAGATCAAGGTCGCGCTCACGCAATGGCTCGCGCTCACCCGCAACCGGGACGTGCCGCCATTGATCCGCGCCGCCATGTGCCATTTCGCGTTCGAGTACATCCACCCGTTCTACGATGGCAACGGTCGTACCGGCCGGTTCCTGTTCGCCCTCCAGCTTCGACAGCATCTGAGCGTGCCGACCTCCATCAGTCTCAGCCCGGTCATCTCCGACGGCAAGAACCGGTATTACAAGGCGTTCGAGGACGCGCAGCACCCGTTGAACCGTCTCGACGCCAGCCTGTTCTCATATCGGATGATGGAATTCGTCACCGAAGCGCAACGGCGCATCATCGACGATTTGTCCATCAAACGATCCATACTGCTGCGGTCGTTCGCGGCACTCGACCGACTGCGTTCGGAACGGGACTGGAACGACGATGCCACGAACATCGTAGCCGCACTCATCCAAGAAGAACTCTTCGGGATCGCCCCCCCCACAGCGTAACCAGACCGCGGCTGCGAGAATCGATGGGATTGGGGCGGAACAGAACCAATCATGCGCTGGATGCCCTTGTCGGAGACAAAACCATCATCGCCACCGGGCAACGACCGGTACGATACGAATTGTCGGGCGCCATGCGCACCGCGATCATGGGAGAAGACCAACGATGAGCCGTCGATATGATGTCCGTTGACCGGATTTGTTATGGGATGGTGGCGTATGTACGACAGGAGACGGTTCCGTCTTGGGATGGTGGACAACGACCAGTTGACGTTGACGATGCTGACGTTGCTGGTTCATCGCGATCTTCCCGAGGTCGACGTGACGTGGGCGTGCCGGCGTGGCCGGGATGCGGTCGCCCGCTGCCTGTCGGCCGATTCGCGTCCGGATGTGCTGCTGGTGGATATGTCGTTGGAGGGGTTGAGCGGCGTCGAGGTGTGCCGGCAGGTGCGTGCGGCGACGGCCGATGTCGCGTTGATCGGCGTTACGTCGTTCTCGCTGGAGCATTACGCGGCCGACGCGCTGGCCGCGGGCGCGCAGTGCGTGATGGACAAGGCGCGGGTGAAGGATGTCTGCGATGCGGCGGTCACGCTGGTCAACGGTCGTATGCCGCGCACCCGGTATGTGTCCGATCTGACGGCCGCGCAGTCGCATGCGCTGCTCGCGAAACATGATGATACCGGCGCTGATAGCGATTCCGCTACACGCTCGGCGACTGCGGCCACGGCCGTCGCGTCGTTGACGGAGCGTGAGCGTGAGGTCATGCGCTTGTGCGCGCAGGGCCGGAGTTCGCGCGAGATCGGCGAGCTGCTTGGCGTTGGCGAGTCGTCGGTGAAGACGTATGTGATGCGCGCGGCGAGGAAACTGGGCGCGCGGAATCGGACGCAGGCGGTGGCCGAATGGCTGATGTTGCAGGATTAGTTCGCCGCGCGGGTGAGCGTGTTCGTGCCGCTGGCGTAGGGCCGGTCATGTGGTGCGTCGTGTTGCTGTCCGCCGGTCTGACGGTGTTGGAGATGTTCGAGTATCCCGCGCAGCTCGTGGCGACCACGGTGCTCACGGTCATCCATATCCTGTGCCTGCTGGTGTTGCCGTTCTTTCCGTTGCCGATGAGCGTGGCGGTCGCAGTCACGTATGTGGGGTGCGCGTTCCTGCCGGATATGAGCGGGGCGAGCCTGTTCTACGGCATGTGGGTCGCGCTGGCGGCTGCCGGACGGTACGGTCGGTCGCGATGGTGGCGGCTGTTGCCGCCGTTGATCGCCGCGGTGCGTTGGATGGTCTCGGCGCGCGCCGGCATCCCGTTCGGCGACTACGTGATACTACTGGTGTCGTTCTTCGTCGCGTATGCATTCGGCCGTGCGATGTCGTGGAGGGCCGTGGCCATACAGGCGGAACAGGACCGGCTGCGCTATGAGCGAGAGCGTGAACAGGTGGAAGCCATGCGCCGCGACGCGCGGGCTGCGAGCCGCATCCACGACGCGGTGACGAGCGAGCTCGCGTACATGGCCATGCGATTGGACTACGAACGGTCACGTTCGACGAACGACGAGCAACATACGGCGTTGTTCGATGATCTGTACCGGCGCACGATCGACACGCTCGGCGAGGTGCGCACGGTCATCGACATGCTCGACGGGGACGGTGAGGACACTGATACCGGATCACATCACGATCGCATCGGGGATGATCACGGCGACGGTGACGCATATCGGAGAGATGGCACCGACGACGGCAACACCGGACATTCCGGAGACGACGATATCGAAATCGGAAACTCGACTGCGGCTTCTTCGTCGTGCGTCACGTTCCCCGAGCGTATCCATGACGTACTGGACCACGGCGACCGATACCTGTCCCGGCTTGGTTTCGCCGGCGATTCAACGCTGATCGACAATCCGACCACGGACAAGCCGACGGATACGGCTGACGTTACCCACGAACGCGAGTCCGCCGTGATCGACCTGCTGCGCGAGCTGTACACCAACATCGCCGTGCATGGCGACCCGTCCGGCGAATACCGTGTGGTCGTGCGCCGCAACCGTGATGGCCTGTCTGTCGATCAGGTCAACGACATCGCCACACGATCGCTGTTGCCGGACAAACCCCACTCCGGCAAGGGACTGGCATTGCATCGCACCTGGTTCGCCACTCTCGGCGGTTCGATCAGCACGTCCGCCGAAGACGGCACGTGGATCCTGCATGCGGCTCTGCCGGCATCATCGAAGATGATGAAACCGTTACGAAACGACGGTCGTCCGTTGCATGACGACTTCCGATGAAGGCGCTCATCCATTCCTTTCCGTGTCCGGCGCAAGAAATTCGGGAAATCAACTCCATACTCCCGAATTTCCTGCACTGAGCAATCCGCAGCGCAAGGATTTCGGGAAATCAGCCCAGTCGTCCCGAATTTCTTACACTGACTGACGCTCACCGCAAGAAATTCGGGATGATCGGCCTCTTTCCCCGAATTTCTTGCACCCGGAGGCGTGCATGTGGTCGGATTGCCGGATTCCGTTTGCACAAGCATAGAGCGCACCACCTCCGTCGCTCCCAAGTCATCGGGCCACTCGAGAATGATGTGCCGCAAGCCCGCCCGGTGAGGATACGAGGTCGACCGACGCCCCCTGTCATTCATGGGACCCGGCCTCCACGTACCTCTGTCAGGGTCAACCTGTTCATCGATGAATCCGTCAACGCGGCACCATCATTCGGCCTCCACATGCACCAAAACATCAACCGAGGTTCTGCATCCCTATGAAGAATCCCCTCGCCCACGTCGGTGGATGACCGCCGACGCCCTTGTCGTCTTTGGTTGACGAATACTTCCCCGATTGGCACGATCCTGCGTTGACGATCATCATGGAGGAGTGAAACGCAGCAGTACACAGATGAGACTGTCCCAAAAGTCCATGGTGTTTTAAGAGGGAAGATTGCGATGATCGAGATTTCGAGGCTTTCCAAGACCTATGACGACAAGCGTGTGTTGGATGACGTGTCATTCCAAGTTGAGCAAGGCAAGGTTACGGCGTTGATCGGGCCGAACGGCGCCGGCAAATCGACGCTGCTGCACATCCTGCTCGGATTGGAACCGGCCAGTAGCGGTACAGCCTCGTTCGACGGCAAACGATACAACAAACTTGGCCCCGATCCGCTCATGGTCGTCGGTTCGTTCATTGACGGGCTGATGCCGTATCCATCACGGACGGGGCTCAATCATCTTCATTGGATCGCGCTGGCCGCCGGCATCCCGTTCTCCCGTTGCGATGAATGCCTGCGTCTTGTGGACCTGTACGAGGCACGCAACCGCATGTATAAGACCTATTCACTCGGCATGAAGCAACGGCTGGGCATCGCGACCGCGATACTGACCGATGCCCCGTATCTCATTCTGGACGAGCCGTTGAACGGTCTCGACCCGGAAGGCATCAAATGGGTGCGCGACTTCATCAAGGACTACGTCTCGGATCACAGGACCGTCCTGGTCTCCAGCCATTACATGGCCGAACTGGAACTGGTGACCGACCGCGTCGTGGGCCTGTCGAACGGGCGGAAGGTGCTCGACGATGACATCGACACGCTCCTCGACGGTTATGGCAGCCTGGAACAGGCGTACTTCAATGTGGTGAAGGAGTGAGCGTCATGGGAACGAATGTTTCATCATCCCGGTATGTGTCCTGCTCGCTGGTGCGGTACTGCGCGAACCGGCAGTTCTATTGGTCGGTGTTCGCTGTGCTGGCGCTCACCGCGCTGTTCGCGGTACTGGACGTGCAGACGATCTCCTCGACGGTGTCCATTGCCGCGGATGGCGCCATACGATCGGCTGATTCCCTGGACCCGGATCCGGCGCATATCGTGTCCGACGCCGTACTTGCCTCGCCCTACCAGACCTCGATCATCCTTATTCCGATCATCATGGCGTTGAACGTCGCGGCAGGATTCCGCACAGGAGACGAACGACAACTGCGACTGCTGGTCAACCGGCCTTGGCCGTTCGCGATCGGGGACGTGCTCGCGACCGTGATTTACTGCGCTGGCGTCTCACTGCTGTCATCCGCACTGAACGCGGCGATACTCGCCGCGACATTGAATCCTGCCTTGCGGCCCATGTTCCTCACCACGACCGTCGTCACGACGCCGTTGCGTGTCATGGTGTTCGCCGTGGTCATGGGACTGGTCGGATACATCGCGGCCGTGGCCACGAAACGCGACGTGCCGGCCTTGGTCGTGATCTTCCTGCTGCTCATGGTCTCGCTGTCCGGCGTGCTGAAGGCGATCCACGCGGACGTGCTGCTGCCGATGATCGGAGGCAAGAGCTTCGCGTTCGGACGAGTCGATGAAGCGGGCGATCTTCCGGTGAACGTTTCCGCAATCGTCATGGCCTGCTGGCTAACAGTGACGTTCTGCGCTGCGGCGACCATTCGTGGGCGGCTTCTTCGGCGGTTACAGGCGTAGGAGGCGGTCTCGTATGATCAAGGCCCTGCTCTACAAAGATATGACGTCACGCTCCCTGTGGATCGCATGTCTGGCAGCCGTGTGCTGGGTGATTGTCGTATACACGGTCGCGCTCATGCCGGTCAGCATGGATGTGTCCGGGAACAACCCGCTGAACGCCGGAAGCAGCATGACGCTTGCGTCGCAGGCGACGGTGATCATCGCCATTGTTCTGTCGCACATCGAGATTGGTTCAGGAGAAACGGTGATGGCAACGCTTATCGTCGGTTCCCACCGTTGCATGGCCTATGCCTTGATAACAGAGAAGATCGCAATCATTCTCATTGCCGGACTGTTTCTGGCCATGTTGGACACCATCGGCAACGTCATCGTCTACGGAGACGGCGATGTCTTCGGCCATCTTTCGTCCCGATGCCTGCTGTTAGCGGTCATGAACGGCATCGCAGTGCTGTCGCTGTCCATGTTCGTTGGGAACGTGCTGCTTGGCTTATCCATTTACCTGTTCGTACCCATACTGCTCAAACCGTTCATCATGTATCTGATACCTGCCGCGAACAGGCTGTTCTATCCGGCGGCGATACGCGAGGCAACTGCAGTGAACCGTCCACTTACCGGGACGTTGGTATTGCTCCTGTGGTTGCTTGCCTTCCTGATCATGGGTTATGCAGCGGCATTCAGACATGCATGTCATCGGTAACTGGCATGACATATTCACGTCAGCGGGCTGCTATAAGATAATTTATAGAGCCAGCCCTGCGGGGATATGGAAGTTGAGACCGGTGCTCCCGTGATTCACGGGACCCGGTCTCCGCGTATCTACACCAGTGCAACCTGCTCGTCGATGACTTTGGCGTCGGTAAACCGATCGAAATCCTGCAAACCCAGTCTGGTGTCCACATATGCTCCAAGAGCCTGATCCGGCAGCCACAGGAGCGGTTCGGCATCTCCTCGCATATGGGTGATTCTGATTCGCGAGACTACGCCCATACGCTCCAGCTGCATCCTGTGTGCGTTATCCGCCTTATTCAGGGCATCGGTTCTTGCTTCCAAGACCAGCTGTTCGATGCCGTAGCCCTCAAGGATGGGAAGCAGCCGTTCCAGACACTTGCGACGCGCACGTTCGTCCTTCATATGCGTCATCCGTTCGCCGACCACGATGATGTGAAGCGATTCCATTCCCTCCAAGGATTTGATTACCTCGTTTTTGAATCGTGGCGTCATGTCGTGCCAGTGCAGTTTCTTCGCGCCGGCGGGTTTCAACCGCATGAGTTCGCTTCTGATAGAGTCCAGATTCCCCTCGATCAGAGATGCGCCCATCAGATACCAAGAGTGATCCAGATCCTTGTTTCTGATGCTTTCGTCGCCCCAGGCGGTAGATAACATCGTAAACCTCCTGAAAGCGGTACCAACCGATAAATTCACCATGGTATCAGAACATGACATGCGCATTCGGCCTGTTGCAGGCCTCCTTGCAAGACGACGAAATAGCTTGTGAAACCCAACAAGAATTCCTTCTCAGGCAGCCGATCATATGGCGCTTTGTGTCGTCTTTGGTTGACGAATACTTTCCTGATTGGCACGATTCCTCGCGGCCGATCATCATGGAAGAATGAAACGCAGTAATACGCAACGGCAGGGTTATCGAAACGACACGACGGTTTTGGAGGCGGAACATCGTCAGCAGACCATCATCGGAATGTTGACCGTCGCGATCATTGCCGTTCTGCTGGTCGTGTGCGGCGTTGCCCTGTATCGCAGCATATCAGCCAATCGCTCGGTGACGGAGAACGCCCCGCAATCGGAACAAGCCGCGTACGATGCCCTGCGCAAGGTCAAGGCCAAGCCGTCGCTCGCGGACGATCAGGGCGGCATTCTGATCTCCAAGAACGGGTACGGCAGCAAGGTTGATGGCGTGCCGACTGTCGGCATGTATCTGGAGCCGCTGTGCCCGGGCTGCGCGCTGGTGAGCCGTACGCTCGACCCGACGATCACGAGCATGCTGGACGCGGGGCAGATCAATCTCGACCTGCATTTCATGACGTTCCAGGACTACAAAAGCAGCGACGAGTATTCGACCCGAGCGTTCAACGCGGCCGTCACGATCGCGCAGCAGGACCCGAACCCGGACCACCTGCTCGGATATCTGATGAACATCTACCGCGAGGACTTCCAGCCCGGCGAACTTGGTGAATACCATAGCGTGACCGACGACCAGCTCAAACGGCAGGCACTCGACGCCGGCGTGGACGAGGATACGGCAGCCAAGGCGTTCAATGGCCAATACCGGTACCGGGCATGGCTGAAAGCGGCGGACGGCTACACGATCCTTCGCCCGGAACTCTATGCGCCGGGCAGGAACGGCTTCTCCACGCCGACCGTCACCATCAACGGCCGCCGCTGGCAAATGGACGGCAACGATCTGAAAGACAGCTTCCTCACCGCCGTCGGGCTGGACGAGAACGAGATCGGCGATCCCGCTACCAAGCCGAAAAACTGATCAAGCGCGCGCTAACGTTTGAGGAGACGCTGATGGAACATACAAGTTGAGGGATTTCATGCGCCGATAACGCCCATCGCACGGTACCGTGACCGGTTATCGTGCGATTCCCTGTAATCTCGTGTAGCGCGTCAGCACATTGCATGATCAACGATGGTACCAGCGGCAGGAAGTATCGGCTGTTGATGCCGACGACGCCGGCCTGTCCGGTCAGCGTGAACTGCGTCCATATCGCCGCGTACACCAGCGTCACGCACCCTATGATCGCCGTCCACGAGATCAGCCAGAACATCAGTCGCCGTCGATCTCGTCTCCATGCGATGACGGTCAGCGTCAGGGCCGCAACGGTAAGCGTCCAGAACAGGAACAGCAGCGGCGGCTCCCACCATGACCATCCCTGCAAACGGACGATGCTGTAGAACATCCGCGGCAGGAACCTGTGCGGGGCGGTCACCAGTTCCCGTTGCCTTTGCAGCACCTCGTCGTATGGGACGCGTGACGGGTTCGTGGCGAATCCGGTTCCCAGCTTCAACCATGCCAGCAGCAACATAACCGGCAGCACGCATCCGGCGACGAGGATGAGCCGGGATCGCACCGGAGTACGACGGTGAGCGATCATCGGCAGCAGCGTCATGAGCAGGCACGGCGAGTACGCGAACTTCGACAACGCCAGCACCCCGGTCGTTCCGGCCAGCAGTATACAGTCGCCGGCGCCGAGCCGGTCGGATTGCAGGCATCGGATCAGCATGCAGGCCAATGGCAGGGATAGGGCGACCACCGTCGAGTCGGGAGAGAACATGAACGAATCCGGCACCGCCAGACACATAGCCAGCACCCCGGCCGACAGTCGAAACCAACGAGACGAGACCCCGGCCAACAAACGCAAGCCGATCCACACCGCCGCGAGATAGACGGCCAACTGGAACACCTCGGCGAGATAGAACCGCCATGCCGCGTCCAATCGCAACAGGCGTCCGACGGCGAAGGCGGCCAGCTGCGGCAGGTACGCGATCGGCGGGTACACGGCGGTGTTGTCGAACGGCACCTCGCTGCGACGCCCGTCGCGGACGGTGACGGACGCGGCGTTCACCAAACCGGATACGTAATGGCGGTCGTTGGCCAGTGAGAACGCGATCACATCATCGTCGACCCAGCCGCCCGTGTTGTGTTCCGCGTCGGGATGATAGTCGGACGTCGCGCGTACCGGGCGGGCGATCACGTCGCCGTTGAGCATCGCGTCCACACGGTACACGTGCGCCCACACGTCCGGCGTCGATCCCGGAGGTGTCAGCACGATGCCCAACACGCCGCACAGCATCACCAACGCGAGCACGATGACCGTCGTTCGACTCTGACGCGACCGGCCATCGTGACCATTCGGATACGGATTCATGACAAACCACCACAGGACTCCGCGGACCGGCACCATGCCGGACGGATTCCATAATGACCACACGCCGGCGATTCACGCCAATCGAGGCGGAATCCGTCATCTTTAGACGACAGCAGACAACGAAAACGCGGCAATCCGGTTGACCGAGTGTAATGCAATCCACATCGCAATAAGGGAGGGAGGCGACTATGCGGTTGGTCGAGACATGGCTGGCGGACCCAGAGCGCGCGTTCGACCTGTTCGCGAAGTTCCCGGCGGAGGAGACGGGATTCGAGAACCCCGCGGCCGGCATGAACCGTGAACGGTTCGCCGCATACGTGCAGGGTCTGCGCGACGAAGCGTTGGGTATTGGGTTGCCGGACGGCTGGGTGCCGGCCACCAAATACATCCTCGTCAACGACGAAGGCGAGTACGTGGGCATCTTCAACCTGCGCCACCGGCTCACCGACTTCCTGCGCGACGGGCCGGGTCACATCGGCTACGGCATCGCCCGCGAATACCGTGGCCGAGGCTACGCGACTATCGGGCTGAAGCTCACGCTCGTCAAGGCGCGCGAGCTCGGCATCCGGGAAGCGTATCTGAGCGTGCGCAAAACCAATCCGGCGAGCCTCGTGGTGCAGCAACATTGCGGCGCGCGCATCGACCACGAGGACGAACGGGAATACTACACGCGCATCGACACGAGCGAAGGAACAATGCGCGATGAGTGACGATCCGACGATGTCACCCTTGCCGTTGCCGTCGGAATACGTCGATCTTCCAAAAGCTGAGTTCATGACGCCCGGACCGGAACGCGATCGGCTGGTCCGGCTGATTCTCGACGGCATGAAGACCGCCACCGCCTCGCTGCTGATCGACTATACGGAATGCGGCGAGCCGTTGCCTCGCATCGGCGATCGTTCCGTACTGGTCGATTCCAACGGACAAGGCGTGGCGGTATTGGTCACCACCGATGTCACGGTGACCCGTCTGGCCGATGTCACCGACCAGCACGCATTGGCCGAAGGCGAGGACGATATGACCGCGGCACAATGGCGGCGCACGCACGAGGAGTTCTGGAACTCCGCTGAATATCGCTCCTATTTCGCCGATCCGACGTTCCCGATCGACGACGACACCCTCGTCGTACTCGAATATTTCAAGGTCGCTGAACGGCTCTAGCATGGCATAGAACATCGGGAAGGAAGTCTGATATGACGATTCGTATCGCTCCGATCGAACCTCGATGGTTCGAGGAGAAGGCGCAGGCGCAGTCACAAACATGGCGGGAACTCAACCAAGGCAAGATTCCGCAGGAGATCGTGGATGCCATCACCCCTCAGTTCGCATTGAAACTCACCGAGGCCCATGCCAAGGACCCCGATCAGGCCGTGCTGGTGGCGCTTGACGACGATCATGTGATCGGGTTCGCGGAACTGCTGCGCACGCCGCGCCCGCCGATCTACCGTCCCGAAGCGGCGGAACTGGCCTCGCTATATGTACTGGCAGACCGGCATCGACAGGGCGTCGGACGCATGCTGGTCGAAGCGGGTAAGCAGTCCATCGGCAATGACCGGCTCGTGCTCTGGGTCGCCGGCTTCAACGCCAACGCGCAGGGCTTCTACCGGCATATCGGCTTCCACGAGACCGGCCGCACCCAAACCGAGGACATGGGACCGGAACTCGAAATGATCAACTACTGAATATCGGTGAAGTCCATCTCTTCGAGACGACGGCCAATCACCGTTGACGCCGCATATCGGCTTTGAACGGCACCATCACGCTCCGGCAAGCCGCCGCGGCACGGCAAGGACATCATTGGCAGCGTCATAAGATTCCGCCGGCAGTAATTCGGCCAGTCGACGACAATCATCGACGATATTGCCATGCGATTGACTGGCAGGCGGATATCTTGCCGCCGATACGCCACGAGACGAAGGAACGTGGACCACGCGATGTCGACCATCGTCGACATGAACATCTCGAAACGTCGTGTCCGCTCTCATCACGGTTTATCATGGTCATATCAATCGCTGCGGGGCGTATCGGTCAGACGATCTCGGAGCGGAACATTGTCATCATTGGTCATAGGAGACTTGCATGTACGTCGTTCTGGAATCCTTCGCATACGACTAAGCGGGTTGACGGTTTTTCCTCCCGTCTCTTCCCTATCGCCGCGGGTCGATTCAGGCTCGCGCGATATGTCGTTATGCCTGATTCCCGAACGTATCCATGAGCGCGGATTCGTGATTGCCGTATTCAGTCGGCCGTCGCATGCCGGTACCGTTCATGGCTGTCATGAAACGAGTTCACCATGAACACCGATACCCATTCATCCAACCAATCCTCCCCCGATTCCGCACGCAGCCCTCGTTCGCTGTGGAGCCTGGCCGCGTATCGCAACTGGTTCATCGCCGACACGAGCGACGTGTTCGCGGTCAGTCTGCGCACGTTCGTCATACCGTTGATCGGTCTCGCCCTGTCCGGCTCGACATTCGTCTCCGGCCTGCTGGTCACCGTCGAATCGGCCATAGGACTCGTATTGATGTCGATCGGTGGCGCGATCGCCGACCGACACGACCGCCGACGGCTGATGATCCTGCTCGGACTCGTCGGCATGTGCCTGTCCCTTGCGACGACCGTCCTGCTTGCCGCCGACATGATGGACACGATGATGTTCGCGTTGTTCGTCGTCCTGTTCGCCGTGATGAACGGCCTACTGGGACCGTCCAACGACGCGATGCTCAAGTCGATCGTGCCAATGGAACGCTTCGCCAAAGCACAGGCGATACGCGAGGCGCGCGAATCCTGCGTCGAACTGTCCGGCGGCGCGATCGGCGGACTGCTGTACCGGATCGCCGGCTGGTTCCCGTTCCTCGCCGCCACCGTACTGTATCTGATCGCCGCGCTCACCGCATTGATGCTGCCGAAGAAAACGTCACCCACACCCGAACCCGAACCGGAGGATGCGTCATCAGCAAACCAGCAAGGCGACGAACAGCCAACCGCTCCGTCGTTCCTCACCCAGTTCGTCGAAGGATGGCAATGGACGCTGACCAGACGGACGATCCTCGCCGCCATCGTCCAGGGCGCGGTCATCAACGTCGCCTGCTACGGGAGCATCATCGGCGTGCAGATCATGCTCGCCGCACAGGGCACGGACGCGGCCCTCATCGGTCTGGTAGGCACGGCTACCGGCGTCGCGGCATTGATCGGCTCGCTGGCCGCCGGCTGGCTGGTCGACCACATCCCGACCGGCAGACTCATCATCCTCACCTTCGCCGTGTTCACGCTCGCGATGATCCCGCTGCTGTTCACCGACTCGTATGGGGTGATCGTCGCGTGCATGAGCGTCGCATCCCTGCTGTTCCCCGCGTTGAACGCCGGCGAACTCGGCTTCATCTACGGACGCACCCCGGACCACATGCAGGGCAGGGTGTCCACCGTGTTCGAAACCACGATCGGCGTCCCAGGAGCCTTGACGCCCGCTCTGGTCGGCTGGCTGCTGCAAGCGCCCGGGCTTGGTTTCCGCGCGGTCATGCTGCTCGTCGTCGCATGTGCGGGTCTCGGCCTGCTGCTCGCCTGCGTTACTTCGACAAGAAACATTCCCCTGCCCGCGCAATGGGAGCAAATCGAACTCTAAGGTCGACGGGGACTGGTGCAGGAGAGGTTCGCAACCGCCTGCACCATGTCATGAGCACATTTCGATACGCGTCTCGGCAAGACCGCAGTAGCCGTCCGTATCGTCCGAAGCCGGTCGGGGAATACTGAAGCCTACGACCGGCCTTCGTAGAGGTAGAACGTTTCCATGATTCCGCCGCGCAGGGCCGTCTGCCGTTCACGCAGCCGAGCCAGACCCCGATGCTCGTAGAAGCCGACGTTGCAACTCGTATCGGTGAACAGGAAGTACCGATCTACGCCGGCTTCCCGGAACCGGCTCATCGCATGATCGAACAATGCGCGGCCCACGCCGTGCCCGCGCGCGGCATCATCGACCAGCAGCAACGTCACCTCCGCGCCGAACCGCGAGCGCCACCCGTGCATCAGTCGCGCGTCGATGCGAGACAGCGACAACATCTCATGCAGTCCGCGTCTTCCTTCGCCGGACAACAGCAACGGCATCGCCGAACCGATGACGCGCAGACGATGCCATCGGGATCTATGCGCGCGACATGGCGCTTGCGAACGCGACCCGTCCGCGTCGCCCGATGTGCGTGGCATGTATGGTTGGCCGGTCTCGGATGGATTCTTGCGCTTGTCGATGCGCGTCGTGATGATGCCGGCCACCGTGCCGTTGCGTTGCGCGACGACGGCGTCATCCGAACAGTCCAGACTGTGGTGCAGGTCGATCATGGCGAGCCGACGGGCACATGACGGGCTCGTTTCGGGATCGCTGTACCACATGCGGCGCAGCATGTCGGCGATCGCGGGGTAATCGTCGCGACGGAGTGCGCGCAACGTGAGGGCTTCATCGTTCATGACGGTCTTTCATAGGCGGTGACGGCTGATACCATGCAGTGTACTGTCATGCACAGCATCCGCGGGAAAGGGGCATCATCATGCAGCAGCCGATCATGACCGACGAACGATTCCTGAGCCGGCCGTCCGAGCCGGCAACCGAGGCCGATCTGGACGTGGCCGTCGATCTGGCGGACACGCTCGCCGCGCACGCGGATTCGTGCGTGGGCATGGCTGCGAACATGATCGGCGTGTCCAAGCGAATCATCGTGTTCGCGGACGAGGCGACCGGACGGAACATGGTCATGTTCAATCCGCGCATCGTCGAACGTTTCGGCGAATACGAGACTGAGGAAGGCTGCCTGTCGCTGACCGGCATGCGTCCGACCGTCCGGTACCGGCGGATCACCGTCACGTATTGCACGCGCCGGTTGCGCGAGATCACCGCCACGTTCGACGGGTTCACCGCGCAGATCATCCAGCATGAGATCGATCACTGCGACGGCGTACTGATCTGACCGGTCCGTCATATCGATCGGATTGTCGTCAGTCTACCGTCCGTCTGTCGCATGCTGCGCGGATAAAGGTCGCGCAATGGAATGATATTCGACGTATAGCCGGCAAGGTTCGACACGGCGTCCGGCTGTCTGCTGTCTGCCCTGTTTGTCTGTTTATGCGGACTGCGCGAACTCGCCGCCGTCGAACCAGCCGGCGATGTCGTTGTGTTCGGCGATGAGCTGCGGGTTGATGGCGAGCGTATGATGTGCGTCCTCGGTGCCGCAATAAACCATGTCGTGCGCGAGCAGCCGGCGATCCATGTATGCGGGGATGCCGAGAAACAGCGGCCCGACCGTGCCGACATCGTAGCCGGTACGTTCCTTCACCAGATCGGGCGACGCGAGGTGCAGTTGCCGCAGTCCCAACGCGCGGCCGAGCGCGCGCCATTTCAGATGTCCGGACGCCAGCGCGATCACTGCGAACACGCCTTCCTTTGCTCCCACGACGTATGTCGCCGCCGCGCGGGTCACGTCGAACACGGTCGCCGCGGACGCGAGATCTACGATCGCCGTGTCATGCTCGATGATCCGCGCACGATCCGCATGTTCAGCCGAGAACCGGACGATCCGTTCGTACTTGTCGTTCATTACCTATGACTCCAGTTGCTTGGCATTTGTCGGCTATTCGCCGATGACGTCGCCGACGAGGCCGGAGACGATCGCCATGATGAGCGAACCGAGCACCGACCACCAGAAGCCGTGGACGATCACGCCCACGTCGAACAGGGTGAGCGCCAGCCATGAAGCGAGCTCCATGAACAGCCAATTCAGTATCAACGCGAACAGGCCGAAGCTCAGGATCGAGATCGGCAGAGCGAGCAGATGCACGACCGGTTTGATCGACGCATTGATGAGTGCAAGAAACAGCGAGAACGCGGCGATGCCGAGGATCGGCGGCTCGCCGACCGCCTCCATGCCGGGCAACAGGGCGACCATGACGCCCGCCGCGATCGTCAATACCAGCCAACGGGAAACGAAATGACTCATATCACTCGATTATTCCAGCCGAAATGTCATCGGAATGTGACGTCGGCATCATGCCGGCTGCTGGGTCGACGCATTGCGCCGGTCGCGCAGCTCGGGCAGCATCACGACGAACAGGACGACCGCCAGTGCCGCGGTGAGCAGATCGGCGAGCGCCTGTGCGGCGATCACACCGGAGTATCCGGCGATACGCGAGCCGGCGAGCAGCGTGACGGCCAGGATCACGCCCTGACGGCTGATCGACAGCACGAACGCGCCGACCGCTTTGCCGGCCGACTGGAACGTGCAGGTCGTGACCATCACCACGGCCACGAACACGAGGCTGAGCAATTGGACGCGCAGCATGCCCGCGCCGAGCGTGACGATCGTCTCGTTGGTGATGAAGAACCGCATGAGCATGCGGTCCGCGAGACTGAGCACGATGGTCATGGCGAGCGCGAACAGGCACAGGAACGCGTAGGAGAACCGTATGATCGCGCGTAGGCGCGGCATGTTGCGTGCTCCGTAGTTGTAGCCGATGAGCGGTTGTGCGCCGAACGCGAATCCGGCGAAGATCAGCACGGCGATCATGATGATCTTGAGGGCGATGCCCATCGCGGCGACCGCGTCGGTGCCGTAGGGCAGCAGGAACAGGTTGATCATGATGATGCCGACGCTTTGCGTGAGGTTGGTGATGGCCGCGGGGATGCCGATGGCGAAGATGTCGCGGATCTCGTGCGCGGCGATGCGCAGTCTGCGCGCGGCTTGGTCGATGATGAGCCGCGGGTCGATCGACAGGTTCGGACTGCGATGCCGCAGGAACCAGACGAAGTACAGGTCGGTGCAGATGTTCGCGATCACGGTCGCGCCGGCCGATCCGGCCGCGCCCCAGCTGAACACGTGGATGAACAGCGGGTTGAGCACGATGTTGACGGCGGTGCCGGCCATCGAACCGATCATGGACTGCACGGCGTGCCCTTCGGTGCGTAGCAGGTTGACCGGCGTCATGGACACGATGATGAACGGCGAGCCGATGATGATGAGCGTGTAGAAGTCGGATGCATGCCGCCACGTGTCGGCGGTCGCGCCGAGCAGCGTGAGCATGGGGCCGCGGAAGGTAAGGCCGAGAACGAGAATGAGGATGCCGGTGGCGATGGCGGCGTAGAAGCAGAACACGCTCAGTCGTTTGCCGTCCGCATACCGACGTTGGCCGAACAGTCGGGAGATGACCGAACTGCCGCCGAGACCGAAGATGTCGCCGAGCGCGATCATCACCGTGAACACGGGTGCGGTCAGGGACACGCCGGCGACCATGCTCGTGTCGCCGGTGTGCGCGATGAAATACGTATCGATGAGGTTGTACACGAGCGTGACCAGCATGCCGAGCACCACCGGCATCGCCAGCGAGAAATACGCCTTCGGCACCGGGGTCTTCTCGAACAGTTCGCTATCCATGCGTATCGTCCTTTCCTCTCACGCGTGCATCCGTCGATCACCTGTCACTTTGCGGAATGTCACGGGCATCATAGCCGCCACAGTGCGGACAAAACGACACGCCGGCATCGACATAAGCACAAGCAAAGGTGCGGATGGCCAGGTACAAGGGCCGGCCGTCGTCCTCAATCCATCACCACGGGAATCCCCATGCCTCGCAAGGCGACCGCCGCATCGAGGATCGGAATGCGTTCCTGTTCAAGCCGCAGATACGGCACTCCGTCCCCCGTGCATAGTGCTTCATACAGTTCCCGTTCGTCGCTGCGCAATCCGGGTGCAGGTTTCGGCTGCCGAGGCTTGAGCGGCCTGTCGGCCTGATCGTGGTTCGTGCCATATCGGCCATATCGATCATAGGCAGCATGATCCATGAACAGGGACTCGCAGTCGATTCCCAGTTCTCGCACGCCCGACAGTATCTCGAATCCATCCGCATCCATATCGCCCCAATACACCACGCGAACGTGCTTGGCACGCTCATCGAACAGCCAAGGCAGCAATCGCAGACCATCCACCGCTGCTTTGCCCGAACCGAACACGCACAGGCCGTCCCGGATCGGCGGCATCAGCTGGTATGTGTCCTTGTTCTCCACGATCACCACATACCGGATGCCCAGCCCGACACCGTCATTCCACGGGCGGACGACCACCGCATCCGGCAACGGTACGCGTGCCGGATCAAGATGCCGGAACCGCAGCTCCCGCGGCCGTTCGTCCAGTTCCAAAGACCGTTTGCCGCACAGCAGCTCCACCGCCCTGCGACGTTTTGTCTTCTTACGGTCCAACCATTTTGCGCTGAACCCGGCAAGCGGCACCGCGCGCGGACGCAGACCGGTGACGTCATGCGTCGCACAGTATTCGGCGACCTGCAGCAGCAGATCGAAATCCACGTCGTTTTCCGTATCCGTCATCTTGGCCGCGGACAGCAGATCCGTCTCGTCGACATGCCGGAACCGTTCACGAATCCGTTCGACGCGTCGACGGGCGCGACGATACGTGGCCGCCGACGCACGATCGACCGACCGCAACGCGACCGTCTCATCGTTCACGGTGACGTTCGCGATCAGATCGACCGTCACATTGCCGATCAGGCGACGCTGTACGGTCGTCCCGCAGCCGGTGTTCGCCGCCCAGTCGCGAATCGCCTTATTGTTGGCATGCACGTTGTCATCGGCATGCACGGCGAGCGCCGCGTCCTCGAGATCGCTTTGCCGCGCCGGCAACTGCACGGATACTGTGTATGGCCACGCGTCGCCGGCCGCGTATCTGCTTGCCGATAGTCGTTGGCCGATCATCGCCGTGATGTCCCTGACCGTGCGCATCCGTTACTCCCGGGCGGCGTCTGCGTCGAGGCTGGCCTCTCGCAGCGTGGTGTGCCCGGTGTCGGGATCCTTGTAGGTGACGTACGCCTTGGTCGACACCTCGAGGATCTCGCCGGTCTTGCTTTCCGGGGCGGAGACGATCACTTGGAAGCCGAGTCGCGGCAATACCATGAGCGCACGCTTGGTGTACCGGCCGTCCGCCTTGATGAGCGCCTCGTCGAGGAACAGCGTTGTATAGGATGGCTCGCCGGTCACGCTGCCTTCGCCGAGCAGATAGATGAGCGCCGCGCCGTAGACGAACGAGGTGAGTTCCTGCAGTGCGCCGCCGGAACGGCCGCCGGTGGAAGTGATGCGTTCGTCCGGCCCGTCCTCGTGGTGCACGATCGCATAGAACGAGGAACGGCAGCGTGGGTCGAGATCGCGCGCGCCATACTGTTTGATGCCGGCGGAGTCCTTGACCTGTGCCAGCTGGTCGTGCAGCATGTCGACGAACGGTCGGCAGGATCGGAACGTCTTGCGCAACGCGATCACGTCGGTGTCGGATTGCTGCTGCCATGAGGTGAGCGTTTCGCTCATGCGTCGTAAGGCCGTGCCGAACGCGCGTTCGGGAGGGCGTACGGTGACGTTCAACGACAGGCGACCGCCTTTGGGGCCGAACTGCTGGCCTGTGAGCATCGAGTTGATGCGAGACAGCTGTTCCTTGATGGTGGCCTCGTCGGATTTGAGCGTGCGCTGCAAGGTGAGGGCGTCCCAGTACAGTTTGTGCAGGCAGTTGGCGTATTCGGCTTCGGTCGCGTCGTTGGCCGCCAGATGCGACAGGCTGTCCAATTCCTGCTCGTAATACCGGTAATCGGCCACGGTGGCGGTCAGCGCGTCGTCGTCCTTCGCATACACGTCGCGGTACGCCTGCATCTGCGATTCGAGCGTCTTGCGGGCTGCGTCGGCTTGCGCGGCAAGCATGGTGCGACGGGTGTCGATCTCCTTGCCGATCTGGTCGATCATTGTGTTTTCGAATCGCATGTCGTCAGCCGCGGCCGCACGGCCGGCTCCGATGATCAGATGCGCGCGCGTGGCAGGGTCGGTCTGGCCGGCGAATTGGCGTTCGTATGCGGCGCCCAGGCGTTCCGCCACATCGTCGCCGAACGCGGTACGCCCCTCCTTGGCGTCTGTCGCATCCCCGTTGCCGGCTCCGTTGCGTTCAAGCCATTCGCGGGCGGCGTTCACCGCCTGCGTGCACTGGTCCGCGGCGTTCTGAGCCTTGAACCGTCGGTCGTTGCTGTGGTCAAGTTCCTGTTCCAGCCGTTCCCGCGTGGCGGTGAGTTCGGCGAGTTTCGGGTCGTGCCGGATCGTGTCGAGATCCTGTTCGATGCGTGCGATGCGCTGTTCGACATCCTGCACAGCGACGCTATCCCAGTCCGTTTCACTCAGGTTTTCCGCGAGCGCGAGTTCCCGGCGCAGTCGTTCAGCCTGTTGCCGGATCGACTCGTATGCCCGGTCGGCTTCGGCGAACGCGGTTTTTGCGTTCTGCGACTGTCGGAGCAGCTCGTCGAGATAGGTCTGGTTGACGAATCCGATGACCTGGCGGATGTCCTTGATGCCGTGCTGGCCGTGAAGTCCGGATTTGATCTGGCCGTCGCGCTGGACTTGGCGGGTCTGCTCGTCCGTGTCGTCGATGGCGTCGACGCACATCGCGTCATAGCGTTCGCTGGCGGTCTGTTCGCGCAGCCATCCGGCGAACGGCGAGTCCTCGCGGTAACGCAGTTTGCCGGACAGCCAGGGTTCGTCGACGGTGTGGCCTGTTGTATCTTCCGTATTCTCGTAACCGCGGCCCGTGTCCACGAATCGCCAGGTGCGTCGCGACATGAGATGCGGGTCGATGGTGCTCACGCGTGCGGCGAAGCCTTGTTCGTGGCGTTGGTCGACGAGGATCGTACGGGCGATCGGCCCGTAGGCGACGTTCATCGCGGTGCGCCACTGCTCTTCGTCCTCGCGCACGTCCATAAGTTCGGCGACGTAGGGCAGGTCTTCGGCGTTCAGACCGGTGGCACGGCAGAGCATGGCGCGTTCCTCGTCCATTTGCTGGGAGATGCGCGTGCGTCGGGTGCGTTGGCGTTCGTAGTCGCGGGTGAGGCGGTTGAGTTCGTCATTGGCCTGCGAGCGTGCGGCCGCGGCCTCGTATTGGTCGTGATCGAGCTGCTGGCGTTGCCGGTCATAGTCCGCGCAGAACCGTGCGGCCTGTTCCTGTCGTGTCTGCCATGCGTCGCGGGTGCCGGGGATGTCTTCGCCGATGGCGGCGAACTGCCGGGCGATCCTGTTATGGCGGTCGGTCACGGTGTTCAGGGTCTGTCTGGCTTGGGTCAGGTCGAGTTCGAGCCGGGCGAGGCTGCCGCCGTCGACGCCTTGGATCTGCGCCTTGACCGCGTCGATGCGTGCGGTGATCTCATCGCCGTGCGCGCGTTCGGCGGCGGCGTCCTGGATGTGCCGGTCGCGTTCGTGTTCGTCGAGCGGCAGCTGGGCGGCCACTTCCTCGGCCATGTGGGCCAAGGCCCAGCGGCGGATGGCGGCGCGTCCGGCCTCCCCGTTCGGATCGACGGTGTCGAACGCGTGCACATTGGCTTGCGCCGTGTCGTAGTGCCCATAGGATTGGCGGATGCCTTGCAGCATCTGCATGCGACGGGCCTTCTCCTCCATGCTGTCGAAGTTGGCGGCGTACCGTTCGTAGTCTCCCACCAGGTCCTCGGCCTTGCCGATCGCCGCCGGCACGCCGAGCACGCCCTGCTTGAAGATGTCATCCAACCGTGACGGCGCATCGGCCGACTGGATCTTGTGCAGCAGCCGGCATGCCTCCTCGGTCAGGCCCATGACGCCCCAGATGCGGGCGTGAAACGCATTCGCGTTCGAGAAGATCGAACAGCCCTCATAGGTCGCCTTGAGCTGGGTGGGCGTGAACGGGCCGTCTCGGAACTGATCCATGAGCCGCGGGTCGATGGCGCGGTTCCAGGTGATGTATTGGCGGCGCACGTCGCCTCGTCCCTCGCCCGGCATCAGGTACAGAAACTTGCCGCACGACAGGATCTGCCCGGTGGTGGCGTTGCGGTACGTGTCCACGATCGCGCCCCATACGCTGTGCGGCATGCCGTCCGCGTCGGTGCCGCGCAGGTACATCGGCGCGTCGTCGGTGTCGCCCACGCCGATCATGCCGCGCAGATACGTGTAGTCGCTGCGTTCGGAACGTCCGGAATTCGACGCCTTGTTGAACGGCGTACCGGACGGATATAACAGGGAGATCTGCGCGTCAACCAGCGTGGACTTTCCCGATTCGCTGGCGCCGGCGAGCAATGTGACCGGCAGCCTGTCGTCCGTGGACGGGCGGAACACATGGTATCCGTCGTAGGACCCCCAGTTGACGAGCTGCCGGCTTTCCATCATCCACCGGTCGGGAACGATCTGGATGTCGCGTGCGCCGTCCGGCATCGTGGATTCGCTCATGGTGTCCGTCATCTCACTGCCCCTCCTCGCTGTCGCCGGTCTTGCCGGTCACATCGTCCGTTCCGTCGTCAACCGGATCGGCCGGATCATCATCCGTGTGTGCGTCATCGTCGATTTCGTCCCTGCCGTCCAGCCACGTCTGCGCAAGATCGCGGTCCAGAACGACGGGCACGAGTTCGGTGATCCGCAGCATCGTCTCGTCGTCGGACGAACGTTCCAGATACCCGTACGTGGTCATGGACGAGACGACCGCGCCGATCAGCTTGAGCACGCCCTCCTCGTCGTTGCGCGAGGCCAGGTAGCCGGCTCCGGTGGCGAGCGCCGCGCGGATCTCCTCGAAGCTGACGAGCCATTCGTCGGCGGGCGTGTGCAGGTTCTCGTATTCGAGGACGCGGATGCGCAGGAACGCGAGCAGCGCCGCCTCTTCGCGGCGCAGGCTGACGCGCGTTTTGAGCGACCGGGGGTTCTGGTCGGCGTCGGGGACGGGGGTCGCGTACATGATCCGGTAGCGTTCGTTGACGACGAGTTCGAGCATGTCGTTGTTGAGCGAACGGATCACCTGGTCGAGGTTGTCCATTGCGGTGTCGTAGGTGGCCCCGCTGATGTACCGGTCGCGTTTGAGCGCGATGGCGGCCATGCGTGCCGGCGCGCTCATGTCGCCGGTGTCGCCTTCGAACAATGCGGTGGTCGTGGTGTCGTCGCCCATGTCATCCTTCCTTGATCGTCTCGTTGAGTTCGTCCATGCCGGCCGTGATCCGTTTGGTCGTCCAGTCGCGCGGCGTGCCGTCGAGCGACGTGCAGTGCCAGACCGTCCGTTCACCGTCGATTGTTGCGAGCTCGGACAGGAAGCCGACGATCTCGCTTTCGCGTCGTTCATCGGCGGGCAGCCGGTTGAAGCTGGCGGCGATGTCGACGCGTTCGTCGCCGTTCGTTCCGGTCATGGT
The DNA here is from genome assembly GCF_018555335.1 of Bifidobacterium sp. SO1. Lineage (NCBI taxonomy): Bacteria > Bacillati > Actinomycetota > Actinomycetes > Bifidobacteriales > Bifidobacteriaceae > Bifidobacterium > Bifidobacterium sp. SO1. Next base: position 40,410 of record NZ_JAFEJR010000007.1, on the reverse strand, counting down.
GACCGGGTCTCGCATGATGAGCCGGATCATATGCCGTATGCGTGGCCCGCCCCCGACGATCATGGAACGGATGTCCGGTTCGGGGATGTTGGTCGTCGTGGCGTGTTCGTCGAGACTGGGCACAGTCGCGCGGGACATCGATCGGGCCGGTCGGGTCGGCAGCCCGGCGAACGCGGCGTCGCCCTCGTCCGTGCGGTATGGGCGACGGTCGTCGTTCGGATGGGCTTTCGCCGCCGCGTTGATCGTGGTGTACAGGCGGTTGAGCGTGACGAGCATGGTGCGGTATCTGGTGTCGGTCTGCTGGCGCACGAGTCTGCTGATCGCCTCGTCGGAGACGCGTATCTGCTGGCGGACCGCTTCGATCCCGTCGTAGATGCGTTCGAGTTCGGCGGTGATCTGGTCGAGCAGCACGCTGGATTCGCCGGCCAGGTACGGTGTTTTGGCGATGGCCGCGACGGCGTCGTCGATCTGCTGGCGGCCTTCGTCGGTGATGATCACCTGGAACGCGTCGTTGAACCGGCGGCCGGAGTCGGATTCGTCGAACGAGCGGCGGAACGCGTCATGGTAGGAGGTGAGGTTGTCGTTGACGTCCATGTCGCCGGCCTGCATGCGCCGGCGCAGCGCGTCGCCGTTGTCGCGTTCGGCGAGCACGAGTTCGCGCAGGTCGATCGGCACGTCGCGCAGGGTTTTGTGGATGACGGCGATGATGTCTTCGACCTGTTCATCGCTGAGCCGGTCGCGTTGCCGTCCCTGTTGGATCTGTTCGATCTCACGTTCGCGTGCGGTGATCTCCTGCTTGAGCAGGCGGATGCGTTCGTTCGGGTCAGCGGTCAGCTGCATGCGTGCGTGTTCGATCTCCATGATGATGCTGTTGGCCTGCGCTCCGGACAACGAGCTGGTGGTGTCCTGCAATCGGCCTAGCGCCTCGATGGCACGATGGGCGCGGGCGGTGAGCCGGTAGAGGAACCGGTGCGAGGCCATGTCGAGCGAGTTGGCGAGCCACGCGTAGTCGCCGTCTCCTTCGCGGGTGAGATCGACGAGGATCTGATGCGCCGCGCCGATGAGGTCCTGATTCTCCTCCAGAGCGTATTCGCCGGCGTCGATGAGATGCGACAGGCTCTGCGCGAACCGTTCCTCGAGGATCTCGCGCGGCAGTTCGCCGGTCAGCGGGTTAAACGCGGCACGTAGGAGCGCCACGTACATCATGGAGTTCTTGCGCAGCAACAGGCGGAGCACGCCGGTTTCATAGACCGGTCGCAGCCGTTCCATTTCCCGCCTGACATCGCCCATGAACCCAGCCTCGCTTTCCTTGCCGCAACTTACAAGGCTACCATGTCGGTTCCCGGGATTCGGGGCGGCAATCCCGGGAACCCGTTCACTCGCTTCTCAACGCTTCGGTCGGGGTGAGCCGGGCGGCGCGCGAGGCCGGATAGAGTCCGGCGAGGATGCCGACCGTCACGGCCGCACCCCATGCGAGCGGCAGACCGCCCCAATCCAAGGCGAGCGGCTGCCCTGCCGCGACCGCCACGCCGCAGGCCACACATGCGCCGATCAGGATGCCGGCCAACCCTCCCAGCGCGGAGAGCATGGCCGCCTCGGTGACGAACTGCATGCGAATGTTGCCGGGTGTGGCGCCCAGCGCCCGACGCAGGCCGATTTCGCCGCGGCGTTCCATGACGGTGACGATCATCATGTTGGCGATGCTCATGCCGCCCACGGCGAGCGCGATCACGCCGATCATGAGGCCGAGCGTGGTCAGCGAGTCATTGGTGACGTTGCGCGCCTTGGACAGGTCGGCCGATGCGGTCACGCTCACGTTGCCGCCGGTGAGATTGGCCGCGTGGGCGATCATGCGGCGCAGTGTTTCGGCGTCGCCGGGCTTGGTACGCACCCAGATCGCACTGATCTTGGCGATATCCGCCGCCTGGTCGGGATAGTGCGCGAGCGCCCACGTTTTGCCGATGATGGCGGACGTGTTGAACGCTTCGGCCTGCGGCAACGGATCAAGGATGCCGACGACCCCGTACCATTCGTCGTCGATGAGCACGCGGTCGCCGATGCCGGTGATGCCGAGCCGCCATGCGGCCTCCGAGCCGAGGACCGCGACGGGCAGGTGCTCGTTGTTTCGATCTATGCCATGGCCGTGCGCGTAGGTCGCGCCGATCGCGTCCAGTGCGCCGGGGGCCATGATGTTCAGGGTGAGCGCGTTGCCGTTGGATGCCGGCACGAGCTGGTTCTTGAAGATCTGGATCTTCTCGGGCGGCGTGTAAAAGACACCGACCCGTTCGGCGGACGGCTGGCGGGCGATCGTCTCGGGCGCGTAGTCGGGCAGCGGAATGGTCTGGCGTGCGGCATCCTGCCCGGGAGTGACGACCTGCAGGTTCGCGCCGAGCGCGTCGAGCCGGGCGAGCAGCGCCGCCTGGTTGGAGGCCGCGATGCCGGACAAGGCCACGTAGGCGGCGACGCCGAGCGCGATACCGAGCGAGGCGAACACGGTGCGCGAGACGCGTCCGGTCGCGCCGATCCACGCCGCGTGCATGAGATCGGCGATGCGTGTACGCAACGGTTTACGCATGAATGTCCTCCTCTCGTACCGCCTGCTTCCCCGTCACCTCACGTACCACGCCGTCGCGGATGTGCAGCCGTCGCGGGAAGCGCGCGGCCACGTTCGGGTCATGCGTGACGACGACGAGGCCCGCGCCGCTTGCGGCCGCGTCGAACAGCAGGTCGAGGATCGCGTGCCCGGTGTCGGTGTCGAGCGCGCCGGTCGGCTCGTCGGCGAAGATGATGTCGGGCCGTTTGACGAGCGCACGGGCGATGGCGACGCGCTGCTGTTCGCCGCCGGACAGTTGCGACGGCCTATGGCGCAGGCGATGTTCCAATCCGACCTGCGCCAATGCGACGGCCGCACGGTCGTGACGTTCCGCGCGCGGCAGGGTCGTGTACTGTAGGCCGACCATCACGTTCTCCAACGCCGATACGCTGGCGATCAGATGGAACTGCTGGAACACGAAGCCGATGCGCTCGGCGCGCAGGTCGCTGCGGTGCCGTTCTCCCATCGCGGTCACGTCGTCGCCGTCGTAGCGCAACGTGCCGGACGTGGGCATGTCGAGCGTGCCGAGCAATGACAGGAGCGTTGATTTTCCGGAGCCAGACGGACCCACGATCGCGATGCGTTCGCCGCGTATGATCGTCAGGTTCGTCGGATGCAGGATCTGCGTCATCGTCCCGTCCTTGCCGGCAAACGCCTTGGTGACGTTTTCCAACGTCAGCAGAGGATCCGTCACGACACCACCACCTTGTCGCCGGTCTTCAAGCCGTCGGCCTTGGTGAGCTGCACCTGCGCGTCGGCGACCAGTCCGATCTCGACCGGCACGCGCACGAGCGCGTCGCCGCGCACCACGTCGACCGCGTACGTGGTGCCGGCGGAGGCGACGATCGCGGTCACCGGCACGATCAACGTTTCGGTATTCGCCGACGCGGACGTGTTCGGAATGACAAGGCTGACCGCAACCGGCCCGAACTGCGCGACCTGCGACTGGTCGGGGAAGTCGACGCGCGCCGACGGCGAGGTCACCTGCCCGTCCGTACCGGTGGACTGGCCGCCCTGGTCGACGGCCGTGAGCGTCGTGTCGAGAGTCGTGTTGTCGGGCAATACGACCTGCGCCTTGTCGCCGGCCTTGAACGTGGCGGCCTGTGTGGCGGTGAGCGTGGCCTCGACGTGCAGGGTGACGTTCGTGTAGCTGGCGGGGCTTACGTTCGACTCCCCCAGTTTCGCCTTGACCTGCGTGATGCGGATCGGCGCGGACGAGGCGAGTGCCACGGACGACGGCTGGAACACGCCGTCCGCCGCATCGCCGGTCAGTCCCAGCGACCGCTGCCATTGGCGGACCGCCTCGCGGGTCAGCCAGTCGAAATGTGTGTCTGGCGTACCGCTGAAGAAGCCGAGTTTGACGAGGTTCTGCTCGAGCTGGGTCACGTCCGGACCATCCGCGACATCTGTCTGCAGGGTGCGCCAGAACGGGCGCTCGCCGTGGAACAGCGGCACGGGCACGCCGTCCATCTCGTACACTTGTTCGCCGGTGTTGATCTGTTTGCCGGCGACCGGCAGTTGCGTGATCGTGCCGGTCGCGGCCGCGAAATCGTTCGCCTTGTCGTATTGCAGGGTCGCGCCGAGCCTGGTTTCGGCGTTGAGCACGCCCTTGGTGACCGACGCCGTGCGCAGCGTGGCCACGTCGACGGTCCGCGACGCCGACGAGCCGGACTGTTCGCCCGCGGTCAGATGGCTGATCAGGTTCCACGGTTTCGTCACCGCACACGTTGTGACTAATCCGGCGATGACGACGATCGCCATGATCGCCGCAACGACCTTGCGTCGTCTGCCGAACCGTCGCGTTTCCGTTCGTGTCATATTCGTTGCTCCTTGACGTGAGTTCATCAATGTCTGTCATGTCGACGGAGGCGCAGCCGGAGCAGAGACATCCTTTCCTGTCGGACATTCCCGTGCAAGATTTCTCGACTCGCCGCGCTCGTTCGAAATGACCGACACCGCCCGACGCGCTCACTGCGCGTCGCGCATCACCTGCGTGTAGTCGTAGCCGAACTCCTCGGGCGTGCCGTCGAAACCGAACGAGACGCCCGTCTCGCCCACCGGGCAGTCCTTGAGGAAGCGGCGGAACTCCTCCTCGCTCACGGTCTTCGGGATCATGATCGTCGTCGGATTGTCGCCGTCCGGGTCCGCGACCCAGCCGTACCCTTTCTCGCGCGCCTTCCTGGCGAAGTCGAGCGCCGCCTGCTTCTGCGCGTCGGAGACGGGCGTCTGCATGTCCGCGCCTTGCACGGGCTGGGTGAAACCCGGCACCTGCGCCTGGCACGCCGCGTAATCCTGCTGCTTGGATTCATACGGGCTGCCGGCGAGCGCGGTGGCGTCCGCGAACATGACCCACACCTTGTCGTCCTCGACGGATGTGAACGTCGCGCCCGTATACAGTTGCTGGGCGTCGGAGTCGACGGTCATGCCGTTCGAGTCGCCGCCGACCGGAACCGGGTTGCCGGCCTTGTCGATCATGCGCAGTTCGACCGCGTTCTTCACCGTCGGCGCCTTGGATGCATCCGCGGAACCGGACATGTCGGGTGCGGCCGCGGCCTGTGCCTCGATACCCTTGCCAGTGAGGCATGCGATGAACTTCTTGACGTTTGCATCGGTCGACACGGCGGCGTCGTTACCGGAAGCGGCGGTGTTCGACGGGTCGCCGCCGTTCGCCGTGAGCGGCGTGGAGCAGCCGGCGAGCGCCGACAGGGCGAGCGTGGATGTGAGGGCGACGGTCAGGATGCGTCGGTTGCGGTTCATGGTTCCTCCTTGGGATCGGTGTCGTCATCCATCCAACCGTGTCGTCCGTGGCGTGTCGGTGAGGTTCGGTCTTACCTTCGCATTACCGACAGGACGGGAGGATGGGGATGATAATGGGTGGAGCACCCGAACCGTACGCATCGCACGAAAGAGGCACGACATGCGAATCCTGATCGTCGAGGACGACCGCGAACTGGCCGCCGCGTTGGACGACGCGCTGCGCTACGAAGGCTACGCGACGAGCCTCGCCGCGACCGGCACCGAAGCGTTGCAGGCGCTCGCCGACCAGAGCATCGACATAGTGCTGCTCGACCGTGATCTGCCGGTGCTTTCCGGTGACGCGGTGATGGCGACGATCGCCGCGAACCGCATCCCCGTCGCCGTCATCATGCTCACCGCCGCGGCCGAAGTGAGCGACCGGGTCAGCGGCCTCGACCTCGGCGCCGACGACTATCTGACCAAACCGTTCGCCTATCCGGAACTCCTCGCCCGCATCCGCGCGCTGCAGCGGCGCTCCGGCAAGTCCGCCGCTACCGCGGCGGTGTTTACGCGCGGCGACATCACGCTCGACACGACGCGACGATTGGTGTTCCGCGACCACGGGCGTACGCTCGTCAAACTCACGCCAAAGGAGTACGGCGTATTGCTCGAGCTCATGCGCGCCGACGGCGGCTACGTGAACGTGCCGGAACTCTACGAGGCCGTATGGGACGATCCGACCGCCGCGGAACCGGCCGACGTGATCAAGACCACCGTGTACTTGCTGCGCCGCAAGCTCGCCGACCGCGACGCGATCGTCTCGACCCGCGGGGAAGGATACCGGCTGCGATGAACCGTATGCGAACGATCTCCGCGCGGTTGAGACCGCGCACGTTCCGGGCCGTCATGGTGCTGTCCATCGCGGTCATCGCCATGCTGATGATGGCGGCCGTCATCATCACGCAGAACGTCATCGTCGCCCGCGTCGCCGCCGAACAGAACATGGCCGTCATGTGCGTTTCCTCGTTCGACTCGTCTGGCTCGTCCAACTCATCGGGCGGCACCGATGCCGACTCCTCGGATACGAAGTCGGCGGATGTCTGCGATCAAGGCGCGGTCACGCTCGGCGACGGGGCGAACATCGACGTGTTCGGCCAATCCGATGCGGACCACTACTCGTTCGGCATCGCCCGGACCGTGGACTCGGTCACCAGTTCGTTCGTGAACACCATGCGGGCGTCGTCCATCGTCATGATGGTCGTGTTCGGACTGCTCGCGCTTGGCGTCGCATGGATCGTCGGCACGAAGCTGTCGAACCGTGTCGCCGACGTCGGCCGGCAGGTCGAATCGCTCGACCCGGACGATCTGCACGCACGGATCGACGATACGCATAGCCAAGACGAGATCGGCCGGCTGGTCACGTCGATCAACGGTCTGCTCGACCGCGTTCAAACCGCGTCCGAGGCGGAGCGACGGTTCGTGTCGAATGCGTCGCATGAACTGCGCACGCCGATCGCCGCCGTCGAAACGAACCTCGACGCGCCGCTCGCCCAAGGCCGCTTCCCCGCCGACGTGGAACCGTCCGTGCGACGCGCGCTCGCCGCGAACCGGCGTGGCGCGCAGCTCGTACAGGCGCTGCTCACGTTGTCGCGCATCCAGAACGGCGCGATCGGCGGACGGCGGACGGCATCGGGCATGCCGAACGATGGTGCACATGATGCCGCGCACGGCAAGACGGTACCGCAGGCCGCGGCGAACGCCGCCGTTGGCACGGCCGATGTCGCTCGCGCGACGGATCTGACCGGCTGCGTGAACGACATGGTCGACGACATCTCGGACGATGCTGCAACGCATGGCATCATCATGTGCACCGACGACCTGCCGTCCGTGCATGTGACGGCCGACCGTGCGCTGCTCGAACTGGCCGTGGGCAATCTCGTCCGCAACGCCGTCGTGCACAACGTGGACGGCGGGTCGATCGACGTTGCGATTACGACGGGCGAAGACGGCGATGGCGTCGGCAACGTGACGTTGGTCGTGACGAACACCACCGACGAGACGTTGCCCGACGATCTCAATGATCTGATCCAGCCGTTCCATCGCGGCGAGCATTCGCGCATCAGCGCCGTGCCCGGCGTGGGATTGGGACTGTCGATCGTGGACGCCGCATGCGATGCGATGGGCGCGACGCTCGACCTGTCACAGCCCGATTCCGCCACGTTCCGTGCGACGATCCGGTTCTCTCGTTAGCATTCCCGCTCCACTAGAAGTGGGAGCAGGTTATGGTCACCGCGTGTATTCCTCGAGCGTGATGCCGCGGTCGTGAATGGCTTTGGCCACGTCCGCGCCAACAAACCGGTAGTGCCACGGCTCGTATTGGTTGCCGGTCACGTCGGTTTTGCCGTCCGGGTAGCGCAGGATGAACCCGTATGCCCACGCGTTCGCGGCGAGCCAGTTATACACGCGCTGGTTGGCGTCCGCGTTCGCTGCGCCAACCGCATTGAGGTCGACGGCCAGTCCGATCTCGTGTTCGCTGGTACCGGGGATCGCGACGAGCTGTTCTGCCTCACGAGTGGCGTCTTTGGCGCTCATGCCCTGGTTTTCGTACAGGAAGACCTTGTCGCTCATGATCTGCTGTTGCTGCGCGTGGGTGCGGTATCCGGCCGTCACCTCCGGGTCGAGCCCGTCGGCACGCATCGCGTCGAACATGCGCTGCAGGTCCGGGTAGATGCGCGAGTCGACCTGCTGGCCGTTGGCAAGCTGCGTGAGTTCGGGCGCGGGATAGTCGTCAGGGATGCGATGCCAACGGTTGACGACGATCATGTTCCATGACTGCGCGGAATATTTGGCCTCGGGGATACCCGGGGCGAACGGCCCCCAGTGGGCGATGCGGCCGAGGCCGAACAGCGCGCCGACGATGAGCGCCACGGCGGCGATCATCGTGACGGTCAGACGCGCCACGGACTTGGCCATGCGCTCGCGCCGGTATTGCGCGAAATTGCGCACCGCTCCCCTGCCGTTTGCCGCTGACCGGCCCTTGTGGCCGTTCGCATTCATGCACCCCGATGCGACGGGGCCCATCGTGGTTCGTGTCATCGTTCATCCCTTTCCCTGCCGACGGTCGCACCGCGGTTGGCGTGCAGCCGAATCCGCGTGCAATAGAAAACCGTTGCGATACCTCTCAATCGTAGGAATCGCAGCGGTTTCGCACTATCGGCCGGCGGGATGAACCGACCCTGATCCTTGGGGATGACCGCCCGGAATCAACCCCTAAGGGTCACCCCGAACCGGCCGTCTCGGCCGCTCTCCGGTCAGTGGGTCTCGCCCATGATCTCGGTCGCGTCGGTCGTCGCGGTCACGGCCGCTTCGATCGCATATCCGAGGGCCCTGGCCATCGTGGCGATCTCCATGACCGGCGTGCCGTTCGCCTTGCCGACGCCCTGTTCGACCGCGTACGGCACGTGGATGAAGCCGCCCTTGACGCCGGGGAACCTGCGGTCGAGCAGGTAGAGCACGTGGTACATGATCGCGTTGCACACGTAGGTGCCGGCCGTGTACGACATGAACGCGGGAATGCCGTGGTCGTTGATGTTCTTCACCATCGCCTTGACCGGCAGGGTCGCGAAGTACGCGGTGTCGCCGTCGGCGCGCAGAGGCGTGTCGAACGGCTGTTCGCCGTCGTTGTCGGGGATGCGCGCCTCGGCGAGGTTAATCGCGACCTTTTCGACGGTGATCGCGGAGCGGCCGCCGGCCTGGCCGACGCACAGCACCCAGTCCGGCCGTTCGCGTTCGATGGCCGCCTCGACGACCTGTGCACTGCGCGTGAACGCGGTCGGGATCTCGAGTGTGACAACCGTCGCGCCGGCGATCTCGTCCGGCAGCAGTGTGACGGCCTCGAACGCGGGATTGACGGATTCGCCGCCGAACGGGTCGAATCCGGTGACGAGGATCTTCTTGGACATAACTGCTCCTTACCTACCTGCGCTGGAATGACGCCACGGCCGCTCATACGGACCTGCGCATGCCACAGCGTAGCGCGGGATCCGACGCATGTTCGGCACCCCTTCGCTATAGTGGACGGTTGGACTTTGACCGGCACGCGGCATGCGGGCCGGCATATGACGATACGCGACGCAATACGACGACACAGGCGAAAAGGACGGACGAACAGGCATGGCCATCGAAGCGCAGGGACTTGAGATTCAGATCGGCGCGCGCACGCTGCTGCACGCCACCGACTTCCATGTGGCCAAGGGCGACAAGATCGGTCTGGTCGGTCGCAACGGCGCCGGCAAGACCACGCTGACGCGCGTGATCACCGGCGACATGCTGCCGTCCGCCGGCAAGGTGCGCGTCTCCGGCAAGCTCGGCTATCTGCCGCAGGACACGCACGCCGCCGACCAGACGCAGACCGCGCTCGACCGCATGATGAGCGCGCGCGACATCGCGACGATCATCGCCCGCATGCGCAAATGCGAGAAGGAAATGACCGATCCGGACCCGGACGTGATGACGCGTGCGATGAACCGGTACGACAAGATCATGCAGGACTTCGACAAGGCCGGCGGCTACGCGGCGCAGTCCGAGGCGATCGCCATGGCCGACAGCCTGGGCCTGCCGCAGGACGTGATGAACCGCGAGCTCGGCACCCTGTCCGGTGGCCAGCGCCGTCGCATCGAACTGGCCCGCATTCTCTTCTCCGACGCGGACACACTGATCCTCGACGAGCCGACCAACCATCTGGACGCCGATTCGATCGAATGGCTGCGCGGGTTTCTGAAGAAGTTCGAGGGCGGCTTCCTCGTGATCTCCCACTCGACCGAATTGTTGGACGAGGTCGTCAACAAGGTGTGGCATCTCGACGCGCAGCTCGGCCAGATCGACATGTACTCGCTCGGCTGGAAGGCGTACCTGCACCAGCGCGCCGTGGACGAGGAGCGCCGCCGCCGTGAACGCGAGGTCGCCGAGAAGAAGGCCGAACGCCTCATGAAGCAGGGCATCCGCCTGCACGCGAAGGCCACCAAGGCCGTGGCCGCGCAGAACATGATGCGCCGCGCCGAAAAACTCCTCGAGAACACGTCCGAGGCGCAGAAGAAGGAGAAGGTCGCCGACATCCGCTTCCCCGAACCGGCGCCCTGCGGCCGCACGCCGATCATGGCGAAGGACATCTCCAAGGCGTACGGTTCCAACATCGTGTTCGCCGGCGTGAACCTCGCCGTCGATAAGGGCTCGCGCGTGGTCATCCTCGGCTACAACGGCGCCGGCAAGACCACCACGCTGCGTCTGCTCGCGCACATCGAACAGCCCGACACCGGCACGGTCGAATACGGCCACGGCTGCAAGATCGGCTACTTCGCGCAGGAGCACGACACGCTCGACCTGAACGCGACCGTGCTTGAAAACCTCACGCACGTCGCGCCCGAGCTCAACGACACGCAGGCGCGTTCCATCCTCGGCTCGTTCCTGTTCTCCGGCGACGACGCGTTGAAGCCCGCCCGCGTGCTCTCCGGCGGCGAGAAGACCCGACTCGCGCTCGCCACGCTCGTCACGTCCCGCGCGAACGTGCTGCTGCTCGACGAGCCGACCAACAACCTCGACCCAGCCTCGCGCGACGAGATTCTGAAAGCCATCGCCAAGTATGAGGGCGCGATCGTGCTCGTCACCCACGACGAGGGCGCGGTGCAGGCGCTCAACCCGGAACGCGTGCTGCTCATGCCCGACGGCGACGAGGACCTCTGGAACGACAGCTATTTGGAGCTTGTCGCCGAGGAATAGCGGTTGTGCGATAACGGAGCGTCCTCCACGTTGCTCCTCGGTCGACGTGCTGAAGCACGCCTTCCCTCGGTGCGCCTTGAGGCCGCACACGTTATCGCGCACCGTCCTTCATCATTCGCCGCAGGTCCCCGATGCTCCTACAATGTGTGGTGTTTCAAGGCACATCATGGGCAAGAGGGAATCATGAGCGAAACGCATAACCGGATTGCGGCCGACGACGCGGCGATCCACCAACAGACCAAGCATGCAGGAGCCGCCGTCAAAGCGGCCCTCGCCGCGAACATCGGCGTCGCGGCCGCCAAACTGTGAGCGGCCGCGTTCACCGGATCATCCGCCATGCTATCCGAATCCGTGCACTCGATCGCCGACTGCTCGAACGAGATCGTCCTCATGATCGGCGGCCGCTTCTCCAAGCATCGCACCGACGGTGACCATCCGTTCGGCCTGTACCGTGCGAAATACCTCGCGTCGTTCGTTGTCGCCACGCTGCTGTTCTTCGTCGGCGGCTTCTTCTCCACCTCCGAGGCGGTCAAGAAGATCATTGCCGTCGCCGCCGATCCGGCGTTGCGCGACGCCAACCAGATCGAACTGACGGCCGCGCTCGTCGTGGTCGTCGTCAGCGCCTGTCTCGAAGGCTACGGCCTGCATTCGAGCGTCAAAGAAGCGAACGAACGCATGACGCGCACGCGCACGCCGCACATGGGCATCTTCCGGTTCTGGCGGCGCACCAAGTCGGCCGAACTTGCCTCCGTCATCATGGAGGACACGCTCGCGCTGATCGGTCTCGCGTTCGCCGGAGCCGGCATAGGCCTCGCGATCATGCTCGACGATGAACTGTGGGATGCGATCGGCGGCCTGATGGTCGGTCTGGTATTGATCGCCGGTTCGCTGCTGCTCGCGTTCAAGTCCGGCTCACTCTTGCTCGGCGAGACCGTCGACCGGGTGACGCGCGACGAGATCGTCGCCGCGGTCACGTCGACGCCCGGCGTGGACCGGCTGCTCAACATGCAGACGATCCACATGTCCGAAGACGACATCCTGCTGTGTCTCAAGGTCGAAACGTCGAAGCTCGACCGCGACTACGACGTGGAAACGGTCGACAAGATCGAACGCGCGGTGCGCGGCGCACTGCCATGGTACCGGTTCGAAATCTACGTGGAACCCGATGTCTTCCGCCCGGAGGCGCACCGCAACGCGAACGCGAACGCGTGACATGACCGGTGCGTGGGACGCGCGGCGTACCAAGTCGGCCGGGTTGCGGTAAGGTTACGCAACGTACCAACCAATCGCAATGCGCAACCGATGCGCAAGATCGTGAGGAATCATGGCATATTCGCACAACGCGCCGTTCCGCGCCGACGTGGTCGGCAGCTACCTGCGTCCGGCCGAGCTCAAGGCCGCCCGCGCCGACTATGAAGCCGGTCGGATCGACGCCGCCGCGCTCAAGGCCGTCGAGGATCAGTGCATCACCGAGCTCGTCGCCAAGCAGAAGGCCGCCGGACTGCACGCCATCACCGACGGCGAGTTCCGCCGCGGCTGGTGGCACCTCGACTGCATGTGGGGCTTCGCCGGTGTTGAGAAGGTCTCCATCGACCAGGGCTACGTGTTCCACGACGAGGTGACCCGCGCCGAATCCGCCCGCCTATCCGGCAAGATCGCGTTCGACAGCACGCACCCATTCGTCGACCACTTCCGCTTCCTCAAAGCTTTCGAGGACGACACGGTCGTGGCCCGCCAGACCATCCCCTCCCCCTCGCAGCTGTACGCCGAGCTGTTCCGTCCGGAGAACATCGCATCCGTGCACGAGTTCTACGGCGACGACCAGGCCGCCTACGACCAGCTGGCCGACGACACCGCGGCCGCGTTCCACGGCCTGATCATGGCCCTGTACGAGGCCGGCTGCCGCAACGTGCAGCTCGACGACTGCACGTGGGGCATGTTCTGCGACCCGAACTTCAACTCCCACTACACTCCCGAGGAGTTCGCCGCCATGCAGGAGCAGTACGCGGCGATGAACAATGCGGCGATCGCCGACCTGCCCGCCGATCTGGTGGTCGCCACGCACGACTGCCGCGGCAACTACCATTCGACGTGGGCGTCCGCCGGCGGCTATTCGGTCGTGGCCGACGTGTTGTTCGGCAAGGAGAACGTCGCCGCCTACTACCTCGAGTTCGACGACGACCGTTCCGGCGACTTCGCCCCGCTCGCCAAGGTCTCGGGCGACAAGAAGGTCGTGCTCGGCCTGATCACGTCGAAGAAGCCCGAGCTCGAGGATCCCAAAGTCATCAAGGCGCGCATCGCCGAGGCCGCGCAGTATGTGCCGCTTGACCGTCTGTGTCTGTCCACCCAGTGCGGTTTCGCCTCCACCGAGGAGGGCAATAAGCTCACCGAGGAGCAGCAGTGGGCCAAGATCGCGCTCGTGCAGTCCATCGCCAAGGAGGTCTGGCACGACTGATCTCGTCGCGAGGCGAGCCGTCATGACATGAGAACGGGGTTGTGGCGGCCGGGGAGAATTTCCCTCCGGCCGCCACAACCCCGTTCTCGTATGTTCGGGCTGTTTTACTGCTCGTCCGCCTTCGCAGCTGCCTCGTTGATGCACCGGATCGCGTTGAGCGTGCGTGGATAGCCGATGTACGGCATGCACTGCGAGATGACCGCGATCAGGAACGCCTTCTCGTTGCCGACCTTGAGGTTCGCGCCCGCATGCGCGACCAGCTGCGGTTCGCAGCCGCCCTGCGCTGCCAGGAAGCACAGCGTGATCATCTCGCGCTGGCGATGATCGAGTCCGCCGCGCGTGTAATAGTCGCCGAAGCAGTTGCCGGCCAGCCATTTGTTGATATGCCGCGTCTCCTCCGGACCGGAGTGCGCGAAGCCGCGCATGTGCTCGCCGAAGATGTCGACCTGCGCTTTCTCCCCGGCATCCACACGCGTTTCCGGCGTGGTGGTCGACTGCGGTGCGAGCGGCAGGGCGATGTTCTTCGACTCGAACACCTCGTTGGTCTTCTTCAGGAACGGCAGCACGCGGCCGAACCCGAGATAGGCGACCGACTGGTACACGATCTCCTTGATTTCGACAGGACTGACCCCTGATTCCAGAGCCACCGGCACCATCAGCTCATAGTCATCAAGCCCCTGGCATCCGATCAGCGTGGCGAGGATCGCCATCGCCCGCGTCGCGTCGTCCAAATCGGGATGGTTCGCTCCCGGCTCGTTGATCACCTCGTCATACGCGAAATTCGAGAACAGTTCCACGAATTCGGGATCGGTTTCGGCCAGCGTCTTATCGCTGTTCCAGAATTTGTTCATGCTGTTGCGCAGCCCCTCGAACATGTTCGACTCCTTGAAATCCGTTCATTGTATGGTGGTCACTGTCCGGCTTTGCCGCCGACTTGCAGCCGCTTGACCTTCTCCACGATATCGCGGTTCTCCTCAAGCAGTTGCTCCGCATCCTGCTCGCGTCCCTCGGCGATGGCCCGCCAATACAGGGTCTTGAACGAGACGTACGCCTGCTGCATGCGGATACTCTCCGCCTTGGCCGCCAGCCGCAATGCCTGCGCGTCAAGCAGTTCCATCTGCCGGCGCGCCCCGTCCGGACCGTCGAAACGGTTCCTCAGATACGCGCGCATCGCATCGATCGGCATGCCCGTGGCCGCAAGACAGGAGACGATGGAGATCGCTTCGAGATCGTCGTCGGAATATGCGCGGTGCCCGGAGCTTGGATCGCGCGCGATGGGGTCGATGATGCCGATCTGCTCGTAATAGCGCAACGTGGATTCTGGCAGTCCGGAAATCAATGACGCCTCACGGATCGTGTGCCAAGTGGTGGTCGTGGTGCTCATGATTCGTACTCTAGATACTTCAAGCACTCGAAGTAAACCGACGACACGCCAGGCATGTCCGCGTTCGCCATTCGTTCCCGTCCGATCATCGCGTGGCACGGGGCACTAGACTGTTTTGCCGACGACAGGATGCGCGGGCATGGCGTTTGCCTCCACGCGGAAAGGAACGCGAGCAATGGGACTCTTCGCAACGATCGAACATCTATTCAATCATCAGATCGGTCGTCAGGCGACGATCGGCCAGCCGCTGACGCTGAAGGACGCGAAACAGGTGCTGTCCGTGATCGCGGTGCATCAGCCTCTGGCGGATATGCGCAAGGTCGCCGACGCGGTCAGGGAGATACAGGACACCACGCCGCAGTATGTCACGTTCGGCATGTCGCACTACTACAGCGAGCCGAAACGCGTTCGGTTCCAATCCGAAGGCGGCAGATTCGTCGACGCTGATGCGATCGCCACCGCATACGCGCAATCCGCCGTGCTGATCGACGAATGCGACATACAGCATCTTATGGGAGACATCGCCGACAACCGTGAGCATCGCGATCCCGAACACACGCCGGCCGTGCCGATCGAGCCGCTGGTCGCGGCGACCCGCGAACGGCTCGACGGGCCTATCGCCGGTCGCCGCGCATGGCTGTTCGCCCTGTACGATCAGCTGGATGACATCGACGAGGCGACCAAACATGATCTTGCGCCGTTGGCGGCGGCACTGTCCTCGGCCAACGGCCATGTCTCGACATCGAACGGTGCCGTGCATGATGCGACGAAGGAAACGGTGGCCGGTTTGGTCGTCGCACTGCTGTTCGACGACCAGACCCACTCGTCACAGGCTTCAGGTGGGGACGAGCGCACGGTGCTTGCCGCCCCGCAGACGCCGTCGACAGGCTACATGGCCGCCGTCGACGTTTTTCGCCGGCACGGCGTCGCCGTCGCACCGAAGATCACCTTGGACGATTAACCGAACGACGTCCGGAGCTGCCGGTTCATGACCGACGCTCGAACGCCGCCTTGGTCTTGGCAGCAAGCTGGCCGCACGCGCCGTCGATATCCTGACCGCGCGTGTCACGCAGCGTCGCAGTGATGCCGGCGGCGTGGAGGATGTCGAGGAACCGCTGTTCGTCCTCGGGCTTCGACGCCGTCCAGCGCGATCCCTCGATCGGGTTGAGCGGGATCGGGTTGACGTGCGCCCAGTCGTCGCCGTAATGGTTGAGCCGCTTCGCCAGCAGACGGGCATGCTCGGCCTGGTCGTTGATGCCGCGCATGAGCGCGTATTCGATGCTGACGCGGCGTTTGGAGGCAAGGAAATAGTCATGCGCGGCATCCAGCACCTGCGTGGTGTTGAACCGGCGGTTCATCGGCACGAGCTCGTCACGCAATTCGTCACTTGGCGCGTGCAATGACACAGCAAGACGCACCGGAATGCCCTCGGCGGTGAGTTTCTTGATGCCGGGGACGACGCCGACGGTGGAAACGGTGATGTTGCGGGCCGAGATGCCGAATCCCTCGGGCGGCATGGCGCTGATCTGACGCACCGCGGACAGCACGGAATTGTAGTTGCCCATCGGCTCGCCCATGCCCATGAACACGATGTTGCTCAGTCGGCCCGGGCCGCCGGCGACTTCGCCGTCGCGCATCATGCGCGCGGCGACACGCACCTGTTCGAGGATCTCCCCTGCGGACATGTTCCTGGTAAGTCCCAGTTTGCCGGTGGCGCAGAACGGGCAGCCCATGCCGCAGCCGACCTGCGAGGAGATGCACAGCGTGGTGCGCGTCGGATAACGCATGAGCACCGATTCGATGTGCGATCCGTCGAACAGGCGCCACAGGGTCTTGATGGTCATGCCGTTGTCGGCGACCTGCCTGGTGACTTCGTGGATCAGCTCGGGGAAGAACGCCTCGGCCGCTTCGGTTCGCTTGGCGGCGGGGAAATCGCTGAATTCCTCGGCGTTCACGTCGAAATGGCCATAGTAGTGGTTGGCAAGCTGCTTGACGCGGAACTTCGGCAGGCCCAGCTCCTTCGCCTTGTCGATGCGCTGTTCGGCGGTCATGTCGGCGAAATGCAGCGGCGGCTTGCCCCGTCGTGCGTGATCCTTGGACAGCACGTCGCGGAACGCGCCGCTGGTGCCGCCGGGCGTGATGCCGGTCTCCGGCATATCGTGGTGTTCGCTCATGTCATGCTCCGATCATGAAGAATGCCATCCCGGCCCGTGGCACGGAATGGCATTTCGATTGTCATCGTTGTTCGTCAGTCTCTCCGGGACGAATCACAGCCCGGTGGCCCATAGCAACAGGCAGGTGAACGGCGCCGACAGCACGATGGAGTCGATGCGATCCATCACGCCGCCGTGGCCCTTGAGCAGATGGCCCATGTCCTTGATGCCGATGTCGCGTTTGAGCATGGACGCGCACAGATCACCGAACGTGCCGACGACGCCGATCATGATACCGGCGACGACCGGCACCCACCAGCGGTCGGCCCAGCGGGACGGTTCATACGTGCAGGCGAAGATCGCGAACGCGCCGGCCATGGCGAACAGCATGGAGCCGATCAGTCCCTCCACGGACTTCTTCGGCGAGATGCGCGGGCTGAGCTTGTGCTTACCGAACCATGCGCCGGCGAACAGGCCGCCGGTGTCGCTCAGGGCCGGCAGGAACACGAGCATGATCGCGTGGGCCACCGGATGCCCGTTGAACGTCAGCGGGATCACGATGCACGAGCCGAGCAACGGGATGTACAGCAGCGTGAACAGCGAGACGGCCACGTGGCTAAGCCGGCTGTGATGCTGTTCGCCGCCTTCGTGGTTGAAGGAGGATTCCAGGCGCGCCGCGGCGTCGGTGTTGGCGAGCTTGCTGGCGACGGCGGTGGACAGCCTGGTGCCGATGCTCACCTTGGCGCTGGCGGACAACGCCACCAGCACCGCCGAGACCATGATGCACATCGCCATGGCGACGATGTGGTACGGGCTGTAGTATGCCGCCACCAGCGTGACGGTCGAGCAGATCCACAGCATGATCACCGGAATGTGCAGTCCGGCCGTCGCGAAATCGACGCGCAGCTCCCACAGCGCGAGCATCATGAACACGACCAGCAGGGCCACGAACAGATCGATGCTGATCAGCAGGCATGCGAGGATGATGGCGATCAGGATCACTGCCGTCGCAATTGCCTGCGGCATGTTACGGCCGGTCTTTTTATTGATCGCGTCGATGGCCTCCTCGGCCTCCTGCTCACGCTGCGCGCGCGTCTCCATCACGTATCTCCCGTTTGTCGTCCGACATCATGAAGGCTCCCCTATATGGGGAAGCCGGTGCACAGGGGCCTGTTCAGACCTCCATGATCTCCTTCTGCTTGGTCTCGAGCAGCGCGTCGAGCTCATCGGTGACCTGCTTGGTGACCTTGTCGAGCTCCTTGAGCAGACGATCGCCCTCGTCCTCGCCCATGTCGCCGTCCTTGACGGACTTGTCGATGGACTCCTTGGTCTTGCGGCGGATGTTGCGCACGGCGACCTTGCCCTCCTCGGACTTGGTCTTGGCGAGCTTGACGTATTCCTTGCGACGTTCCTCGGTGAGCTCCGGCATGGTCAGTCGGATCACGTTGCCGTCGCGGCGCGGGGAGGCGCCGAGATCGGAATCGCGCAGCGCCTTCTCGACGGCGTTGGCCTGCGACGGATCGAACGGGGAGACCGACAGGGTGCGCGGTTCCGGAACACCGATGGTGGCGACGGACTTGAGCGGCATGGTCATGCCGTAGGACTCCACGGTGATGCCGTTGAGCAGCGCCGGGTTGGCGCGGCCGGTGCGGATGCCGGAGAAGTTCTCCTTGGTGTTCTCGACGGTCTTCTTCATCTGGTCCTTGGCCTGTTCGACAAGATTAGCCATGATGTGTTGCTCCTTTGGATTGGTTGATGGTTGCTGTATTCGTCGTTGAATGCGCCTGGGCGCGTCCGGTGCCGTCAGTCGGCGAGTGTGGATTCGGCATCGGAGACAAGCGTGCCGATACCGTCGCCGAGCAGCGCCTTGGTCACGTTGCCGGCGCCCTCGAGCCCGAACACGCGGATGCACTGCTTGTTGTCGCGGGCCATCGACAGCGCGGACGCGTCCATGACGGCGAGGTTGTCGACGAGCGCGCGATTGTAGTCGAGCGTGGCGAACCGCTGCGCATCCGGGTGCTTGCGCGGATCGGCGGTGTACACGCCGTCGACGCCGTTCTTGCCCATGAGGACCTCATCGCAGTGGATTTCCAGCGAACGCTGGATGGAGACGGTGTCGGTGGAGAAGTACGGCATGCCGGCACCGGCGCCGAAGATGACGACGCGGCCCTTTTCAAGATGGCGGATGGCCTTGAGCGGGATGTACGGCTCGGCGACCTGGCCCATGGTGATGGCGGTCTGCACGCGGGTGGCCTGGCCTTCCTGCTCGAGGAAGTCCTGCAGCGCGAGGCAGTTCATCACGGTGCCGAGCATGCCCATGTAATCGCCGCGGGAACGGTCGATGCCGGCCTGCTGCAGTTCGGCGCCGCGGAAGAAGTTGCCGCCGCCCGTCACGATCGCGACCTGCACGCCCTGCTGGACGGCGGGCACGATCTCCTCGGCGATGCGACGCACCACATGCGTGTCGATGCCGACCTTGCCGCCGCCGAACGCTTCGCCGGACAGCTTGAGCAGCACTCTGCGAGGCTTGTTTTCTCCAGTCATACACAGCCTTTCTTCAACCGGCCCGTGAACCGATATGGTCCGACGGACCGTAAATTTACCGTCTATCAGACTATCCGTAAACTACGACAGCGCCGGTTCATGGCTTGTGCGCCCGTCTGCAGATCGTCCTTCGTCGTCACCGCAGGGTCGCGGAACGCGCATATCGCACGACGTTCTCGGTCACCTCGCCAAGATAGCGCATCGAGGTGCGCCAGTCCCCCGGAATCTCGATCGAATGGTTTGCATCGGCGTATTCGTGGACCTTCGCGCTCAGACGATGCGCGCGTTCGCTGTCGTACAGAGGATCGGCGGTGCCTGCGCAGATCAGCGGGTCGGGAGCGTGCCCGGCGTGGTAATCCGTGTCGCCCGGCACGGGGATCACGGAACGGGCGGGATCGAAATCGGCCGGGGAGAACACCGGCGTCAGCAATGCCATCGGCACGCCGAGTTGCGCAACGTGCGGATAGATGAAGGTGGACAGCGATTTGCCTACGACCAACACATCCGGCATGGATCCGTCGCCGGCGTCGGCACGCACGTCGTCCAGCCACTGGTCCACCGCCGCGGACAGCATGGCGAAAATACGGGGCGCAGGAGTCTTCGACAGGTCGGCGTTCACGTCCAGCCGGTCGGCGTGCCAACCGTCCTCGACCAACGCCGTCGCCGCGTAGTACAGCAGCGGACGATCGCAGTTGTAGCCGGTGCCCGGCATCAGCAACACGCGTTTGGCCGCGTCCTGCGCGGCGATCCTGTTCTTGCACCAGCCCCGTCGTGCGCAGGTGGGCTTGATGCCGCCCTTCCCCATCGTTGTCTCTATCATGTGGCTCCCTCATGTCGTTTCACAGGTCGGATGGTGATTTCCGGGTACCACTATAGACCGATGAAGATGCAAAAAGACGGACCATGCGCCTTGGCATGATCCGTCTTTGTCAGTGCGGTTCAGCGTGAGCCGCCGTGTGATGAGGCATGAAGCCTAGATCACTCGGCGTCCTCTTCGCCCTTGCCGACCTCGATGCGCGCGAAAGCGGTGGCCTTGCCGCCGACTTCCTCGAACAGCTTGCCGACGGTCTTGGACGGATCCTTGACGAACGGCTGCTCGAGCAGCACGACTTCCTTGTAGAAGGCGTTGAGACGACCCTCGACGATCTTCGGGACGATCTTCTCCGGCTTGCCTTCGGCCAGGGACTTCTCGGTGGCCACACGACGCTCGGACTCGACCACATCGGCCGGGACGTCCTCACGGGTCAGCCACTTGGCGCCCATCGCGGAGATCTGCAGAGCGGCCTCGTGGGCCACGGCGGCACCGGCCTTGTCGGTGGCGATCATGGCGACGATGCTCGGCGGCATCTCGACGGACTTCTTGTGCGCGTAGATCTCGACGTGCTCGCCGGAGATCTTGGCGAACTGGCCGACCTTGACATGCTCGCCGAACAGGGCGGCGGCCTCTTCGATGGCGACCTTGACGGTGCCGTCCTCGGCCTTGGCCTCGAGCAGTTCGTCGGCGGAGTTGGCGTCGGCGGCCACGGCGTAGCCGAGCACGGTGTCGGCGAACTCGACGAACTTCGGGGTCTTGGCCACGAAGTCGGTCTCGGAGTTCAGCTCGACGGCGTAGCCGGTCTCACCGTTCGCGGTCTCGACGACTTTGGAGGCGATGGTGCCTTCCTGGGCCTTGCGGCCTTCACGCTTGCCGGCGGCCTGGATGCCCTTGGCGCGGATGATCTCCTTGGCGCGTGCCACGTCGCCTTCGGCCTCGGTCAGGGCCTTCTTGACGTCCATCATGCCGGCGCCGGTGTCCTCGCGCACCTGCTTGATCAGAGCTGCAGTGATTGCTGCCATGTTTGTCTCCTCTAGACTCGATGTGTTCCCATATATGAATGGGAGACGTTGCCGCCTCCCATCATAACGGATGCTCAGGCCTGGGCTTCGCCCTCGGCTTCAGCGGCGGCGGGAGCGGCCTGCGGGGCGTTGCCCTCGGTCAGCAGCTCCTTCTCCCAAGCGGCCATCGGCTGCTCGGTCTCGCCCTCGGCCTTGGCGGCCTTGCCGGAACGCTCCAGCAGACCCTCGGCCACGGCGTCGGCCATGAGGCTGGTCAGCAGCTCGATGCCGCGGATGGCGTCATCGTTGGCCGGGATCGGGTACTCGACGGCTTCCGGATCGGCGTTGGTGTCGACAAGGGCCACGACCGGGATGCCCAGCTTGTGGGCTTCCTCGACGGCCAGGGCTTCCTTGTTGATGTCAACGACGAACATCGCGGAAGGGGTGCGGGTCATGTTGCGGATACCGCCCAGCTGCTTGGACAGCTTGTCCTTTTCGCGCTCGAGCAGCAGCAGTTCCTTCTTGGTCAGACCGGAGCCGTGCACGTCGGAGAAGTCCATCTCCTCGAGCTCCTTAAGACGGTTCACGCGCTTGGACACGGTCTGGAAGTTGGTCAGCATGCCGCCGAGCCAACGCTCGGAGACATACGGCATGTTCACGCGGGTGGCCTGGGCCGAAACGGCTTCCTGAGCCTGCTTCTTGGTGCCGACGAACAGCACGGTGCCGTTGTGGGCGACCGTGGTCTTGATGAAGTCGTACGCCTTGTCGATCATTTCGAGCGACTTGAACAGGTTGATGATGTGGATGCCGTTGCGCTGGGTGAGGATGAACTGCTTCATCTTCGGGTTCCAACGACGGGTCTGGTGACCGAAGTGGAGGCCGGCCTTGAGCATTTCGCTCATCGTGATCTGTGCCATAGTGCACTACCTTTCTTGTCGGTTATTGCCTGGCCATGCGCGCCTGCGTGCAGCATACGCCCTTGCGGGGCTCAGCCGACCGACACAGGCCGTCGCGGACATGGCGCGATATGTCGTGTGCCGGTTGACAACAGTTGGTTGGCTCGGGCCGCCTGCGACTGCGGCCGTTGCCGGATGGCACACGAAGTTTCAGAATACTATGTGCCGCATACAAATGTGCCGCGCCCATCGGTCGGCGACGGGCGCGGCACATTTGCATGCGGTATGGAAGGATGCGGACGCTCACTTCGCGTGACTGCGCATGTAGCGCATGGCCTCGCGGCGCTCCTCCTTCTCGAGCCGGTCAAGATAGACGTGCCCGTCGAGGTGGTCGCATTCGTGCTGAAGCATGCGGCCCATCAGGCCGCTACCTTCGAGCACCACTTCGTTGCCGTCCAGATCGATGCCGCGTACGCGGGCGTAGTCGGCGCGCCGCGTCTTGTACCACAGGCCGGGCACCGACAGGCAGCCTTCGTCCCCGTACTGTTCGCCGCGCTTCTCCTCCATCACCGGGTTGAGGATGTAGCCGATCTTGCCTTCGATGTTGTACGAGAACGCGCGTAGGCTCACGCCGATCTGGTTGGCGGACAGGCCGGCCCTGCCCGGGTCGTCGACGGTTTCCAGCAGGTCGGCGACCAGCCGGCGCACGGCCGGCGTGATGGACGTGATCTCGTCGCACGGGGTGCGCAGCACGGGATCGGGTACTACTCGGATTTCTCGGATGGCCAATTGTCACTCCTCGTTGTCTGTACCGGCGGTCTTGCCGTCTGCCTCGTTCGTCTCGCCGCTGTCCGACTCGGTCTCGGGATCGGCCTGCTGACGCTTGATCCTGTCCTGCATGGTATCAAACGCCTGGCGAACCATCGGCGTCACGTTCTCGGACGCCTGCTTGACGCTTTCGGACGCCTGCTTGACCGTCTCGGTGGTCCGGTCGAGGATCTGCACGGTCTTCGGCAGCGGGCGAGCCGGCGACTTGGACGTGTAGATCTCGTTTTCGATCACGTCGGCGTAACGCTGCAATACCTTCGGGCGCACGACCTTCATACTGGCGGTCAGTGTGCCCTTGTCCTGGCTGAAGGTGTCGTCGAGAATGACGAACTTGCGTACCGACTCGGCGCGGGACACATTGCTGTTCGCCTGGTCGATGTACTGCTGGACGAACGCGCGGACGGCGTCCGACTGCGCGACCTCCCCCAGCGGCATGTCGGGGTCGAGACCTTGGGATTCGAGCCAGGACCGGGTCATCTCCGGATCGAGTTCGATGAGCGCGGAGACGAACGGCTTGCCGTCGCCGACCACGACGGCGTGTGAGACGATCGGACAGGTGCCGATCGTGTCCTCCATCGGGGCCGGACTGATGTTCTTGCCGCCTGCGGTGATGATGATGTCCTTCTTGCGGCCGGTGATGTAGATGAACCCGTCGTCGTCGATTGTCGCGAGGTCTCCGGTATGCAGCCATCCATCCGGCTCGAGCACTTCCTTGGTGAGCTCCGGCTGCTTGTAGTAGCCGAGGAAGACGCTTTCGCCGCGGATGAGCAGTTCGTCGTCGTCGGCCAGCTTCACCTCGGCGCAGCCCGGATGTCCGACCGACCCGACGCGGTTGGAGTCCTGGAAGTTGACCATGCACGGCGCGGCCGTCTCGGTCATGCCGTAGCCCTGGATGAACGTGATGCCGTCGAGGCCGTTGAAGAAATGGGCGAGGTCGACGTTGAGCGGCGCTCCGCCGCAGGCAAGGTACTTGAGATTCGGTCCGAGGGCGGAGCGGATCGATGCGCCCACGGTCTTCATGAAGAAGGCATGCTCGAGCCGGGACCTGACCGAATGCCGGCCGGTGTCCTGCTCGTCCTTCGACCACTGCACGAAATGGGAGACCGCCTTGGCGAATACGCGTCCCTGAATGCCGTTGCCGGCCTTCTGCGAGGCGGCGTTGTAGACCTTCTCGAACACGCGCGGCACGCCGAGCAGATAGGTCGGCTTGAAGCTGCGCAGGTCGGACAGCAGATGCTTGGCCCCCGGAATGTATCCGACCACGCCATGCGACCCGATCGCCACATACTGAATGTACCGGGCGAAGCAGTGCGCCAGCGGCAGGAACAGCAGCAGACGGCTCGGCTGGTAGAGCATGTCGTTGAGCACCTCGTAGCCGTTGAGCACGGTGTGGGTGAAGTTGCGGTGCGAGAGCATCGCGCCCTTCGGCTTGCCGGTGGAGCCGGACGTATACACGATCGTGGCCATGTCATCGGCCTTGACGCGTTCGATGGCACGGTCCAGATCCTCGTCGGAGACCGACTCGCCGAAGTCGGCCACCGCATCGAGGCCGGCGGCCTTGAAGTTGAACACGTATTTGAGTCCGTCTCGGCCGACGCGGATCTGATCCAGCACCTGCGCATGCGCGTAGTCGCCGGCGAAGGCGATCACCGGGTTCACGTCTTCGACGATGTTCGCCGCCTGCTTGGCTGAGTCCGTCTCGTAGACCGGCACGCTGACCGCGCCGATGGCGGCGCACGCGAAATCGACGACGCCCCATTCATAGCAGGTGGCAGAATAGATGAGCACCATACTGCCGGGCTTGACACCCAGCCCCATGAGTCCCTTGGCGATCTGACGTACGCGTGCGCCCATCTCGCCGGCGGTCACGTCATGCCATTGACGGGTCTCATCGTCCTGCCATTGGGCGATCAGATCATCGGGATCGTGCTCGACGCGGTTGGCGAGCAGCGAGTAGATGGTGTCCTTCTCGGTCGTGGGCCGAATCGTATCCACTGAATATTCACGCAACATACGGAACATAATAGCGCCTCGCGCCCCGTGCGTGGCACACCGGCCCGCCGCGGCTGCCGGCCTATCCGACGTCGGCAAGCACGCACATCCAGCGTGATCCGTTCTGCTGGAGCACGAGATTCACCCAGTGATGCGTGCGGCCTATCGTCAGATGCGCCATCGTCTCGACACGCGAGGGACTGATGAGCATTCCCCTGATCGATTGAGGAATGACCGGAAGAATGCCCATGGGGTGACCAAGAAAAGCGCGTTCGCGGCTTTCACGGGTCAGGATGGCCGACATCGTGTCCAGTTTCCTCAGGCAGGGGCCGGCGACCGTGCGCTGCAGCTTGTGCGATGCTATGCGGCCTCGCACCACATCGGTCACCATGCATGAGATGCGGCACGACGACAGTGCCAGTGCCTGGCAGGTGCGCGAGTCGATTTCGCCTTCGAAACAGCGGGCGAAATGGTACGGCACCGGTTTGCGTGACAGCTCGATGTGCAGGAATCCGTCTTCGGGAGGGATCGGGTCTCCCTGCCAGGAATGGTAGTAGTGCATGGGCTTCCTCTCGTTCTTTCGTGGTCGTTGCCCGACCCGCAACCGTTGCAGGCGAGCCTGCCTCATTGGAGACACCTGTCAAGAACAACACATGGCGGTGCTCCCGTCAAGTGTCGGGAGCACCGCCATGTGGACAAATGTGGATAACCGCGGGTGGTCGCCCCGCGGTTATCCGACGGAGAGGGCTTGCACCGTCAGCGACCGTACGGCGTGACCACCACGTTGCAACGCTGGAAGTTCTTGACATCCACGTAGCCGGTGGAGGCCATCGCGCGACGCAGCGCACCGATGTAGTTCACCTGGCCGTCAGCCTGATGGCTCGGCCCGAACAGGATCTGCTCGAGCGTGCCCACCGTGCCGACGTCCGTACGGAAACCGCGCGGCAACGTCTGGTGACGGGCCTCGGAACCCCAGTGCTTGCCGTGGCCCGGGGCCTCGACCGCACGGGCCAGAGGAGCGCCGAGCATCACCGCGTCCGCGCCCATCGCGAGGGCCTTGACGAAGCTGCCGGAGTCGCCCATACCGCCGTCGGCGATGACCTGCACGTAACGGCCGCCCGACTCGTCCATGTAGTCGCGGCGGGCCTCGGCCACGTCGGCGATGGCGGTCGCCATCGGGGCGTGCACGCCGATGGTCTTGCGCGTGGCCGCCACGGCGCCGCCGCCGAAGCCGACCAGCACGCCGGCCGCACCGGTGCGCATCAGATGCAGGGCGGCGGTGTAATTGGCCGCGCCGCCGACGATGACCGGAACGTCGAGGTCGTAGATGAACTTCTTGAGGTTCAGCGGCTCATGGTCCCGGCTGACGTGTTCGGCGGACACGACGGTGCCGCGGATCACGAACAGGTCGACACCCGCATCGACCACGGTCGAGTAGAACTGCTGGGTGCGCTGCGGCGAGAGCGCGCCGGCCACGGTCACGCCGGCGTCGCGGATCTCGTGCAGGCGCTCGGTGATCAGCTCCGGCTTGACCGGCTCCGCGTAGATCTCCTGGATGCGGGCGGTCGCCTTGTCTGCCGGCAGATCGGCGATCTCGGCCAGCAGCGGCTCGGGGTCCTCGTAGCGGGTCCACAGGCCCTCGAGGTCGAGCACGCCGAGCGCGCCGAGCTTGCCCATTGCAATGGCCGTGGCCGGGCTGGTCACGGAGTCCATCGGGGCACCGATGACCGGCACGTCGAACTCGTAGGCGTCCACCTGCCAGCCGGTGGACACGTCCTCGGGATCGCGGGTGCGGCGGGAGGGAACAATGGCGACGTCGTCGAGCGAATAGGCCAGACGGCCCTTCTTGCCCAATCCGATTTCAATTTCCTGAGACATGGCTTCAAGGCTAATGCCGGCACGTGACAGTGCGTGCCGGTGCGGGCTGGGCAGTCCCACGTTTCGGAAGGCCCCGTCGCGCCGTTACAAACATGCGTTATGACTTGGAAGCGTATCCGCATCTGCACGATATCCCCGCCAAGGAGGGAACATGGCCAAAATCAAGGTCGAAGGCACCGTCGTCGAACTCGACGGCGACGAAATGACGCGCGTCATCTGGAAGGACATCAAGGACCGCCTGATCCTGCCCTATCTGGACGTGAACCTCGACTACTACGATCTGGGCATCGAGAACCGCGACGCCACCGACGACCAGGTCACCATCGATGCGGCGCATGCGATCCAGCGCGAGCACGTCGGCGTTAAGTGCGCCACGATCACGCCCGACGAGGCACGCGTCAAGGAATTCGGCCTCAAGAAGATGTGGAAGTCCCCCAATGGCACGATCCGCAACATCCTGGGCGGCACGATCTTCCGCGAGCCGATCGTCATGAGCAACGTGCCGCGTCTGGTGCCCGGCTGGACCAAGCCGATCGTCGTGGCCCGCCATGCGTTCGGCGACCAGTACAAGGCCACTGACTTCAAGGTGCCGGGCGCGGGCCGGCTGACTGTCACGTTCACCCCGGAGGACGGCTCCGAGCCGATCCAGCACGTCGTCTACGACTATGGTCCGGACGGCGGCGTGGCGCAGGTGCAGTACAACGTGAACGATTCGATCCGAGGCTTCGCCCGCGCCTGCTTCAACTACGGCCTGATGCGCCACTACCCCGTGTACCTGTCCACCAAGAACACGATCCTCAAGGCGTACGACGGCCAGTTCAAGGACATCTTCGCCGAGGTGTACGAGACGGAGTACAAGGACCGGTTCGAGGCCGAGGGCCTTACCTACGAGCACCGCCTGATCGACGACATGGTGGCCAGCTCGCTCAAGTGGCATGGCGGATACATCTGGGCGTGCAAGAACTACGATGGCGACGTGCAGTCCGACTCCGTGGCGCAGGGCTTCGGCTCGCTGGGCCTGATGACGTCGGTGCTCATGACGCCGGACGGCCAGACCGTGGAGGCTGAGGCCGCGCATGGCACGGTGACGCGCCACTACCGTCGCTGGCTCAAGGGCGAGAAGACCTCGACGAACCCGATCGCCTCGATCTTCGCATGGACCGGCGGTCTCAAGCACCGCGCCGACCTTGACGGCACGCCCGAGGTCCGCCACTTCGCCGAAACGCTGGAGAAGGTGATCGTGGGCACCGTGGAAGGCGGACAGATGACCAAGGATCTCGCGATGCTCATCGGCCCCGACCAGCCGTGGCTCGACACGGAGGGCTTCATGAACGCGCTTGACGAGAATCTCGCCAAGGCGCTGCACGACTGATTCCACTTATTTCCGCTTACGGGTTCAAGGCTCCCGGCCGCATCATCCGTGCGGCCGAGAGCCTTTTTCATGGTCGTGCGACTAGAATTGGCGCAGACACGAACCGAACGCGACTGGCAAAGGACGGATCATGACCCTGCGAGGCACCATGGCCTTATCACGCATCACCACGCTCGCCGCGGCGGCATCACGGCTGATCGCGCTGACGGCATGCGCCGCCCTGATACTGGGCGTGTCGTCCTGCTCGTCGCCCGACGACCGCAACGATCAAGACGGGCAGGACGATGGCATGACGGCCGTCTCGGGCCAAGTCGCAGTGTTCACTCCGGCGGATGGCGTGACCATCTCCGGGAACACACCGCTGAACAAATGGACGGCGTTCGTCCCCGCGTTGACCGACGCGCTCATCTCCGGAGGGGTGACGAAGAAGCACATCTCCACGTCCACCGCCGACAGCCTTGACCGGCAGAGCCGCGACATCCAAGATTACGTGGTCGACCGGGTCTCGGCCTCCGGCGATGATTCGTCGGACGATGCCGCGCACACCACTCTGGTCGTCGCCCCGGTGACGGGGGCCGACGACACGGTGCGGCAGTATGGCGACTACGTCAGCCAGTCGGTCGCATCATCGTCCGCTTCTGATACGACCGATGGCGACGACACGTCTGCGAATGACGAAGCGGTGTCCCGTCTCGTCTCGGCGCTCAAGCTCGCGCAGGAGAACGGCATGCACGTGATCATGCTCGCCTCCACGATCGAGGGATTCCAGCCCGACATATACGTCCGCATGTCCACCGCGGAACAGATCGGCCGGATACAGGCGCTCAAGCTGGTCAGCAAACTTGACCTGGACAAGGTCAGCAAGGACAATCCGAAGACCATCGAGGTCCTGCTGCCGTACACCACGCGTTCCGCGCAATCCTCCAAGACGGTGGGAGGCGTGCTGAAGATCCCATCGTCTTCCCAGGACGAAGACGATACCCAGGAGCCGACCGACGACAGCGCCGTATTCGCGAAGGCGGCATTCAAGGGACTGTGGTCGGTGTTGCGGCCGTATTTCAAACAGGGACGGGCAATCAGCGCATCCGGGTTGCTGACCGCTGATACCACCGTCGACGATTGGCGTGACGTCTCGTTCGCCTGCGTCAAGGACGACGATGCCCGTGCCGTGTTGCGTGAACGGCTGACGATGGACTCGGCGGGCGACGCTCACACGCGCATCGACGGCGTCATCGCGATGAACGACTACGTGGCGTCCGGGGTCGCCAAGGAGCTGTCCGAACTCGGCTATACGGGTTCGGCGGCTGACATCAACCCGTCGATCACGATCTCCGGTATCGTCGAGAACATCACCGGCAAGAAGGACCTACAGCGGCAGAAAGTGCCGGATCCGATCAAGGCGCCCGAAAGCGACGCAGGCGCGACGGAAGGCGATACGGACAAGGACAAGTCAGCGGAGGAGACGAATTCGCGCTGGCCGATCGTCACCGGATACGGAGCATATGTGGACGTCATGCCGCAGATCGTCTCCGGACAGCAGTGGATGACCGCGCTCGAGGACAGGGACGCACTCGCTCGGAGCGTCGCGAAGGCGTGCCTGCTGTTCGCGGACGGCACCACGCCGAACGCCGGCACGCTGCCGTCACTGGCGTCCTCCAAGGTCAATGGCAAGACCACCGCCACGATCGAGGAGGATCTGCTCGCGGTGAGTGCCTACAATCTCAAGGCCACGTTGATTGAGCCGGGGTACATCACTCTGGCCGACGCGGGCCTGTGACGCGTCTGGACAAGTTATCCACATTCAGGAAATATTCAGCGAAATTATCCACAGCCAGTTATCCACAACACGCCGAAGACTCGAGGTTGCGTCCACATAGCCCCGTTCCCCTTGTGCGCGACGCGGCGTGTCTGTTGCACTGGTGTCATGGATATCGCAACAACAGCAACAACGACGGCGATGGCCGACTCCATGCCGCGCCTGCGCGTGCCATGCGTTCGGCCATCGCTGGACGATCTGTCCGAACGCATGGCACGCGCGCAGGTCGGTCCGAAACAGCTCGGAGCATTGGGAGAACAGGTCGCGGCCTTGTGGCTGCAAGCCCACGACTGCATCATGCTCGATCGTAACTGGCGTTGCCGGTACGGAGAACTTGACCTGATCGTCTTGGATCCGGACGGCGCGATCGTGTTCGTCGAAGTCAAGACGCGGCGCGGCGTCCGGTTCGGTTCCCCGCAGGAGGCGGTAACCGGGCGCAAGCAGGTAAACCTGCGC
This sequence comes from Bifidobacterium sp. SO1, assembly GCF_018555335.1. Classification (NCBI taxonomy): domain Bacteria; kingdom Bacillati; phylum Actinomycetota; class Actinomycetes; order Bifidobacteriales; family Bifidobacteriaceae; genus Bifidobacterium; species Bifidobacterium sp. SO1. The sequence continues at coordinate 9,717 of NZ_JAFEJR010000007.1, read as the reverse complement.
CGCGCCGGCGTGCAATGGCTTATGGAACCCGAGCATCGTGTGGCGCATAGGTCGGTAAGGTTCGACGTGATCGCGGTTCTTGCCCCGATCGGCCAGGCGGTGCGCGTCACCCACATCAGGGAGGCGTTCTGATGGCCATAGGAAGCGCATTGTCGGTCGGCCTGTTCGGATTGAAGGCATTCATCATCCAGACGCAGGCGTTCATCTCCCCCGGACTACCCTACTTCTCCATCATCGGGCTCCCTGACGCGTCGCTGAGCGAGGCTCGCGAACGCGTCAGGTCGGCCTGTCAGGCAAGCGGATTCCGCTGGCCGGAAACCCGCGTGACGGTGAACATGTCCCCCGCGTCGATGCCCAAGCGTGGGTCGTCGCATGATTTAGCCATCGCGGCGAGCGTGCTGAGCGCATCGGGGGCGATTCCGCATGACTGCCTAGCCGACACCATTGTGCTCGGAGAGGTGAATCTCGATGGCACCGTGCTGCCGGTCCACGGGCTGTTGCCGATCATGCTGCATGCGCGGGAACGCGGCGTCCGCCGACTGATCATACCGCAGGCCAATGCGGATGAGGCCGCTCTGATCGACGGCCTGGATGTTCGCCCCGTGCGTCATGTCGGGGAGCTGATTTCGATGATGGGAGGTGATGCACGCTACACGCTGCCGGACGATGCACCCGCAGCCCAGCCTGGCGATATGGAAACGTTCGCGCAGCCTCCGCTGGGCGATATGGGAGAGGTCGTCGGACAGAAAATGACGAAATGGGCGTTGCAGGTGGCGGCGGCGGGCGGACACCATATGCTGATGACCGGCCCTCCCGGCTCAGGCAAGACGATGCTCGCCTCACGCATGCCGGGCATCATGTGCCCGCTGACCCCGGACGAACAGCTGGAGGTCGCATCGATACGTTCGCTGTGCGGCACATTGCCGAATTACGGCATCACTGACGTGCCGCCGTTCGAAGCGCCTCATCACACGGCGTCAACGGCATCGCTGGTGGGCGGGGGCAGCGGCCTCGCACGACCGGGAGCCATCACCAGGTCGCACCACGGAGTGCTATTCATGGATGAGGCTCCCGAATTCTCGACCCGCACGCTGCAGACGCTGCGCGAGCCGCTCGAATCGGGATACGTGTCGCTGTCACGGGCCAAGGGCTCAACCTACTATCCGGCGCGCTTTCAGCTGATCATGGCGGCCAACCCCTGCCCGTGCGGATTCGCCTACGGCAACGGGGAACGCTGCACCTGCAAGGAGAAGGACCGCATCAAATACTTCTCGCACCTGTCTGGGCCCATCCTCGACCGGATCGACATCCAGGTGGAGGTGCCGCCGGTCGACCGCATCGAGATACGTTCCGACCGATGCGAGGAGTCGAGCCGCGACATGCGTCGTACGGTGATCCAGGCGCGATCCGCTGCCCGTGAACGGTTTTCGAAACTGGGATGGTCATGCAACGCGCAGGCCTCGGGGGAATGGCTGCACCGCCACACTTCCGAAAAGGCGATCGCGCTGGTGAACCGTGCGCTCGAATCCAAACGGCTGAGCCTACGCGGGGCAGACCGCGCACTGCGGCTGGCCTGGACACTGTCCGATCTGTCAGGACGGATATCCCCGGGCTACGAAGAGGTGAACCAGGGCATCATGCTGCGCGCGAGGGTCACATGAACGCCGGCACACATGGAAACGTCACGAATACGGACGGAAGCGGTGCCATGCCTCTCGACGACGAAACACTGGCCCGGGCGATGCTCACCTTCTGCCTCAACGATGCCGATGCGATCATGTTCGCCACGATCAAGGGAACGGGCTGCGCCCGCGAGGCCCTGCGGCTGATCGAACGGTGCAGCCCGCGGCGTTCGGGCCCGGACAGCCGCGCCGCACGCCGGGCATTGGACGAATCGTTCGCCAAAGGCCTGATCCGATGGGGCCGACAGGCGAACGCTCGGTCGTCGGAAGCATTCCGTCTCGCGTTGGCCCGCTGGCATGCCCGGCTCGACCTTCTGCCATCCTTGGACGCCGACAGCCTTCGTGCATGGTTCACCGCTGACGGTACGCAGTGGATCATCGGGCCGGACAGCCCGTTATGGCCTCATCAACTTGACGACCTGTCCATTCGCAGGGACTGGGCTCCCCCGCTGTGCCTGTGGGGAATCGGCGATCCGGCGGCATTGACAAGTTGCCCGAAGCCATTGGCCGTGGTCGGATCACGCGGGGCCGACGAGTATGGTCTCATGCTGGCCCGCGCGATCGGCGAGCGAGCGGCCGCACGAGGGCATCTGGTAGTGTCCGGCGGAGCCATGGGAGCCGATGCCGCGGCGCACTGGGGGACGCTGTCCACCGTGGATTCCGCCGCATCCTATGGTCTGTCGGCGCAGGAGATCGGCCGTACCGTAGCCGTGTTCGCCGGAGGTCTGAACCACGTCGGCCCGCAATGCAACCACCGACTGTTCAAACGTATCGTAGGCGGTTCGGGTGCGCTGGTCAGCGAATTGTGCCCGGACACGATTCCCGAAGGAAGGCGCTTCCTGCTGCGCAACAGGCTCATTGCCTCGTTGGCCTCGACGGTGGTGGTGACGCAGGCCAGACTGCGGTCCGGCGCGCTCAACACCGCTCATTGGGCCGCGGAACTCAGTCGTGAGGTCTATGCGGCCCCCGGCAATGCGGGCATGCCCTATAATGCCGGATGCAATCGCCTTATCCGCGATAACGAGGCGATGTTGCTCATGTCCGCCGACGAGATCGACGACATCTGCCACGCGGCGCATAGACCGACACTGGCTGAGACATCCGATCCGCGAACGAACAAGGTCAAACGGTCCGAACCGTCCGAACGGCAGGAAGCCGATTCGTACGAGACACAGCCGGGAAGCTCCGGCGACACGCGGTGGAGACCGGTTCTCGACGCCATCCGTCGCTGCCGGCAACGGCGTTTGCCCGCCACCGCCGAGAACATCGCATCCTGCGCCGACGGCATGTCCTTACCCGAAACACTGACGTCTCTCGGATGGATGGAGCTCGACGGACTGATCGCAATCAGTCACGGGGTCGTCATCGTCAACGCGCGGCGCGACGATGCGGACGATACGCGACGGGAGGCGGGATCATGCCTGCCATTGGCACCGTGACAGGTCGACCCGCCAGCCGTCATCGCCGGCATTGCCGTGACCGGGTTGCGGCGCGATGAGCGGCACGCCCTCCGATTCAAGCAACATGCGCTGCCGGCCCGGCCCGCCGAACGCGAACCCGGGAGCAAGCGATCCGTCGCGGAACACCACCCGATGGCATGGGATCACTCCCGGTTCGGGATTGGTATGCAGCGCGAATCCGACGAACCTCGCGTTGCGCGAGTTACCGGCCAAGGCCGCGACCTGCCCGTATGTCGCGACCTTGCCGCGCGGTATGCGCCGCACCACGTCGTACACCCGCTGATTGAATGCTCCTGTCATACGCCCATTATCGCGCGTTCGTCCCGACGTCTCCCGACAATCAAGGGTATGAGTCCGAAGCATATCGAAGACATGTATGATGCGGTGATCGTCGGCGCCGGCGCAGCCGGACTGTCCGCGGCGCTGGGAGCGTTGCGTTCCGACCATATCCGCAGCCTGCGCGAGGCCGGCATCGAGCCGAAGATCCTGGTGATCTCGAAGTTGCAGCCGCTGCGCTCGCACACCGGTTCGGCCGAAGGCGGCATCGCCGCGAGCCTGGGCAATGCGGAATCCGACGACTGGCATTGGCATTACTACGACACCGTCAAGGGCGGCGACTGGCTGGTCGATCAGGATGCGGCAAAGCTGCTCGCCGAATACGCGCCGCAGACGGTGATCAACCTGGAACGTGACGGCGTGGCGTTCTCTCGTACCGACGACGGGCATATAGCGCAGCGTCGCTTCGGCGGTCACACGCGCGACTTCGGCAAGGAGCCGGTGCGTCGTGCGGCGTATGCGGCGGATCGCGTGGGTCATCAGATCCTGCATTCGCTGTGGCAGCAGTGCGTGGGAGCCGGCGTCGAATTCGCCGAGGAATGGTATGTGACCGATCTGGTGCTGGACGAGGACGGCCGTTCGGCCGCGGGCGTGGTCGCCTACGACACCCATGAGGGCAAGATCCACGCGGTGCATGCGCGCAATGTGCTGCTGGCTACAGGAGGCGCGGGTCGATTGTTCCACACGACTTCGAACTCGTGGGATCTGACCGGAGACGGCATGGCGCTTGCCCTGGCTGCTGGTCTGCAATTGGAGGACAGCGAATTCGTGCAGTTCCATCCGACCGGGCTCGCACATACTGGCATTCTGCTGTCCGAGGCGGCGCGAGCCGAAGGCGGTGTGCTGCGCAACGCCGATGGCGAGGCGTTCATGGCCCGTTATGCGCCCGACCACCGTGACCTGGCGGCGCGCGATGTGGTGAGCCGCTCGATCATGGCGGAGATCGACGCAGGCCGCGGCGTGGCCGATCCGAAGGATCCGGACGGCCCGAAGGACTGCGTGTGGCTGGATATGACCGGCATCGACAAGGATCATATGGAGGCGGTGCTGCCGCAGGTCGTCGAAACGGTGCGCAAGTACGCGAACATCGACCCGGTGCATGATTGGGTGCCGGTCAAACCGACCGCGCACTACACGATGGGAGGCATTCCTATCACCACGGACGGCGAAGTTTACCGCTGGTCGGGCGACGGCGAGTCCGCACGCCGTGAAATCGTCGACGGACTGTTCGCCGCCGGCGAATGCTCGTGCGTCTCCGTGCATGGCGCGAACCGTCTCGGCGGCAATTCGCTGCTCGATGCATGCCTGTTTGGTACCCGCGCGGGCCGGACGATGGCCGCGCGCATCGCCGAGCATCCCGTGGACGACCCGATGAGTGACGGCATGAATGACGAGGAGGGAACAGCAAGCGTCGACGCCGCATCTACGGTTCGAACAGCCGAGCTTGCGGCGTTGCTTTCCCCCGCCGAACACGGCGGAGCGGATGAGAAGAACGAGGACGCCGCGGACGACAACCCGTACCGGCTGCTCGCCGATCTCGGTCGCGTCATGGAACAGGCCGTGGCCGTCCGATGCAACGCCGACACGATCGAATCGGCGCTCAAGCGCCTGCGGGACGAACTTATGCCACGTTCACAGGAACTGCACGCCCACAGCGACACCGCTGCGTTCAATCAGGAGATCACCGCGATCTGGGAGTCCCGCCACCTTCTTGCTCTGGCCGAGGTGATGCTCGCGGCGTCCGGTGCCCGGCACGAGTCTCGCGGCTCGCTGCAGCGGCTTGACTTCCCCAGCCGAGACGACGAACGGTTCCTCGCCCATTCGATGACCTCCTGCGACGGCGGGATCCTGTGGCAGCCGGCGCATATCGTCGATTATCCGCCCAAGGCACGTGAATACTGACGGCCACGGCTTATGGCACAATGTAATGTCGTTTCTTGTGTGTTGAGGAGGCTGGAAGTATGAGCGGCATCGACGATGCGCTGACCACGGTGACGCTGAGGGTCAACCGGTTTGCTCCGCGTCCCGAGCGGGACCGAGGCTCCCGTGGCGGCAGTCCGTTCGCAAAGAAGGGCGGTTCACCGTTCGCAGGGGGATCCTCGCGCAACCGGCGGCCACGAGGCAAGCAATGGACGCAGGACTACACGTTGCGTGTCCGCCCCGAGGATACGGTGCTGGATTGCCTGCTGACCGTCAAGCGCACCATCGACCCGACGCTCGCTTTCCGGTATTCGTGCGGGCATGGCATGTGCGGTTCGGATGCGGTCGCGATCAACGGCACACCGACCTTACTGTGCACGGCCAGCGTCGGCGATTGGGCGAAACGGCCGAATCGGCTCTCGCAGGCCGACGACGAGGGGTTCCGCCGCACCGGAGACGCGGACGAGCCCGCCACGGATGTCGTCACGGACGTGACCGGCGACGAGGATGGTCTGGGCGTCATCGAGCTCTCCCCTCTTCCGGGCTTCCCCGTGCAGCGCGACCTCATCGCGGACATCGACCCGATGCTCGATCAGATTCGCAAACTCAAGCCGTATCTGCAGGCCGACGGCGTGCTCGCCACCACGCACGACGGCAAGGTGGACGTGTTCGAATACCTGCAGAACCCGCAGCAACTCGCCAAATACGAGATGCTGACGAACTGCATCGCCTGCGGCGTGTGCGAGGGCAGCTGCCCGGTGTTCGCCGGCGGCGACGCGTTCATCGGACCGGCCGCGCTGATCGCGGCGTCCAGATTCGTCAACGATTCCCGCGATACGGCGACCGCCGCCCGTCTCGATGCGATCGACACGGCGGACGGCGTGGCGGCCTGCCAGTCGGTGCGCGCCTGCTCGCGCCAATGTCCGCGCGGTATCGACGTCGGCGAAGAGATGTGGCAGATCGTCGCCAAGGTCAAGGAACGCTGACCAGTATTGCCGAGCGTATGCTCTGATTACAGTAGGTGGTTATGGATAGAACGTCGTACACGAATCTTGCGAAGACCTGGGAGTTCGCCGAGGATCATGCTTTCGCACGCCAATCGGCTGCGCTGAACGAGGCCCGGCTGCGTGCACAGGAGGCCGGTTTCCCGCAGGGTTCCGCCGCGCAGGCCGAACTGCTGGCCACGCTGGTGCATCTGGTCGACGCGTCTTCGGCGATCGTGATTGGAACCGGTTCGATCGTGGAGACGCTGCAGGTGATCAACGGTCTCGATGGTACCGGCCAGTTGACAGCCGTCGACTCGTCCGCGCAGGGCATCGTCATGATCCGTTCGCTGTTCTCCGATCTGGCCGATGACGTGACGACCAAACTGCGCGCGGTGAATGCGCCGGCCGGCGTGTTCCTGCCGCGTCTGAACGGCGACGATTACGATCTGATCGTCGTTGCCGGCGACCCCGCGAACTATGCGGCCGCGTTCGAACAGGCTCCGCGTCTGCTGCGTCCTCATGGCACGGTGGTATTCACCGACGTGCTCGCCATGCAGTCGCCCGAATCCAACGGAGGCGTGCTGAACCCCGCCGATCGCAGCGATAAGGCCGTGGCCATGCGTGAGTTCATTGAGACCGTGGAAGCGGATGAGCGGTTCGTATCCACCCTCACTCCCACCGGTACCGGCCTGCTGCTCGCGGTCAAGCGCTGATGATGCCGGTGGCGACGGCCACCGCTTCGTCGACGTCATCGGTCAATACGACGAGATTCGGATCGATGTCCGATATCATGCCTTGTTGCCTTACGATGTCGTTCAGCCAGTCGAATAGTCCCTGCCAGTAGTCCGTTCCGTACAGGGCTACTGGCAGGGACGTCATTTTGTGCGTCTGTATGAGCGTAAGCACCTCGAACATCTCATCGAAGGTGCCAAAGCCGCCCGGGCAGATGATCACACCGGACGCGTATTTGGTAAACATGGTCTTGCGCACGAAGAAGTACCTGAAGCTCAGACCGAGATTCACGTATTCGTTCAGCCCCTGCTCGTGGGGCAGCTCGATGCCCAGTCCGACCGACGTGCCTCCGGCAAGTGCGGCCCCTTTGTTGGCGGCTTCCATGATGCCGGGGCCTCCCCCGGTGATGACCGCCATACCACGTTCGGCGATCATGCGTCCCATACGTTCGGCGGCACGGTAGTCGTCGCTGTCCTGCGATACCCGGGCGGAACCGAATACGCTGACGGCCGGACCGATGCCGGCAAGCTCGTCGAATCCCTCCACGAATTCGGACTGGATACGCATCACGCGCCAGGGGTCCATGTCACGCCAGTCGGCGCTTTCCTCGTTGCCCAGCAGCGTCGCCGTACTGCTGTCCAAGGGAATCATCGCACCTCGCATGATGGCCGGCCCACGTTGATAGGTCATGCCCAGAGGCTCCTTGCCGCCGTTGCCTGTGATATCCATGTGATTCCATTCCTTCCGTGTATGTAAGACGACCGTCAGTCAAGGTCATCAGTTAGAGCATGCGTCCGCGTATCGTTTCGATTGCCGACTGAGCAGAACACCGGAAATCGCAGCGGCGATCAGCGAGGCCACCAACACGCCGAAACGCGCTTCTGCGGACAGCTCGAGGTTCTCATAGGCCAGCGAGGCAATGAGGAACGACACCGTGAAACCAATGCCGCAGGCGCAGGCAGCCGGGAACATGTCGCGCACGTGAAGCCCCTCGGCCATTTTCAATCCGCCGAGATGCGTGGACAGCCACGCCGTAGCCATGATGCCCAGCGGCTTGCCCACGACAAGCGCCACGATGATGCCGATGACCACGGGGGACAACAACAGTCCGGGCGTCAAGGCCTCGAAATGCACGCCGGTGGCAAACAGCGCGAAGACCGGCAGCGCCAGCAACGCGGAAAACGGCTGAAGCTTGCCGGCGTATCGTTCGGCACGAGGGCTCGTCTCGCCGAACCGTTCGCGAGCGGGAGTCAGCAGGCCGACCAACACGCCAGCCAACGTGGGATGGATGCCCGCCTCGAACATCATCGCCCATGCGAGCACGCCGACTACGGCGACGGCGATCCACGGCACGTGTCTCATGCGTACCAGCAGGGCCCAGACGGCCGCGCACACGGCGATGCCGATGAACCAGTACCATTCGTTGACAGACGAGAAGAATACGGCGATCAGGATGATCGCCAGCAGATCGTCGACGGTGGCCAGCGTCATCAGAAAAGCACGGATCGAACCGGGCAGCCCCTTGGCGAACAGAGCAAGGACTGCCAGCGAGAAGGCGATATCCGTGGCTGTGGGCACCGCCCAGCCGTGTGCCGCCTCGGAAAACGGGATCACGCTGCCCGTGGTCGGCAGGATCACGCTGCCGGCATCCCCCGGGCCGAACGTGGCGAACAGGAAGGTGACCGAAACGAACAGGATGGGAGGAACGATCATGCCGCCTACCGCGCACAGCATCGGCACCGCCGCCGCCTTGGGATTGGCAAGCGAACCGGTGGTGAGTTCCTGTTTGAGATCCAGGCCGACCGTCAGGAAGAATATGGTCAGCAATCCGTCCTGCGCCCAATGCCCGATCGGCAGATCGAGATTGGTGTGTGGCACGGCGATATGCGTTTCCGCCACCGCTTCGAACGCATGGGCCGTCGCCGGCAGATTCGCAAGAATCAGGCCGGCCAGTGCGAATCCAAGCATGATGAGACCCGACAGCCGGTCAGATGCGGCGATATGCCGAATCGTGCCCCATAGTCCCTGTCTCACGGTCGTATCGTCCTTCATGCGCCATCCCGTCCTCGTGCCGAACGGATTCGCATTACGGGTTCCGTTCGGCATGCTCCGTATCAATTGCTCCGATTATAGACGAACATATGTTCTATTCTGCTGAGAGCGTGTCATCGCCGCAACGTCATCGCGGCCCACTGACATGGCATTGAAAAACCCCTTGCCTCCATTCGGAAGCAAGGGGTTTCAGCGTGCGCCAGACAGGATTCGAACCTGCGACCTGCTGATCCGTAGTCAGCTGCTCTAATCCGCTGGGCTACTGGCGCAACACCACTCTTTAACCTCTTGTGGCAAGAGGTGTGCGCCAGACAGGATTCGAACCTGCGACCTGCTGATCCGTAGTCAGCTGCTCTAATCCGCTGGGCTACTGGCGCATACCGTTATTCGGTTTTGATGATGCCGCAAATCACTTCGCGACTCGTGCGCCAGACAGGATTCGAACCTGCGACCTGCTGATCCGTAGTCAGCTGCTCTAATCCGCTGGGCTACTGGCGCAACACCACTCTTTAACCTCTTGTGGCAAGAGGTGTGCGCCAGACAGGATTC
>NZ_JAFEJR010000006.1:0-158761 GCF_018555335.1 Bifidobacterium sp. SO1 | reverse complement strand
GTGCGCAGGCGGGCCGACGGGGTGGGTTTGGTGGGGGATGCGGATGATGCGGTAGGGGTTGTCTCTGGCGTTGCCTCTGGGCTGCCGGGGGTTGTTGCGGTCTTGTCGGCTGCGGCGCTGCTGGCCGGGGTGTGTTCGGTCGTGTTTACGGGATGGGCGTCTGTCTGACGCTGTGCTGCCGGGGTATGCTCGGCCGTCGCGGCGATGGTGCCGCTGATGGCAACGTCAGTTGCGATGTTCTTGACGCGATCGGCTGATACGGCGTGACTGGAGGTCGGGGAGGGGCTGACGGAGAGCTTCCGACGCTTTTTGCGGGCGAGTGCCGCGGCGGCGGTCTCCTTATCCCGCTTTTCCTTGTTGCGTCGAATCTTGTATCGCGACATCGCACCCAACCCATCTGTTTCTATTGCTACATGACGTGCATATTGTAATGGTGGGTTCAGGACTTATTTACCGTGCATTCACCCTATTCGGGGCATTGCGCGGCGAAATTTTCGTGGATCGGTCGCGTTGGAGGGCTGTGGAGGGCGATATTCGGTGTTGATCGCGGAGTGTTGAAAACCATTGGAATTTCAACGTTTTTGCAAGGTTGGGCAATCGCGACACGCCGAGAGTTGCATGCGGCGAGAATCCGAGTATATTTATCACTCGTTGCAAGGAACACTTCAACAGCTAGCCAACGCCCCTGTAGCTCAGTTGGTTAGAGCAGCTGACTCTTAATCAGCGTGTCCAGGGTTCGAATCCCTGCGGGGGCACAGACAAGGTCGGAATCGAAAGATTCCGACCTTTTTGTTTTCCGCGCTCCGCATCCCGGTGTGTCCGCCGGGCCCCAGGCATGTACGCCGCACCCTCAGGTGTATCCGCGCATCTCCAAGCATGTGCGCCATATCCTCAGGTGTATCTCCCGGTCCCTAGTCTCCCGGTCCCTAGTCTTCCGGGCTTACGGCCTGTTTGACCCCTCAAACCGGCCGTAAGCCCGGGACGAAGCCGGAATCCGGTGCTGTTCCCGGGCATACGGCCTGTTCGGGGTGCGGAAACGGCCGTAAGCCCGGGCGCCATGCTCAAGGACCGCTCATCCTCCCGGGCATACTGCCGGTGTGTGCCTCTGAAACGGCCGTATGCCCGGGATGGCGACCGATGCGCGGCCTCGCCGGGTGGGATGTCGGGCGGGCGCGGTTTAGCCCTCGGCGTAGAATCGTGGAGTTTGCTTGGCGCGCTCGCGCCGCAGTCGCATCAATCGGAACGAGAAGAAAAGAAGCAGCAGTGGAATACTCCCTCTTCACCAAGCTGGCGGCCGAGTTCTTCGGCACCGCCATCCTCATGATCTTCGGCAACGGCTCCGTCGCCAACGTCGAGCTCAAAAACACCAAGGGCCATCACGCCGGCTGGCTGAACATCGCCATGGGCTACGGCTTCGGCGTCATGTTCCCGGTCCTCATGTTCGGCGCCGTCTCCGGCGCGCACATCAACCCGGCCATGACCATCGCGCAGGCCATCAACGGCATGTTCCCGTGGAACGAGGTGCTGCCGTACATCATCGCGCAGCTGCTCGGCGCGGCGCTCGGCCAGTTCATCGTCTACCTGACCTACTACCCGCACTACAAGGAGACTGAGGACGCCGAGGCGATCCTCGCCACCTTCTGCACCACCGACGCCGACAACAAGAAGCTCAACTACTTCGTCAACGAGATGTTCGGCACGCTCGTGCTTGTCTTCGGCGCGCTGTGCTGCCTGATGGACCCGTGGGGCGAGAAGGATCCGGCCGCGGCCGCGATCGTCGTCGGCTTCATCGTGTGGGGCCTTGTCACCTCGATGGGCGGCCCGACCGGCCCTGGCCTGAACCCGGCCCGCGACCTCATGCCGCGACTCCTGCACGCCATCCTGCCGATCCCGTCGAAGGGAACCTCGCGTTGGAACGAGGCGTGGATTCCGGTCGTCGCCCCGATCGTGGGCGCGATCATTGGCGCATGGCTGTTCAACGCGTTCTTCGCGTGACCTGTGCCGTGCCGATGATGTGATCGCGGCTGATCGTCTGTGATCGCTGATGTTTCGGCATGATTGTGCGGCTCTCCTCCGGCAGGGGGAGAGCCGTTGTGTTATGCGGGTGATGCGTATACTGTGCACGGAAATTCATGATGGTGTTGGAATGGTGAATGTTCATCGGAAGGGTTGAGGGATGATTATGGGACGACCGACATTGCCTCGGCTCCGGTTCCCGCGTCTGCGGTTTGGCAAGGATCGCATATTCGTGTTGCGCCGTGTGGGCGCCGCCGTGCTGGCGGTCGTGCTGCTGGTTGTGGTCGTTGCATCCGTGACTTCGTCCGGCCGCGCGCTGGAATCCTACCGGCTGGCGGCTTCGGGAAAGACAGTCGGATCCGTGGAAGGGGATGGTTCGGCCGGCGCGTCCGGGAACGGTTCCGGGCGTGATTCTAGTGATTCGACGGCTGCACAGGGAAAATCGGGAGGCGAAAGGGCTGGCACTGATGATGCGTCCGGTGCGGGTGCCGAGTCGTCGCCATCCCAGAAGACGGCCGCCGATTCGAAGGCCGAGGACATCGCCAGCACGCTGGCCTCCGACAAATCTGCACAACCGTTGAGCGAAACCGAGAAAACGCGCATCCTTGATCAGGCACGATCGACGGCGCAGACCTCGGCCGACGAGACGGGGGCTGGGCCGTACGTCTACACCTACTGTCTGAAGACCCGCGGTGACGTCGGCAACACCACGGCGTTCGCCAACACCGTGTTCTCCACCCTCAACAACGTGAAGGGCTGGCCAAGGGCCGGCGTCACCTTCGAACAGACCTCCGAAGCGGACTGCGACATCGCCGACATGGACATCATCCCGTCCCAGGCGAAGTACATGACCGATTTCTCGCCGTCATGCTCCGTCGAATACAGCTGTCGCGTCGATCAGCAGGTCATCGTCAACCTCGACCGTTGGAACGGTTCCGTCGACTCGTGGCTCGACGCCGGCGGCACGCTTGCGCGCTATCGCGAGATGGTCGTCAACCACGAGGTCGGCCACCGGCTCGGCCATATCGACAACGAGACGACCTGCGCCGGCACCGGCCAACGCGCGCCGCTCATGCAGGAACAGTCCATGCATCTCGACGGCTGCGTGCCCAACGAATGGCCGCTCGACCATGAGCTGTGGGTCGGCTGATGAACGGGCGATCGGTGAACGGCCAGATGGCTGATCGGTTGGCTGCCCGGCCGGTGACGGGACGGTTCGCGCCGACGCCGTCAGGGCGCATGCATATCGGCAACGTCTACGCGATGCTGGCCGCATGGCTGTCCGCGCGGGCCGCCGGTGGACGGATGATCCTGCGCATTGAGGACATCGACCGGCCGCGCGTGCTGCCGGACGCCGACCGGTGGATCATGGACGATCTGGCTTGGCTCGGGTTGGGTTGGGATGGAGATCCCGTATACCAGTCCGATCGTTTGGACAGATATGGTGAAGCCATTCGCATATTGTGTGCGAATGGTGACTGTCAGGGTGACATGGTGAAGATGCCGTGCGTGCGTGATCATCTGTGTGAGGATACGGTGTCCGGCTCCGAAACCGTGGCGTCGCGAGACGACGAACGTGGTGACGGCAAAGACATGATGTTCGAACCGGACACGGTGTATCCGTGCTTCTGCTCGCGTGCCGATATCCGCGCGGCATCCGCGCCGCAGGAAGGTGACGGATTCGTGGTATACCCCGGTACCTGCCGCATGCTGTTGCGTGACGATCCGGCTGAGATACGCCGTCGGCTGGACGCCGGCCGGCAGCATTCGCTACGGCTGTACTCGCCCGATCGCGACATGACCTTCACCGATCGCGTGTTCGGATCACAAACGTTCAACCTCGCTCACGATCTTGGAGATACGGTGATGAAACGGGCGGATGGACTGTTCGCCTACCAGCTGGCCGTCACCGTGGACGATCTCGACATGGGCGTGACCGATATCGTGCGTGGCCGCGACCTGTTGCGTTCGACCGCACTGCAGCTGTACATCCGCGAACGGCTGATCGCCGGCGGATGGGGCGGCGGAAACGGGGCCGCAAACGGATCGTGCGCGCCAGCATTCGCGCATCTGCCGCTGATCGACAATGCGGCCGGCAAACGTCTGTCCAAACGACAGCGGTCGCTTGACATGGGCGTGCTGCGCTCGCAAGGCGTCACGGCGCGGCAGGTGATCGGCTACTGCGGATGGCTGCTCGGGCTGCTGGATGAGCCGCAGCCGTGCGAGGCCCGCGATCTACTGGGCATATTCGATTGGCGCAAGATCGCGGCCCGTGCGCAGGACCGGCGCGTGCCCGACAATCCGTTTGCGGCGTGAGTGGGACGAATGGGTGTGACGTTCCCTCAGTCAGCCCGCGGCTGACGGCTCCCCCCCAGCCGAGGGAGCCGGGGCCGGTTCGGCGGGGCAGTCGCCTGTTCCCGAGGAACAGCATCCTTGGCTGAAGGAGCCGAGACCAAGAACGTGTCGGTTTACACTGACACGGTACTGGTGCTTACGTGGGTATGGCGACAACGTTGGGCAAATGCCGGTACGGGCGTCGTCATGGTGATTAGACTAACTGACTAGGCTGCAATGGGAATGGACGGTAGCAGGGGAGTAATGGCATGACAGCGTATATGGACCACAAGGATCTCGCCAATGAAGTGATCGACGCCACGCGCGCGAAGGAGATCGCGGACGGCGTGCATCGCGTGCTCGATGCGGTGGCTCAGGCGGAGTCGGACGCCGGACGAGCCGCGGGATCGGTGAAGCTGCTGGCCGCCACGAAGACGCGCGACGTGGGCGAGATTATGGCCGCGATCGATGCCGGCGTGCGCATGATCGGCGAGAACCGCCCTCAGGAAGTGGCAGTCAAGGCCGCCGGACTGACGCGCCAGTGCGCGGAACGCGGGTTCTCGCTCGGTGTGAGCGGAACCGGCGACGATACCTCCGCAACCGCTGAGGATCCTCGCCATACCGTCACAACCGTCTCCGACCATCACGAAATGAACACATCGCCCGCCGGAACGCACATTCCGTTCCATCTCATCGGTCAATTGCAATCAAACAAGATCGGTAAGGTGCTGCCGGTCGTCAACACCATCGAATCGGTCGACTCGATCGAATTGGCCGAAAAGATCGCCCGTCGCGCGGCCATGCACGGCATCACTGTCGGCGTGCTGCTCGAAGTCAACGAATCCGGCGAAGCCTCCAAGTCCGGCTGTGATCCGGCGCGCGCGATCATGCTCGCCCAGCGCATCGGCACACTCGACGGCCTGGAACTGCAAGGACTGATGACCATCGGCGCTCACGTGGACGACGAACGCACCATCCGCCGCGGCTTCGCGCACCTGCGCAAGACCCGCGACCAGATCCTCGCCGCCGGCGCGCCCGGCACCGAACACTGCACCGAACTGTCGATGGGCATGACGCACGACATGGCGCTCGCCATCGCGGAAGGCTCCACGATCGTGCGCGTCGGCACCGCCATCTTCGGCGAACGCGCGTTCATCTGATCGGAACCCATCGTGACGCACCGTTCATCCTTGGCACAGACCGCGCCTCGGCATAAAACCGTAAAACGCCGTCGCGCGCCATCAGACGCGGACGCGAATGTTCATAAGCGATCATACGGTGATCAGACTTTTGGCCAAATCGTGAACGTCGCCGACGTCGCCGCTGAACGCCGTCGACTGCAACGATCACTTGTGATCATGCGCGTGTTCACCGTATTGCTGCTGATCTCGGCGATTGGTGTCGCGGGATTCCCGATCGCTCTGCAATACCGCAGCTCGCTGCAGCTCGCGCAGACCTCGCAGCAGTCCGCCAAGCACGTCGCCGGATGGCCGTACCCGCAGGCCGAGGACGCGCTCAAGGCAGCGCGCGCCTATAACCGCACGCTCGCCGCGTCCGGTCAGCCGATTCTTGGTGAAGCGGTTGACCCGTTCTCCTCGCAGGGCGGCGGCTCCCACGCCAAGGGCGAGGACTCCGCGGCCAGCAAGGATCAGGCGTACCAGTCGCTGCTCGATTCGGGCAACGGCGTGATGGGTACGATCAAGGTGCCGACCGTATCGATCGAGCTGCCGATTTACCATGGCACGTCCGAGGAGGCACTCGCGTCGGGCGCGGGGCATCTGTACGGCACGAGCCTGCCGGTCGGCGGAAAATCTACACATTCGGTCATCACCGGTCACCGCGGACTGGTCGAAGCGCTCATGTTCACCCGCCTCGACGAGGTGAAGAAGGGTGACTTCATGTACGTCGAGGTGATGGGCGAGACGATCGGCTATCAGGTCGACCGCATCAGCGTGATCCTGCCGGACGACACGAGCCAGCTGAAGATCGTACAAGGCGAGGACCGGCTCACGCTCATGACCTGCACGCCATACGGCGTGAACACGCACCGACTGCTGGTGAGCGGGCACCGCGTGAAGATCCCGGTGCCCGCACCCGAGCCGGGGGATGTGCATGACGGCCGCACCGACGCGATACTCGCGGTCGGCGGCACGCTGATCGGCGGATGGCTGCTGGTGGCGATCGTGGAGCGGCGCACGCCGTGGATGGTGATGCGTCACGCGGCGTGGCGGCCGCGGGACTGAGAAGCGGCCGTGGCGGCCACGCCGGGCTGTCGGATCGTGATGTGGATTCGGTTGCGATCGTTTGGGCTGGAATGACGGGAAATCGTACGGTTAGGCTGACTACTACACTGGGCGTCATGAGAATTGCACGATTTTCCCTCAATGGTACCCCGCGGTACGCATTCGTCCAGAACGACCCGACCGATCACAAGGACTATCTGATCGAACTGGACGGCTACCCGTTCGGCGCCGGCACCATGCAGCCCACTGGAGAGCGCTACGCCATCGACGCCGAAGGTGTGCGTCTGCTCGCCCCGGTGCTGCCGTCGAAGGTGTACGGCCTGGCCAAGAACTACGAGGCACACGCCCAGTTCATGCACGAGGCCGGCCACTCCGAGATTGCCCATGCGCCGGAGAACATGGTGATCTTCACCAAGCCTTCAACTTCGGTGATCGGACCTGATGATCCGATTGTTATCCCGCCGTACAGTCACGACATGAACTTCGAGCCGGAGGTCGCCGTGGTGATGGGCCGCATCGCCAAGAACGTGCCGGCCGAGAAGGCGATGGACTATGTGCTTGGTTTCACGTGCGTCAATGACGTGACGCTGCGCGATCTGCAGGGACTCGACCCGACGTGGACGCGCGCGAAGGGATTCGACACGTCCTGCCCGCTCGGCCCATGGATCGTGGCGCGCGACGACCTCAACTGGCGCGATGCGAAGATCTCGTTCACCTTGAACGGCGAGGACGTGCCGATGGCGAGCGGCACCACCGCGAACCTCATCCACGGCATCCCCGAGCAGATCGCCGCGATCTCAAGCTTCTCCACGCTGTTGCCGGGCGACGTGATCATGACCGGCACGCCGAACGCCTCCGGCCACCTCGACCCGGGCGACGAGCCGATCGTCCACGTCGAAGGCATCGGCGACCTGCGCAACGTGGTCGTGCAGGGTTAAACGAAAGCCCGGTGGGCTTTCGTCCTGCACGAGCCGAGCGTGAGCGAGGCCAGAATTGAGTCGGCCGTAGGCCGTCCGAAATTGCAGGGCCGTGCAGGGTTAAACGAAAGCCCGGTGGGCTTTCGTCCTGCACGAGCCGAGCGTGAGCGAGGCCAGAATTGAGTCGGCCGTAGGCCGTCCGAAATTGCAGGATGATCGCGGGCTGATTTTTGCGAGCGTCAGCGAGTCCCGGCTCCCTTGGCTGAGGGAGCCGTCGAACGTGGGTGAGACTGAGGGAGTGTAGGCGTTACAGCGTTCAGCAGCTATGAACGTGGTAGCGTGTACGCTCCCTCAGTCAGCTTCGCTGCCAGCTCCCTCAGCCGAGGGAGCCGAGGCCCGCCACTCGCAAGGCGTTACGCCCCTGGCAGCAGCGCGTGCAGGATCGTCATGACGATGAGGCTGAGAATCGCGGTGACGGTCAGCGAAAAACCGGCGAGTTTCGCGTTGCCGGTGAGCGAATCGGTGAACTTGGTCGAGAAGATCGTGATCGGGGCGAACGATCCGAGCACGATGATCTCGCGGATGCGCATGTCGAACGGCAGGATGAACCACGCCGCGACCGCGATGATCACGCCGAACACGGCCCGCCACGCGATCACTTTGCCCAGTTCGATCCGATCCTTGCGATTGTCGGGAATCTCCATCATCAGGCCGATCATCGCCATCGCGCAGAACGCATTCGCATTGGCGAACGGCGTGATCAGCGTGATGATCGGTTGCGGGATGGTGATGTGAAGAAACATGAACACCAGCATCAACATGTAAATATCGAACGAAATCGATCCCAAAAAATCATGCGCGATGTTGCGCAGTCGCAGACTGATCGGCAACGATCGGAAATTATCATCCATGTGCAGCAACGTTCTCGTGATCGTCAACGATCCCGCCGTCGCGACCGTCGCGTTGCCGATATCCAGCATGATGATCGGCAGGCCGGCCGACGCGCCCATGAACGTCTGCACCACCGGCAGGCAGAATGCGCCGAGGTTCAGGCCGGATGCGTTGAGCATCTGGAACGCGCGGTAGTTGCGCTCGTCGCCGCGTGAGCCGAGAAACACGACGAACAGCGGGATTGCGCAGGCGAAGAAGCCGAACAATACGATCCACAGCATCCTCATGTCGTGCTTGTTCGTCGCGAACGACAGAATGATCGCGCACGGCAGCGTCATGTTGAACACGATGCCTTGCGCCACCTTGTAGTCGCGTTCGCCGAAAACGTGCAGGTGCTTGAGCGCGTACGTGCCGAGGATGGCGATGAGCAGCGCGCCGGATTGGAAGATCATGATGGTCGTTTCTCGAAGTCTCTCTTGTGGGTGGTTCCGGTGCATAGTCTAGGCGCGGATGTGTTGCGACCGGCATCGCTGTGTTGCGGTGTGGATGGATGATGGTTTTACAAACTTGAGCGTGTTGGACTCAAGTTTTGGGAATAGAATGGGTGGCAGTCCGGTTGAGTAAGTCAGAAACGAACGAAAACCTGCGATCCGGCGGACGGTCGGGCTGCGACGCGCGGACGATGCCGTGCGGCTGGGCTTGACCGATGCGGTCCGGGGCGCAGTACAAGACTTTTGGGAGGTTGGTATGGAACAGAAGTTCACCACGATGGCCCAGCAAGTGATCGGCGACGCGATCCAGAGCGCGTCCGCCGCGGGCAACGCGCAGGTCGAGACCCTGCACGTCATGGACGCGCTCCTGCGTCAGGAGAACGGCGTCATCCAAGGACTTATTCAGGCCGCGGGCGGCAACCCGCAGGCCATCGGCGCGGCCGTGAGAAACGCGCTCGTCGCGCTGCCGAGCGCGTCCGGCTCCACCACGTCGCAGCCGCAGGCCAGCCGTCAGCTGACCGCCGCGCTCGCGCAGGCCGAGAAGGAAATGCAGCAGATGGGCGACGAATACGTCTCCACCGAGCATCTGCTCATTGGCATCGCGGCCAGCGCGCCGAACCAGTCGGCCGACATCCTGCGCCAGAACGGCGTGACCCCGGAGGCGCTGCGCAAGGCCGTCCCCGGCATCCGTGGCGGCGCGAAGGTCACCAGTCCGGACGCGGAAGGCTCGTACAAGGCGCTCGAGAAGTACTCGACCGACCTGACCGCCGCTGCGAAGGAAGGCAAGCTCGACCCGGTGATCGGCCGTGATCAGGAGATCCGCCGCGTCATCCAGATCCTGAGCCGCCGCACCAAGAACAACCCGGTGCTGATCGGCGAACCGGGCGTCGGCAAGACCGCCGTCGTCGAAGGACTCGCTCAGCGCATCGTCGCCGGCGACGTGCCGACCACGCTGCAGAACAAGAAGCTGATCTCCCTCGACCTCGGGTCGATGGTGGCCGGTTCCAAGTACCGTGGCGAGTTCGAGGAACGCCTCAAGGCCGTCTTGAATGAGATCAAGAGCGCGAACGGCGAGATCATCACGTTCATCGATGAGATCCACACGATCGTCGGCGCGGGCGCGGCTGAAGGCTCGATGGACGCCGGCAATATGCTGAAGCCTATGCTGGCGCGCGGCGAGCTGCGTCTGATCGGCGCGACCACTCTGGACGAATACCGCGAGAACATCGAGAAGGACCCGGCGCTGGAGCGTCGTTTCCAGCAGGTGTACGTCGGCGAGCCGAGCGTGGAGGACACGATCGCGATTCTGCGCGGCCTGAAGCAGCGGTACGAGGCGCACCACAAGGTGACGATCGGCGACGATGCGCTGGTCGCGGCCGCGACGCTGTCCAACCGGTACATTTCCGGCCGTCAGCTGCCTGACAAGGCCATCGATCTGGTCGATGAGGCGGCCGCGCACCTGAGGATGGAGCTCGACTCCTCCCCGGAGGAGATCGATGAGCTCCAGCGCAAGGTGACGCGCTATGAGATGGAGGAGATGCAGCTCAAGAAGGCCGAGGATCCGGCAAGCAAGGAGCGTCTCGAGAAGCTGCAGGCTGAGATGGCCGACGCGCGCGAGAAGCTCGCGGGGCTCAAGGCCCGCTGGGATGCGGAGAAGGCCGGCCACAACAAGGTCGGCGACCTGCGCGCCCAGATGGATGCGCTGCGCGTGAAGGCCGACAAGTTCACCCGCGAAGGCAACCTGGCCGAAGCGAGCCGTATCCTGTACGGCGAGATCCCGGCGATCCAGAAGCAGCTCGACGCGGCCGAAAAGGCCGATGCCGAAGACACTTCGAACGGCGCGAACAAGCCCGAGCCGATGGTGCCGGACCATGTTGACGCCGATTCGGTGGCCGGCATCGTCTCCGAATGGACCGGCATCCCCGTCGGTCGCCTCATGCAAGGCGAGAACGAGAAGCTCCTGCACATGGAGGAATACCTCGGCAAGCGCGTGATCGGTCAGAAGGAAGCCATCGCGGCCGTCTCCGACGCGGTGCGCCGCTCGCGTGCCGGCATCTCCGATCCGAACCGTCCGACCGGCTCGTTCCTGTTCCTCGGCCCCACCGGCGTGGGCAAGACCGAACTCGCCAAGGCGCTCGCCGACTTCCTGTTCGACGACGAGAAGGCCATGGTGCGTATCGATATGAGCGAGTACATGGAGAAGGCCTCCGTGTCGCGTCTGATCGGCGCCGCGCCGGGCTACGTCGGTTACGAGGAGGGCGGCCAGCTGACCGAGGCCGTGCGGCGTCGCCCGTATTCGGTGGTGCTGTTCGACGAGGTCGAGAAGGCCAATCCTGAGGTTTTCGACGTGCTGCTGCAGGTGCTCGACGACGGCCGTCTGACCGATGGTCAGGGCCGGACCGTGGACTTCAAGAACACGATCCTCATCATGACCTCCAACCTGGGCTCGCAGTTCCTCGTCAATCAGGACATGGACGCGGACGCCAAGAAGAAGGCCGTGATGGACGCGGTGCACATGAACTTCAAGCCGGAGTTTCTCAACCGCCTCGACGAGATCGTCATGTTCCATCCGCTCACCCGCGAGGAGCTGGGCGGCATCGTCGACATCCAGGTCGCGCAGGTCGCGTCTCGCCTCACCGATCGCCGCATCCGCCTCGACGTCACCGACGCCGCGCGCGAATGGCTCGCCGACACCGGCTACGATCCGGCGTACGGCGCGCGTCCGCTGCGTCGTCTGGTGCAGACCGAGGTCGGCGACCAGCTGGCGCGTATGCTGCTGGCCGGCAAGGTGCACGACGGCGACACGGTGTTCGTCGATCAGACCGGCGGCGACCACCTCGAGCTCAACGCCATGCCGACCGACCCGGACGACGACGGCTCGGTGCACGTCGACGACGTGAAGGCCGACTGACCGAAACTTGGCTGGCGGCGCGCGATGACGCCGCCGGCATGACAAAGGCCCGGAAGGACGCTCTCCTTCCGGGCCTTTGTGCGTTTGCGGCCGGCTACTTCTCGAGGAAGATCTGCGGGGCCTTGGCGAAGTTGTTCGCGCAGTGCTCGCCGCAGAAGTAGTACGTCTTGCCCTCGTATTCGCGGGTGATCGCGTCCGCGGTCACGGCGACGGTCATGCCGCACACCGGATCGGTGGCGGTCTCGCCGTCGGTCGGCGCGGCGTTCATGTGCATGTGATGCATATCCATGGGATGCTCCTTATCGTTGGAATCGGTGGACATTGTACTGTCGGAACCGTGGGGTTCGTCGTTCGGTTCCAAGTGTGTGAGTTCGGTGCTCTCGTCGATGATGACCTGCGGTTCGTGGGCGGCGGCGGACGCGGTTGCGCCGGCCGAGCCGACGCGTGTCGTATCGCCGTCGGACGGCACCGCGATATCGCTGATCTTCACACCGTGCAGCCGGTTCGCGTTCAGCACCAGGCATACCGAGCTCAACGCCATCGCGAGTCCCGCGATCATCGGGCTGAGCAGCCAGCCAGTGAACGGGTACAGCACGCCGGCCGCAACCGGAATGCCGATCACGTTGTAACCGAACGCCCATGCGAGATTCTCGCGGATGTTGCGCATCGTCGCGTTCGACAGGTTGATCGTCTTCAGCACGCCGCGCAGATCGCCGTTCATCAGCGTCACGTCGGCCGACTGCATCGCCACGTCCGTGCCAGTGCCGATCGCGATGCCGAGATCAGCTTGGGCGAGCGCCGGCGCGTCGTTGATGCCGTCGCCGACCATCGCGATCAGGCCGTCCGGCACGTCGCCGACTGTCGGAGATGGTGTCGTTGCGGCCGATGCGGCTGCGGTCGCGCCGGCAGGATCGGCGTTCGTGCCGTGCGCACGATCGCGTGCGGTCTGCAGCTGGCGGATCCAGTACGCCTTGCCGTCCGGCTTGACCTGCGCGATCACCGTGTCGATGCCGACCTCGCGGGCGATGCGTGCGGCGACCTCGGCGCGGTCGCCCGACAGCATCACCGTACGGATTCCGGCTGAGCGCAACGCGGCCACCGCCTCTCGTGAACCGTCTTTGACCGGATCGTGCTCATAGCTCGGTTTTTCATTGGCGTTCCCGTCGCCGTCCGTGGGCGTGTCCACCACGCCGCGCGTGATCGTACCGGTCTTGTCGAACACGACCGTGCGGATGTCTCGCGCCTGTTCCAACGCCTTTGCCGACGTGACCAGCACACCGTTCGTTGCTCCCAAGCCCATCGCGGCCGTCACCGATAGCGGCGTCGCCAGGCCCAGCGCGCACGGGCAGGCGATGATCAGCACGCTCACCGCCGTTACCAGCGCATGCGCCAGACGCGGTTCGGGGCCGACCGCGAACCAGATCGCGAACGTCCACACAGCCACGATCATCACCGCCGGCACGAAAATACGGGCGATTTTATCGGCCAGTTTCTGTACCGGCGCCTTCGTGGCCTGTGCGCGCGAGACCATCGCGATGATCTGCGCCAGCACCGTCGCGCCGCCCACCTGCGTGGCTCGCATGAGCAGATCGCCTTTGAGCAGCACTGTCGCGCCGGTCAGAGCTCGCGCGGCGGTACTGTCGTTTGCGCTGCCGCCGTGGCTGTCTGCGTGCGTGTCCGCGATCTTGACGACCGGCTTCGATTCGCCGGTAATCATCGACTCGTCGATCGTGGCCTCGCCGTCGACGATCTCGCCGTCGACCGGAATGCGCTCGCCGGCATGGACAACCAGCAGGTCGCCGGTCTTCACATCGTCGATAGTGATATCGCGAACGTTTGCGTCGTTTCTCCAGTTCGTATGTGCGGCGGCATCGTCGGACGTCAGGACATGCGCGGTACGCGGGCGCAGTTTGATCAGCGACTGCACGGCCTTGCCGGTGCCTTCGCGGGCCTTCGTTTCCAAGAGCCGGCCGACCAATACCAGCGTGATCACCACGCCTACCGATTCGAAATACGGTTCGCGCGAGCCTTCCGGGAACAGCGACGACATCACGCACAATGCGAGACTGTACACGTAGGCGGCGGTCGTGCCGAGCGTGACCAACGAGTTCATGTCGGGTGCGCGATGGATGAGCGCCGGCCAGCCGACGCGGTGGATCGGAGCGCCGCAGTAGAACATGACCGGGGTGATGAGCAGCGCCTGCAGCCACGGGTTCATCAGCCACATCGGCACGATGGCGTGGTCGCCGGGCAGCAGCATGAGCATCATCGGCACGAACACCGGCAACGTGAGCACGGTGCCGATCGCGACCAGTTTGGTGAGTTGGCGGATCTCCTTGGAGCGTTCCTCGGATTCGCGGCGTTCCGCAGCCAGCGCGTCGGTCGGTGATGCGACCGTGTTGTGTTGGCCGGAGTCGGTATGGGATTCCGCTGTGTCATTTCGACTGGAGCGCGGCGGAGCGGAGAAATCTTTCCTTCCGCTTCCGTCGACTCGTTCGGTGCCAACGTTTGCGCTTTCACTGCCGGCGTCGCCGGTCACGCGCAGCAGTCCGTGCACCATATTCATACCGCACGCGAACGGGTACTCTCCTGCCGGCAGTGCGGGCAGGTGCACGTTGGTGCGTGTGTCGCCCGGCAGCATCGCGTCGAGCGCAAGGTCTCCGAACACGACATGCGACGTGCATTCTCCGGTCTCCTGCCGGTCGAATGTGAGCGTGATCGGCGTGCCGGCCCGCATCTCGATCACGGCGGGGGAGTAGCCGCCCTTGACGGTGATCGTCGCGGTCTGCATGCCGTTTCCCAACGTGCCCGCGGTGCCGTGCTGCGGTGCGAAGAAGAATCGGATGATCAGCCATGTGAGTGCGGCGGCCACTAAGGCGGCGGCCGCGACAAGAAAGATGTTCGGTTCCATGATTCGCTCCTTCTGTCTTCCTGTGGCTATCGTATCGCTGCTCACCAGAATATACCCAATACCCCTATGGGGTATAATGGGCGTTGCGATTATGCCGCTGGGCGAATCGGCCGGCGATTGGAGGTTGCGATGCATGGGTATGGCGAAGACAAGGCGAAGGTGATCGCGCGGCTGCGGCGGGTCGAGGGGCAGATCCGCGCCGTGACGCAGATGGTGGAGGATGACAAGTACTGCATCGATGTGCTCACGCAGATCTCCGCAGCCAATTCGGCACTCAAGTCGGTGGCGTTGCTGCTGCTGGACGATCATCTGAACCATTGCGTGCGCGAGGCGTCGGCCGAAGGTGGTGAAGTGGCCGACGAGAAGCTGCGCGAGGCCTCGGCCGCGATCGCGCGACTGGTGAAATCGTAGGTTCGTGGGCTGTTGTCGACGTGCGACACGCGTTGCCGACGTCGTCCATGCCGTACGTTTCACTAGAACATATGTTCGACAATGTGATGACGGTGACCGCGATGATCGCGGTGATGATTGTGGCGGCGGCGCTGGGGCTGGTCGCGGGATTCCTGCTGGGCAAGTCGCGCGGCCAGGAGATGGCCCGAGACGCTCGAACCGGCGAATTGGAGGCCGCGAAGGCCGATGGCGACGCGGCGCACGCGCAGGTCGTGCAGCTGACTGCGCAGGCGGCCGAATTGCGCGGCCAGATCGACGGACTGAGCCAGCAGTTGTCATTTGCCAAATCGCAGCTGGCACAGGCCCAGCAGGCCGAGCAGGTACGCATCCAGCACGAGCGTGACAAAGCGGCGGCCGACGCGGAACGCGAACGTGTGAAACAGGCGCGCTCGCTGGAGGAGCAGAGCAAGGTGCTCTCCGCTCTGGCCCCGGTGCAGAAGAACCTTGATGCGTTGCAGGCCAAGGTCTCACAGATCGAGGAAGGGCGCAAACGCGAAATGGGCGCGCTCGGTGAACAGCTCAAGGGGCTGGGCGAGCAGCAGGCCCGGCTGGATCGAGAGACGAGCTCGCTGTCGGCAGCGTTGCGCAATAACAAGGTGCGCGGCGCATGGGGTGAGGCCCAGCTGCGCAACATTGTGGAATCGGCCGGTTTGCTGGAACACGTTGATTTCGATACGCAGGTGGTGGTCACCGGCGAGGATGGCCGCATCCAGCGTCCGGACATGATCGTGCATCTGCCGGGCGGCAAGACGATCCCGATCGACGCGAAGGTGCCGTATGCGGATTACCAGCGGGCGTGCGAGATTCCTGAAACGGCGTCGCCGGAGGAGCTGGACCGTCGCGCCGATCTGCTGAGGGCGCATGCCAAGGCGTTGCGCGACCATGTAAAAACCTTGGGAGACAAGGCATACTGGAACGCGTTTGACGTCGCCCCAGATTTCGTGGTCGCCTTCATCCCGAACGAGGCGCTGCTGCAGGCGGCGCTCGAAGCCGACCCGACGCTGATGGACGACGCCTTCGCCCGCAAGGTGGCGCTGACCTCGCCGGTGACGCTGTGGGCGGTGTTGAAGTCGGTCGCCTACGCGTGGCAGCAGCAGAGCCTGACCGACGACGCAAAAAAGCTGTTCGACCTGTCGCGCGAACTGTACGAGCGGTTCGCCGTGCTGGGCGACCGCGCCACCAAACTGGGCGCGGCCATCACCAAGACGGTCGGCGCATACAACCAGTTCGCCACGTCGCTCGAATCGCGCGTGCTCGTCACCGCGCGCAAGCTGCAGAAGATCGACGCCGGCAAGATCATCGAGCCGGTGGACATGATCGACCCCGGCAAGGCCGACATCCGCGAACTGACCGCGCCGGAAACCCAGCCCGACGGCAACGCCGATTGACGGTACGAGAAGATAGGCTAACAACCATGACCGAAGAGAAATCCTTCCGCAAGACCGGCTCCGCGCCGGCCGTGAACCCCGATGCCGCCGCAGCGCCCGCCGAGACGCCGTTCGCGCTGCTCGACCCGCGCGACCAGCTCAAACAGCTGCTCGTGAAGGAACTGGATGGCAAGCCGTTCTGCGAACTGTCGAACGTGACCTTCGACCATCGTGGGGCCGCCATCGTCGGGCATATCCTGCTCGACACGTTGGAGGAACAAGGCTATTCGGTCGATGACTTCGATGCGGTCGGAGCACTGACCGCAGCCGCCGTGCCGCTCGTGTCGGCGATGATCCTCGCGGCCGCTTCGCGCGGCGAGGATCTGAACGGCTTCGTGATGGACTTCGTCTACCCATCGATCAAGGGTCCGTCGATCAAGGGCAAGCGCGTGGTGCTGCTCGACTCGTGGCTGTCGGAGAAGTCCTACGTGCAGACCTCCTCGCTGGTCACCCTGCGTAACGGCAACGAGCTGAGCCTCGACTTCGGCATCGTGGAGCACGAGGGCGCCGAGGTGGTCGCTATCGCATCGCTCATCGGCGGCGTGGACATGGACAAGCCGACCATCAAAGTCATCAATCCGGTCGACGACGAAGAGCGCGAACTGCCGTTCGTCGAGGTCTACCACGAGTCCGAACTGCGCTGACATGCATACGCCTAATCCCGTCTCCTTGGCCGCCAAACTGTCCGGCGAACCGGAATTCCGCGAGGTCGGCGTCGGCTCGTGGGCGCAGACCCATCCCGGCGAGCCGCGTCCCGACGACCCGGCGTCGCCGGACTTCGACCGGCGCTTCGACACGCTGCTGCTGGACGAGGGCGACCGCCGCAACGTGCTCGACCGCTACCGCTACTGGACAGTCGACGCCATCAAGGCAGATCTGGATGCGCGTGGTCGCCATGACTTCGAGGTCGCCGTCGAGAACTGGACGCACGATTTCAACATCGGATCGATGGTGCGCACCGCCAACGCGTTCACCGCGAACCGCGTCCACATCGTCGGCCCGCACAAGTGGAACCGCAAGGGTGCGCTGATGACCGAGCTGTACCAGCACGTCGAGAACCACCCGTCCATCACCGAACTGGTCGAATGCTGGCGTCATCGTATTGCCGGTGAAATCGCATACGAGCGATCCCGCGCCAAGGCTGCGGCGATCAAGGCGCATGCGATCGCGGTGCAGTCAGGTTCTGCAGCGTCCTCGATCAACGATCATGCCTCCGCGTCCGCCGCGGTAGCTGCGGTATCTGAGGCGACGGCCGACATCGCCCGTGCCGATGCGCGCATCCGCGAACTCGAAGAGGCCAAGATCATCGCGCTTGACATCATTCCCGGCGCGGTGCCGATCGAAACCTACCAGTTCCCGCACCGCTGCCTCATGCTGTTCGGCGCGGAAGGCCCCGGCCTGAGCGAGAAGGCTTTGGAACTGGCCGATGACGTTGTCTACATCTCTCAGTTCGGTTCTGTCCGTTCGATCAACGCCGGAGCTGCCGCCGCAGTCGCCATGCACAGCTACATCGCCCAGCATCTGTGAGAATAAGACACTGCGGATCATGCGCGAAGTGTTGTCGGGTGACCTCACGGCCGCCATGCTCCCTCAGTCGGTCTGCGACTGAGGGCTTCCTCAACCGAGGAGTCGAGGCTCCGCCGGCATCACAACGAGGTGAGACGGCGCGCGAGGCGTGTCACAAATGACTCGTATAGTAGGGCGCATGCCTACATTCACACGCGAAGAAATCGAGCACTTGGGCGATCTCGCCCGAATCGCGCTCACCGATGAGGAAATCACCCGTCTGCAGGGCGAGCTGAACGTCATCGCCGACTCCATCAACAAGGTGCAGGAAGTCGCCTCCGACGACGTGCCGCCGACCGCCAACCCGATCCCGCTGGAAGCCTACCTGCGTCCGGACGTGGCCGAGACGCCGCTCACGCAGGCCGAAGCCCTGTCGGGCGCTCCGAAGACCGAGGCCGGCATGTTCGTCGCGCCGCGCATTCTGGGAAGCGAGGAGTGAGAACCGTTATGACCGCAACCAACGAACTCGTGCAACTGACCGCCGCCGAGATGGCCGCCAAGGTCAAGGCCGGCGAAGTCTCCAGCCGTGAACTGGTCGACGCGCATCTCGACGTGATCGAGGCCGCCGAACCGTCCATCAAGGCCTTCCTCAAGGTCTCCGGCGACGTGGCTCGCGAACAGGCCGACGCCTTCGATGCCAAGAGCGCCGAAGAGAAGGCCTCCCTGCCCGAGCTGGCCGGCGTGCCGATCGCCATCAAGGACATGATCGTCACCAAGGGCATCGAAACCACCGCCGCCTCCAAGATCCTCGAAGGCTGGGTGCCGCCGTACGACGCCACCGTCATCGAAAAGCTTAAGGCGGCCGGCATGCCGATCCTCGGCAAGACCAACCTCGACGAATTCGCGCAGGGCTCCTCCACCGAGCACTCCGCCTACCAGACCACCCACAACCCGTGGGATACCGAGCGCGTCCCCGGCGGTTCCGGCGGCGGTTCGGCCTCCGCGGTCGCCGCGTTCGAGGCGCCGCTCGCTCTCGGCACCGATACCGGCGGCTCCATCCGCCAGCCGGGCGCACTGACCGGCACGGTCGGCGTCAAGCCGACCTACGGCGGCGTCTCTCGCTTCGGCGCGATCGCCATGGCCTCCTCGCTCGACCAGATCGGCCCGGTCACCCGCACCGTGCTCGACTCCGCGCTGCTGCAGGAGATCATCGGCGGCCACGACCGCCGCGACTCCACGTCCATCCCCGAAGGCCCGCGCCCGATGGTCGCCGCCGCTCGCGAAGGCGCCAAGCGCGACCTCAAGGGCATGAAGGTCGGCCTCGTCAAGGAACTGGGCGGCGAAGGCTTCCAGCCGGGCGTCCAGGCCCGCTTCGACGAAGCCGTCAAGAAGCTCGAGGAAATGGGCGCCGAGATCGTCGAGGTCTCCTGCCCGCACTTCGAGTACTCGCTCGGCGCGTACTACATCATCATGCCGTCCGAGGTCAGCTCCAACCTGGCCCGTTACGACGGCATGCGCTACGGCCTGCGCGTCATGCCGCCGGCCGGCGTGCCGCAGACCGCTGCCAACATGATGGCCTACACCCGTGAGGCCGGCTTCGGCGACGAGGTCAAGCGCCGTATCATCCTCGGCACCTACGCCCTGTCCGCCGGCTACTACGACGCCTGGTACGGCTCCGCGCAGAAAGTGCGCACGCTCATCATCCAGGACTTCCACAACGCCTTCGAACAGGCCGACGTGCTCGTCTCCCCGACCAGCCCGTCCACCGCGTTCAAGTTCGGCGAGAAGATGGACGACCCGCTGGCCATGTACATGAACGACATCGCCACTATCCCGGCCAACCTCGCCGGCGTGCCTGCCATGTCCATCCCGGCCGGCTTGTCGGACGACGGCCTGCCGGTCGGCTTCCAGTTCATCGCGCCGCAGCAGCGCGACGAGGTCATGTACAAGCCGGCCGCCGCACTCGAAGCCGCGCTCGAAGAGGATTGGGGCGGCCCGATCTGGCAGTCCATGAAGACCCCGTGGCTGAACGTCGCCGAGTAAGGCATCGGAAGAAAGAGAACAAGCACTATGGCTGAAAAACTGATGAAGTACGCCGATGCCACCAAGAAGTACGATGTGGTCTTCGGCCTCGAAACGCACGTCGAGCTGTGCACGAACACCAAGCTGTTCTGCCCGGCGCACATCGAGTTCGGCGGCGAACCGAACACGCAGCTGACCCCGGTGAGCCTCGGCCTGCCGGGCAGCCTGCCGGTCGTCAACAAGACCGCCGTCGACTACGCGATCAAGCTGGGCCTCGCGCTGCACTGCGAAATCGCCGAGTGGAGCCAGTTCGCCCGCAAGAACTACTTCTACCCGGACATGCCGCGCGACTACCAGATCTCGCAGTACGACAAGCCGACCAACGGCAACGGCTACCTCGACGTCGAGCTTGAGGACGGCACCGTGTTCCGCGTGCCGATCGAGCGCGCGCACATCGAGGACGACGCCGGCAAGAACACGCACGTCGGCGGCGCCGACGGCCGCATCGAAGGCGCGGACCACTCGCTGGTCGACTACAATCGTGCCGGCGTGCCGCTGATCGAGATCGTCACCAAGCCGATCGAGGGCGCGGGCGACCGCGCCCCGGAGATCGCCGGCGCCTACATGCGCGCCATCCGCGACATCGTGCGCGCCCTCGGCATCTCCCACGCCCGCATGGAGCAGGGCAACATGCGCGCCGACGTGAACGTCTCGCTGCGCCCGTCCGCCGACGCCCCGTACGGCACCCGTTCCGAAACCAAGAACGTGAACTCGTTCCGTGGCATCGAAAAGACCATCCAGTACGAGATCCGTCGTCAGGCCGCCCGCCTCGACGAAGGCAAGGAGATCCTGCAGGAGACCCGCCACTGGGATGAGGCCACGCAGACCACCGCCGGCGGCCGCGTCAAGTCCGATGCGGACGACTACCGCTACTTCCCGGACCCGGATCTCGTGATGCTGCACATCACCAAGGAGCACATCGCCGAGATCGAGGCCCAGATGCCGGAGATGCCGCGCGAGCGCCGCAACCGTCTCAAGGCCGAGTGGAACCTCACCGACCTGCAGCTGCGCGACATCCTCAACGCCGACGCGCTCGACCTGATCGAAGACACGGTCAAGGCCGGCGCGACCGCCGCGGGCGCCCGCAAGTGGTGGCTGGGCGAGCTGAGCCGCGAGGCCAACGCCAAGGGCGTCTCGCTCGAGGAGCTGCCGGTCACCCCGGCCGACGTGGCCGAGGTCGAGCAACTCATCGCGGACGGCAAGCTCAACGACAAGCTCGCCAAGCAGACCATCGCCGGCGTGCTCGCCGGTGAGGGCACTCCGGACGAGGTCGTCACCAAGCACGGCTACAAGATCGTCGAGGACTCCGGCGCGATCGAATCCGCCGTCGAAGCGGCGTTCGCGGCCAACCCCGACGTGGTCGAGAAGCTCAAGAGCGGCAACATGAAGCCGATGGGCGTCATCATCG
This sequence comes from Bifidobacterium sp. SO1, assembly GCF_018555335.1. Classification (NCBI taxonomy): domain Bacteria; kingdom Bacillati; phylum Actinomycetota; class Actinomycetes; order Bifidobacteriales; family Bifidobacteriaceae; genus Bifidobacterium; species Bifidobacterium sp. SO1. Next base: position 137,174 of record NZ_JAFEJR010000006.1, on the reverse strand, counting down.
GCGCGGTGATGAAGGCGACGCGCGGCCAGGCCGACGCGAAGGCCGTCACCAAGATCGTGATGGGCAAGATCAAGTAACGCATCCGCATCACGCGTCAGGCTCCCTCCGGTTCTTCCGAAGGGAGCCTTTTCGTATCCGTGTATTGCATACTTGGTGAACGCATGCCGTAAATCTTCCCAGCAAACGGTCAGGCGGGTAGGATATCTTCTGTACCGACTTCTACCAGCGTATGTTGAGGGAATACACGAATGTCTGAAACCGCCGAAACGCCGACGTTGCAGGAAATCTCGCGCGAATTGCCGCCGAAGATCGTCATTCCTGAGATCAAGGGCGAAATGGTGCACCTGCGCCCGGCGACCATCGAGGACCTGCCGCGTCTGGACGAACTGGACGCCTACTACAACGCATCGCGCATCACCGGCAAGGATCCGCAGGCCGAACGCGCCGTCGTCCACGCCTGGGTGCGCCGTTCCGTCGCTTGGACGAACGGCTTGGCCGCATCCGAATCCGGCGTGGGTGATCCCGAATCCCGCCGCACAATGGCCTGGGCCGTGCTCACCGACTCCGACCATGACGACGACGGCCAGATCGACGCGCAGGCCACTGACAACGTGATCGGCATGGTCTTCCTCATCGACATCGACGGCTGGGCCCGCTCAGCGCGCATCCAGGTCGTGCTCGGCAAGGACTACCGCGGCCGCGGCTACTCGCGCGATATGATGCCGCGCGTCATGACCTACGGCTTCGCGCCCGAACCGGCCGGCCTCGGCATGCACCGCATCTGGGTCGCCGTGCCCGAAAAGAACACGCGTTCACTGTCCGTCTACAAGTCGCTCGGGTTCGTGCAGTCCGGTACGTCGCGCGACGCGTTGTGGGACGCGGAAAACGGCCGTTATCAGGATCTGATCGTGTTGGACACGCTGTTCGACGAATACGATCCAATCCGTTCACTCGATGCGTTCGGCATGCATGTGATCGAAGACAATCCCGGCATGCGCGAGGCGCTGGCCATGCGCGAGCATTCCGTTACGATCCAGCGCAAAAGGCGTGACCCGGCCGGTGCGAACGAAACCCGCGCCGATGCCTCCCCGAACGGCGACGACGATAACGACGAACTGCGCAAGGCCGCATACGCCCGTATCGGCGTCGAACTGAACGGTGACGACGAGGATGCGGGTGCGGCGGTCAGACAGGCCGAGTCCGCGCCGTCCGATACCGTCGATGGCGATTCCACATGGCCGTACGGCCAGTCCGAGCGCAAGACTTCGAAGAACGCCTGGTGGCGCAATCTCGGATTGAGCCGCAAGCGCGAGACGGAGGAGGAACGATGAGCGCAGAGGATCTCGATAATTACGAAACCGACGCGGAACTCGCCCTGTACAAGGAATACCGCGACGTCATCAAACTGTTCACCTACGTGGTGGAGACCGAACGCCGCTTCTATCTGGCCAACAAGGTCGACTTCAACGTGCGTTCGGCCGGGCAGGACGTGTATTTCGACGTGCAGCTGACCGACGCCTGGGTCTGGGACGTGTACCGGCCGAGCCGTTTCGTCAAGAACGTGCGCATCGTCACGTTCAAGGATGTGAACGTCGAGGAAGTGCAGAAAACAGACATCGACATACCCGACGACATCCACTGATTTCTGTGGCCTTTGTGTGGAAACGCACAGAGGCCATTTGCGTTTCTTGGGTGTGGGGTAGACTATCGCTGATTTTATTATAAGGAGACTCACGTGACGCAGAAACAATCCGTGGTGATTATCGGCGGCGGCCCCGCGGGCCTTACCGCAGCCTGGGAATTCGTCAAGGACGGCGGCGCCGACAAGTACGACGTGACCGTGCTCGAGGCCAGCCGTGAATTCGGCGGTATCTCACGCACCGTCAAGCACAACGGGAACCGCATGGATATCGGCGGCCACCGCTTCTTCTCCAAAGACAACCGCATCATGGACTGGTGGAAGGACGTGCTGCCGCTGCAGGGCGCTCCCAGCTATGACGACAAGAAGCTCGGCCGCGAGCACGAGATGGAGCCGGGCGGGCCGGATCCGGAAGTGAGCGACGAGGTGATGCTCAAGCGCCACCGCGTCTCGCGCATCTTCTACGGCGGCCGCTTCTTCGACTATCCGATCTCGCTCAAGCCCGCCACGTTCAAGGCGATGGGCTTCGCCATGACCATGCAGGCCGGCTTCAGCTACCTCGCCTCCATGTTCCACAAGTTGCCCGAGACCAATCTGGAGAACTTCTACATCAACCGCTTCGGCCGCAAGCTGTATTCGATGTTCTTCGAAGGCTACACCGAGAAGCTGTGGGGACGCCACCCCTCGCAGATCTCCGCCGATTGGGGCGCGCAGCGCGTCAAGGGTCTGAGCGTGCTCGGCGTGCTCAAGAACGCGTTCGCCAAGCTCAGCCCGAAGAAGCGGTCCAACGCCGAGGTCGAGACCTCCCTCATCGAGGAATTCTGGTACCCGAAGTACGGCCCGGGCCAGCTGTGGGAGACCGTCGAGAAGCGTTGCGAGGCGCACGGCGCGAAAGTCATCACCGATGCGAACGTGGTCGAGATCCGTCAGGATGGCGGTCACATCAGCTCGGTCATCTACGAGGATTCGGAAGGCAACCGTACGGAACTTGCCGCCGACCAGTTCATCTCGTCGATGCCGATCAAGGACCTCGTCAACGCCGTGGACGCTTCCGACAAGCCCGCGCCGAAGGACATCACGGCCATCGCCAACGGCCTGCCGTACCGCGATTTCGTCACCGTCGGCCTGCTCGTCAAGCGGCTGCGCCTGAAGAACACGACCGACATCCCCACGCTCGGCAACCCGCCGATCGTGCCGGACTGCTGGATCTACGTGCAGGACCCGGGCTACACCGTCGGCCGCATCCAGATCTTCAACAACTGGAGCCCGTACCTCGTCAAGGACGTGGACGACACCGTCTGGATCGGCCTCGAATACTTCTGCGACGAAGGCGACTCGTTCTGGAACATGAGCGAGGAGGACTGCGTCAAGTTCGCCATCAACGAGATGGTGCGCATGAAGGTCATCGCCAGCCCGGCTGACGTACTCGACACCCACCGCGAGAAGGTCAAGAAGGCGTATCCCGCCTACTTCGACACCTACGCCCAGATGGACGAGCTGGTCGAATACCTCGACCACTTCGGCAACCTCTACTGCGTCGGCCGCAACGGCCAGCACCACTACAACAACATGGACCATTCGATGGCCACCGCCATCGAGGCCGTCGGCAACATCAAGACCGGCAAGACCTCCAAGAAGAACGTGTGGTCTGTCAACACCGAAAAGTCCTACCACGAGGAAAAGTAGTTCCTCTTCCACCTGATGAAACGGCTCGTCGCGCTATGCGGCGGGCCGTTTTGCGTTGGTCGGGGAGAAGTTGTATGGTTAGTGCCAGTTCGTGACGCATGGAGTGCGACGGACGTTCGATAGCGGCATTGGCCGCACATCATTCTTAGTGCAGAGCTCGGCAGTGTGCCGGCGTTGCTCAAGGAAAGGTAATACGAGTGGCAACTAGCCAGAATCTTGAGGATATGAAGCTGCCTGAGCTCAAGGAGCTCGCCAAGCAGATGGGACTTCGTGGCACGTCGACGATGCGCAAGCCCGAACTACTGGCCACGTTGCAGGCCGCCCGCTCCGGAGGCGAAGCCCCTGCCGGAGTCACCGTGCGTGCCCCTCGCGCCGCCAAGGCGGAACAGGACGCCTCTGCCGAACCTGCGGCCGCCGAACAGCCTGTCGCCACCGAACCTGCCGTCAAACCGGCCGCCGAGCCGAAGGAGGCGGAACCGCAGCAGAACGAGCCGGCGAACAAGCCCGAGCGTCCTGCTCGCGCCACCCGTTCCGGTCGCGTGGTGCGAGCCGCGGGCGAGCCGATGCGCAAAACCCGTACCCGTATCCGCAAGAACAGCGACGCCCAGTCCGACGACGCCGCGCAGCAGCCCGCGGCCACCGATGCCGCGCCGGTGATCAATCTGCCCGTCGCCGCGAAGAAGGACGCCGACTCGACGGTTCGTCGCCGTCGTCACGAGGAGGAAGCCTCCGCGCTGCTGCTCGACGATCTCGGACTCGAACCGACCGGTGAGCGCGCCGATCGCACCGACCGTCGCCGCAAGTTCGACGACGATCGTGCGCAGAATCGTCGTCGTCGCGATTTCAATGCAGACGATGACCGTCCGCGTCGTCGTCGCGTCGAAGAGCCTGCCGTCGCGTCCGATGACAACGTGCGTGATCTTGACGACATCCTGGCGACTCTGCCGACCACGACCGCTACGACGGAACGCGACGACCAGTCCGGCGACGAGCCCGTCGACCGTGAATTCGTCCGTCGCAGCCGCAACCGTGCGGATCGTGGCGCGGATCGTGCCGATCGAGCGGATCGTGGCATGGACCGTCACCAGCGCCGTCTGCGCGGCCGCGACCGTGACTTCGACAACGCCGACCATGATCAGCGCGCCGACCGCAACGTCGAGCGTGACACTCGCCGCGACGAGCCGCAGGACGATCTCGTCCCGGTCGCCGGCATCGTAGACGTGCTCGAATCGTATGCGTTCGTGCGCACCTCCGGCTATCTGCCCGGTCCGAACGACGTGTACGTCTCGATGGGCCAAGTCAAGAAGTACGGCCTGCGCAAGGGTGACGCCGTGCACGGTTCGATCCGCGCGCCGCGCGACAACGACCGCCGCAACCAGCGTCAGAAGTTCGTGCCGCTGCAGTCCATCGACTCGATCAACGGCATGAGCGTCGAGGATGCGGCCAACCGCCCGCAGTTCTCCAAGCTCACCCCGCTCTACCCGCAGGAGCGTTTGAAGCAGGAGACCACGCCGAACAAGCTCACCGGCCGCATCATGGACATCGTCGCGCCGATCGGCAAGGGCCAGCGTGGCTTGATCGTCTCCCCGCCGAAGGCCGGCAAGACGATCACGCTGCAGAACATCGCCAACGCGATCGCCACGAACAATCCGGAAGTCCACCTGATGGTTGTGCTCGTGGACGAACGCCCGGAGGAAGTCACCGACATGGAGCGCACCGTGGCCGGCGAGGTCATCGCCTCCACGTTCGACCGCCCGGCCTCCGACCACACCACCGTCGCCGAGCTCGCCATCGAGCGCGCGAAGCGACTCGTGGAGCTCGGTCAGGACGTGGTCGTGCTGCTCGATTCGATGACCCGTCTCGCCCGCGCGTACAACATCGCCGCGCCGGCGTCCGGCCGCATTCTCTCCGGTGGTGTGGACGCGCAGGCCCTGTACCCGCCGAAGAAGTTCTTCGGCGCGGCCCGCAACATCGAAAACGGCGGATCGCTCACCATCATCTCGTCCGCGCTGGTCGAAACCGGTTCGAAGATGGACGAGGTGATCTTCGAGGAATTCAAGGGCACCGGCAACATGGAACTGCGCCTGAGCCGCGAACTGGCCGACAAGCGCCTGTTCCCCGCCATCGACATCAACGCGTCCGGCACGCGCCGCGAAGAGCTACTCACCGCGCCGAACGAGCTGCCGATCATCTACCGTCTGCGTCGTCTGCTCGGCGGCCTCGAGCCGGAACAGGCGTATCAGACGCTCGTGCCGCGTCTCAAGAAGGCCCCGACCAACCGCGACTTCCTCGCCGCGATCAGCCAGCAGGCCAACTCCAGCGCCGTCAACGGCAACTGAAATCAACGACGGACCGACTGATACGTGGCGGTTTTCTCTCGCCGGCGACCGTGCCGGCGAGAGAAAACCGCCACACGGCATATATGGGCGTCTGGCGGGCGGGGAACGGCGGTGATAATCTGACAACCATGAGCGAAACGCAAGAATCCCAGTCCGAAGGCGGCGATTGGCTGCCGTCCGCAGACGCCACGCATGCGCCCGAATCCGAAACGGTGATCGACTCCGCCGCTGCGGCCGAACATCCCGAGGTCGCCGAAACCGTGGCGAAAATCAAGGCCCTGCGCCAGTCCATCGACAATGTGGACACGGCCATCGTCTCCCTGCTCGCCGAACGGTTCAAATATACGTCGCAGGTCGGTGTGCTCAAGGCTCGCGCAGGGTTCGCGCCGGCCGACTACAAGCGCGAGGATTATCAGATCGAGCGTCTGCATCGCATTGCCGTGGCGGCCGGGCTTGACCCGGACATCGCCGAGATGTATCGCGAATTCGTGGTGACCGAGGCGAAGAAACGGCATGCGCGCATCGCGGCCGCGGGTGGTGACCCGGGCGTGCTCGACGTGTTCGCCTGATCTGTCCAATAACGACTGAACGACGCGGCCTGCCGCATGAAAACGGAGCGGGTGCGGGTAAGATCACTGTCGTTTGCGTAGATCCACGAATACGGGAGGCTGCATGGAACGTGTCGGTCGGTTTCTGACACGGGTCGGTGCGGCCTTCGTTGCGTTCGCGGTCAGTCTGGCGATGCTGTGTGCGGGCGGCTCCGGTGCGACGGCCCCAGCGGGCACAACGACGCTGGCCGTCAGCCGATATCTCGGTCACGATGTGTATGCCGCGCTTGATGGAATGCGTGCGAACGATGGCGGTGTGTACCTGTCGAACGGTGACAGTTCTGCGGCTTCGACCGACGTGCGCCGCGTGAGCGCCGCATCGGAAGCCTTGCCGTGGACTATCCGCGTCACATACTCACTGGACGGGCCACAGACGGATGCCGACGGCGTCAACGGGGCCAGCGGGCTGGTTGGTGTACGCGTCACCGTCACCCGCAACGAACTCGCCTCGCATGACATCGTGCAGGCCGCAACCGGACTGGTACCGGTCGTGGCATTCACGATACCGACCGAAGTCGGGGACGATCTGTCATCCAGTGACGGTGCGGTCATCACACAGCAAGGTTCCGACAACGTAATCACCGCGATCGGCGACGATGTGTCGCTGCTCGGACCGGATGATTCCGATTGGCTCGACGACATGCTGCATGCCGCTCAGCCGGCTGGTTCTAGCGGGGACACCATACTCGATCTCAGCGTCTATCTGAACGCCAAGCAGTTCTCCATGAGTCCGATCGTACTGGCCGCGCTACCAGCATCCGATGCGAACGATATCACCGCACAGGCCGCGGACCTTGCGCAATCCGCGACTTCGCTCGCGGACACGCTGACCGGTGCGGCCAGCCAAAGCAACGACGATCTGATTGCCCAACTGACCGCATTGCGTGATCAGGAACGAGCGCTCGCCTCGTCCACGATCGCCGAGCGCACCGCCGCGCACCGGCAGGCGTTCGACGCATACATGGCCTCCTACGTGGGTTCGTACACCACGCATCTGAGCGGTTCGATCAGCAACAAGACGCAGATGGCTGCGCTGATCGGCACCGCCGGCGAACTAAGCGGGGATACGCCGCTGGCACAGGCCGTGGTCGATCTGGCCAACGCGGTGAACGCCGTGAGCGCCGCGCATCGGCATACGGGTGCCGCGGACGAGGTCGACGCGATCATCCGCCGTATCCGTCAGCAAGGGGTCAGCGGGCTGGCCGATGAACTGACACAAAACGCCGGTCGCGAATCACAGCTCGGCTCGTCCGGCTACAGTGCCGGGCAATCGCAACTGTCGCAGGCGATGATCCCGTATTCGATGGCGTATACCGACACCTACACCGAGCATCTGAGCGAACTGACCGGCGGCACGTCCAGTGGAGCCGCGGCATACCAGCAGCAGGCGATCACGGAAACGAACGAATCGTTCAAGACTGAAACTGATCTCAAGGCCGACCAGGCGAAGGTCGACGCGGCAATGGCCGCACTTGCCACGGCCAGCGAACATACGGGCCGGGCACAGGCGATCCGTCAACTGCTGCTACGGTTCGAGGATCGGTTCGAGTCGGGAGATGGCGAGGCTGGATCGTCTGATTCCGCTGCCGCCGCGACCGCAACGAAGAGCGGTGAACAGAGCCTCGAATCCTTGTCCGCAACCGATTCGCCGAAACTTGGCGTGGGCGGCAACGGCATCGCCGCGGTGGTCGAGGCCGCGCGGCTGAAGCGACTGCACGCCGAGCGGGAGCGGGCGGCCGCGGCCGCACAGGCGCAATCGCAGCAGACCGACGGTCAGGCGGCAAGTCTGGTCGATGATCAGGTATCAATGAGCAAGAGCGATGTGATGAGCTTCGCCGGGTCGGTGACCTCTCTTGGCGGAGGAACGAAGGACGCTGGCTCCGGGACCGCGGACGATGCGTCGTCGGGCAACGGAACGACTGACGCTTCGGCCACAACTTCATCCAAAGAACAGGAGTCGCTAGGACTGAACGAGGCACCTTCGGTGGCGTTCGGCATCCGCGGCATGAACCCGGGTAGTCTGCTCACGCCGAACAATTCCCCGACCATCGACGAGACGGTTGCCATCGGAGATGCGGCCGGTATCCTGCCGTCCGCCGTATCGGCGCTTGCCGATGCCGGTTCGCTGAACGATCTGGCCGACCACACCTCCGACCAGTCCTCCGGAACGAGGTTCCTCCTCGTCGTAGAGACACTGTCGTGAACCGTATGATCTCCATAAGTGGGTGATATCGGACTTCCTAAGCCGTAGGTGGGTAAAACCGGATGGTTTGGCGGCCGATATGGGTTGGTAATGATACCGTATTGCCCACTTATGGATATGAGGATCCGATATTACCCACTTATGGGTCGGATAACGGCGGGACGGGTCACTGATAGCGGATCTGGTTGCCGCCGGTCTCCATGTCGACGCTGCCGGAAAGCAGCTCGATAAGCTGTTGGACGAGCGGGACGATCAGGAACGTGCCACCGATCGACCATAGGTTCAGAAAGATCGTGGACGCGCCCATCGGCACGAGCACGACGCGTGCGGCCACCATGACGAGTCCGACGATCGGCAGCGCGAAATGCGTGACGATCGGGAAGTGTCGTTTGGTGCGGAACTGATGCCATGCGACGAACAGCAACGGCAGGATCATCATCCATGCGCCGATTGCGGTGATGACTTCGCGTACGGGTAGATGCAGCGTGTAGCGAGATCCGGGCAGGAACACGGAGATGGCGAGCAACGCCAGTCCGGCCAGCACGATGCGTTTGAGCGGTTTGTCGTTGATCAGCTCATCCTCGGGCAGATCGTCGATCTGATTGTTGATATCCGCAGCCTGTGCATTGCTCATAGTCATCACCCATGTGAGATTGTATCGCAGAGTTATGGCATACGAAATAAAAAGCTCCCCCTTAAGACAAGGGGGAGCGGAGTATCACCAGAAGAAGCCTTACTTCTTCTTAACAGGCTGAGCCGTGAAGCGGACAGTCCTGTGGACTGTCCGTAGGCTCAGTGAGCGGCTGCACTACAGGCAGCCGCGAAGGCCGCCTGTTAAGAAGAAGCCTTACTTCTTCTTAACAGGCGGCTCGCCGAGTTCGCTGTCTTCGACGATGACGTCGATGGCGGCCTCGGCTTCGGCCTTCGCCTTGGCGGCGGCGTCGACGGCCGCTTCGGCGGTCTCGTGCGCGGCCTTGATCGCGGCGGCGGCGCTCACGAAGGAGATGCGGCCCACCACGCGGCCGGCCTCGGCGATGTCGTTCACGGCGCTTTCCAGCGATTCGCGCACGTCATCGGCCACACCGAGCTTCACGGACAGGATCGGCGTCTTCATCGAGACCTTGGCCTTCGACTTGATGCCACGCAGCGCGGCCAGCGCCTCGCCGGCGTGGGCGAGCAGCTCCGGCGCGACCTTGAACGCGGCGGCCTCGTACACATCCGGGGTCGGCCATGCGGCGCGGTGCACCGAACCGGCGCCCGCATGCATCCAGCTCCACACCTCTTCGGTCGCGTACGGCAGGTACGGCGCGAGCAGACGCGCGAACGCGTCCAGGCCCAAGCCCAGCGTCGTGCGAGCCGACTTGGTTGCCGCCTCGCTCGGCACGTGGCCGGTCGCGTCGGCCGTGCCGTACGCACGGTTCTTGACCAGCTCGATGTAGTCGTCGCAGAACTGCCAGAAGTAGCTTTCGATGACCTCAAGCGCCTTGGAGTGCTCGTACGCCTCCATCGCCTCGGTGGCCTGACGCACCACGAGCGCCATCTTCGCCATCGCGGCGCGGTCGAGCGGTTCGGTCACGTCGGCCGGGTTCCACGCGGCGGTCGCGGCCTCGCCCACGTGGTGGTTCTCGTCCTCGCGGCCGATCGCCAGCGCGAACTTGGTCGCGTTGAGCAGCTTGATCGCGAGACGACGGCCGATCTTCATCTGGCCCTCGTCATACGTCGCGTCAAGACCGAGGCGGGCGGAAGCGGCCCAGTAGCGCACCGCGTCCGCGCCAAACTGTTCGATCGGCTTGTTCGGCACGACGACGTTGCCCTTGGACTTCGACATCTTCTTGTGGTCCGGGTCGAGAATCCAGCCCGAGAGAGTCGCATGCGCCCACGGCAGGCACTTGTTCTCCAAGTGCGCGCGGTCGACGGTCGAGAACAGCCAGGTGCGGATGATGTCCTGGCCCTGCGGGCGCAGATCCATCGGGAACGTGGCCTTGAAGATGGCCTCGTTCTCCTCGCCCGGCTCGGCCCAGCGGGTCACGATCTGCGGGGTGAGCGACGAGGTCGCCCACGTGTCCATGATGTCCTGCTCGGCGGTGAAGCCGCCCGGCACGTCGCGCTGTTCCGCCGTGTAACCGGCCGGCACGTCGATGGTCGGGTCGATCGGCAGGATGTCCTCGCTCGGCGTGATCGGGTGATCATAATCCGCGGATCCGTCGGCCTTGACCGGGTACCACAGCGGGAACGGCACACCGAAGAAGCGCTGGCGGGAGATCAGCCAGTCGCCGTTCAAGCCATGCACCCAGTTCTCGTAGCGCACGCGCATGAAGTCCGGGTGGAAGTTGAGCTCCTTGCCGCGTTCGATCAGTTCGGCGTTCAGCTTCGGGTCGGTGCCGCCGTTCTTGAGGTACCACTGGCGGGAGGTGACGATCTCGAGCGGCTTGTCGCCCTTCTCGTAGAAGTTCGTCATACGCTTGGTCGGCGTCGGCTCGCCGTCCAGATCGCCGGACTCACGCAGATGGTCGACGATGATCTTGCGGGCGGAGAACGTGGTCTTGCCGGCGGTTTCGGCGAAGATCGCGCGGCCGTTCTCGTCCTCGATCCAGTCCGGCGTGTCCATGACGATACGGCCGTTGCGTTGGATGATCGAACGGGTCGGCAGGTTCAGATCGCGCCACCACTGCACGTCGGTCACATCACCGAAGGTGCAGCACATCGCGATGCCGGCGCCCTTGTCCATCTCGGCGGCCGGGTGGGCCAGAATCGGAACGCGAACCTTGAACAGCGGCGAGTACACGTACTGGCCGAAGTACTGCTTATAGCGCTCGTCGTCAGGGTTCGCGATCAGCGAGGTGCAGGCCGCGAGCAGCTCCGGACGGGTCGTTTCGATGTAGATCGGCGTGCCGTCCTCGAAACGGAACGCGACCTTGTGGTAGAAGCCCGGGTATTCGCGCGACTCAAGCTCGGCCTGGGCCACGGCGGTCTGGAACGTCACGTCCCACAGGCCCGGCGCGTCCTTCTGGTACGCCTCGCCGCGGGCGAGGTTGCGCAGGAACGCCTTCTGCGCCACGCGCTGCGGATGCTCGCCGATGGTGTGGTAGGTCTGCGACCAGTCGATCGACAGGCCGAGCGAGCGCCACAGCGCCTCGAACTGCTTCTCGTCCTGCGCGGTCAGCTTCTCGCACAGCTCGATGAAGTTGCGGCGCGAGATCGGCACCTGGTCCTTCGCGTCGATCTTCTTGCCGTCGGTGCCCTCGAACGGCGGCTTGAAATCCGGATCGTACGGCATGGAGGTGTCCACGCGCACGCCGTAGTAGTTCTGCACGCGGCGTTCGGTCGGCAGGCCGTTGTCGTCCCAGCCCATCGGGTAGAACACGTCATAGCCGCGCATGCGCTTGTAGCGCGCGATCACGTCGGTGTGCGTGTAGGAGAACACGTGGCCGACGTGCAGGTGGCCGGACACCGTGGGCGGCGGGGTGTCGATGGAGTAGACGGCCTTGCGGTCGCGCGTGTTATTGAACTTGTACGTGCCCTGCTCGTCCCAGACGGCACGCCACTTGTCTTCCAGACCGTCGACGCCGACCTTGTCGGGCAGCGGGGTCAGGTTTGCGTTGATGATTTCGCTCATACGCGCGATTTTATGCGGCTTAGGTGACAAGGGGTGCCCGCCGCCGGCGGCCGCTTACTTCATCGAGAGCCCGGCGAGCGGCAGATACCGGTCGGTGAGGTTCTTCGGATACCCGCTGACCGATGAGGCGGCCGCAACCACGGTCTTCCGCGTGTACAGCCAGTCGCCGGCCGCGTCCTGGCTCACGATGTTCGCGAACGTGCGCAGCCGGTCCTGATAGTCCTTGTCGTTCGTGGCGGCCATCGCGTTGGCGTACGCGTCCTGCGCCGAACCGTTCGTGTACCGGTACACGTTGCTGTCCGTGCCGAACGCGGCGGCGTCATGCTCGCCGTTCGCCACGGCGAGCGCCATCTCGTACTGGCCGTCGTTGATGCGTTCAGTAGCGGTCGCGTCGTCCACGGTCTCCACGTTCACGTCCAGTCCGAGGGAGCGGAGCTGGTCGGCGATCGTGTTGCCGAGATCGGCATACGTTTGCGGCACCACGAAATCGATCGTGCCGAAATACGCCGTGCCGCCCGCGAAGTACGCGATCATGCCGGCGGCTTTGGATTGGTCGAACGGGAACAGGCCGGTCAAGTCCTCGTAACCGGGCTCCAATTGGCTGATCGGGCCACCCAGTTCGCCCGCCGAATCGGCCTGCGATGCCGCGATCGACTTCGCATCCACCGCATAACGCACCATTTGACGCGCCTGCTGGTCCGAGAAGATCGAGTTGCCGTCGTTATTGAACGCGATCATCACCTTCGCGCTCGACAGTCCGGTCGTCACCGTGAAGTTCTTGTCGTCGGCGAGCGCGCCGGTCTCTGACGTGCTGGTCGGCAGCGCCATGTTCAGTGTGCCGTTCTTGAGATCGGTGACCATCGTGTTTTCGTCGGTGTAGTACTTGAGCGTGACGGTGCCCGCGGACGACGGGTCGCCCCAGTAGCCGCCGTTGCTTGCCAGTGTGATCGAGCTGCCCTTGTCGAACTTGGCGACGGTGAATGGGCCGGAGCCGAGCGCGGCCGTCGCGTAGTCCGTGGCCGCCTGCTGGTCGTAGACGATGCCGGCCCGGCCCGACAGCGAGCGCAGCAGCGTAGGATCTGGCTTGCTCAGTGTGATCACGACCTTGCCGGAGTTCGGATTGTCGACCGACTTGAGCGCGCCCAGATCGTCGACGCCTTGGTATTTGTGCTGCACGATCTGCTGCAGCGACCAAACGACGTCGGACGAGTCCAACGCGTCGCCGTTCGAGAACCGCAGTCCTGAGCGCAGCCGGAACGTGTAGGTCAGGGCGTCGTCCGAAACCGTCCAGTCCGATGCGAGCCCCGGCTGCAGCGCGTTGTCGTCGTCGCGTGTGACGAGCGTCTCGTACACGTTGCCGAGCAGCGCGCGTTCCACGGACGGGCTGGAGTCGGTGCGGATGTCGAGCGAGTCGGGGGCGTCGGTGAGTCCGACCGTGATCGAGGTGGAGGATTGCACGGCGTTCATGCGGGGCAGGATGTCGCGGTGTGTGGCGAGGGACCAGACCAGCCATGCGATCAGCGACAGCGCGACCGTCATCGCGATGAAAACCAGCCATGAACGCAGCGCGGTGCTGCCGACTCTCTTATGGTGCATGCGCCCCAGTCTAGCGAGGGGCGCTCCCTAGGGGGTGCCGGCTACTGAGCGGAGGGGCAGGTGGCGTTGAGCGGGCAGGCGGCACAGTCGGGTTTGCGCGCGTGGCAGACGGCGCGGCCGTGCAGGATCAGCCGGTGAGACAGATCGGTCCATTCCTCGGGCGGGAAACATGCGCAGATCTCGCGTTCGACCTTGACCGGGTCGGATTTCGCGATCCGCCAGTCGCTGCGCCAGTGCAGCCGGCCGGTCACGCGCATCACATGCGTATCCACCGGGAATCCGGGGATGGAGAACGCGTTGCCGAGCACCACGTTCGCGGTCTTGCGGCCGACTCCGGGCAGACTTGTCAGTTCGTCCATCGTGCGCGGCACTACACCGCCGAAATCACGGTCGAGCGCGCTGGCCAGTCCCAGCAGATGCTGGGTTTTCGAACGGAAGAAGCCGAGCGGGCGGATGATGTCCTCTATGGTTTCCGGATTCGCCGCGGCCAGCGACGCCGCATCCGGGTATGCGGCGAACAGGGCGGGTGTGACCGAATTGACTCGTTTGTCGGTGGTCTGGGCGCTTAAGACCGTGGCCACGAGCAGTTCGAAGGGATTGGCGAAGTTCAAGGCGCACTTGGGAGCGGGAATCTCCTTGCACAGCAATGCGTATTCGGCGTGCATGCGTTTGAGCCGCGCCTGCTTCGATTCGCGCATCGTGGATCAGTTCTTGGCCGGCGCCGGCTCGGCAGCCAGGCCGTCCGCCTCGTCCTCGGGCGGATCGAAACGGTAGCCGACGTTGCGCACGGTGCCGATGAGATGCTCGTATTCGCCGCCGAGCTTGGCACGCAGACGACGGATGTGCACATCGACGGTACGGGTGCCGCCGTAGTAGTCGTAGCCCCACACCTCCTGCAGGAGCTGGGCGCGGGTGAACACGCGGCCCGGATGCTGCACGAGGTACTTGAGCAGTTCGAATTCCTTGTACGCGAGGTCGATCGGATGGCCGTGCAGGGAGGCGGTGTAACCGTTCGTGTCGACCACGAGATCGCCCGAGCGGATCTGGCCGTCCGCGTTTACCGTGCCCGGTTCGCTGGCGCCGGCGGACCCGTTCGTGCCGGAGCCCAGCGGCGAGTTGCCGCGCTCGGAGACAAGCCTCAAGCGGCCTTCCACTTCGGCCGGCGACGCGGAGGAGACGACCACGTCGGCGATGCCCCACGTGGAGTTGACCACCGTGAAGCCGCCTTCGGTGAGCACGAGCACGATCGGCGTGGACAGGCCGGACGCGTGGATGAGCCGGCACAGGGTTTTCGCCGTGGCCAGATCGTCGCGCGCGTCGAGGAACAGGATCGTGTTCTCCGGCATTTTGACCAGGCTTGCGGCGTCCATCGGCAGCACGCGGACGCGGTGCGACAGCAGGGCGAGGGACGGCAGCACGGTCGCGGGATCGGCCGCGAACGTCATCAGCGTAAGATCCGTCACTGTTCGCCCCCTTATAGATAACGTTCACATGACGTTAACCCGTATCGTAATGGGTTTCACGATTTCGCCTCATTGTACGCGCACGATGTGGACACGGCGGCGCGGTTTGACGCCCGGGAGAGGTTTGGCGGCCGGGGACGTAGGATAAGGTGCAGGAGTTGTTTTGTAAGATCAGCTCGCGGCGGCAGCGGCTGGCCTGCGTACGGGCCTGGGCGATGGTGCACGGGCGGCGAGGAGCGTATCTATGAGTGAGCGGCGTGACGCTGGGGCGAACGTGACGGTTGGTGCGGGGGCCCCGTTCCCGAGCGTGTATACGGCCGGTTTTGCGGTGGTGGCCGCGGCACCGTTGCTGGTATTGACTTTCGGCGGTGCCGGCGCGACCGGGCTGGCGGTGTGGACGGCCGTGCTGATGATCGCGTTCATGGTCTGCTCGCCGCTGCGCGACGGTGTGGCCGGGCATGTGATCGCGGCGGTCGCCGGCATCCTCTCGTTCGTCGCGGCGTTCACGGGCTGGCTGACCTTTGATTGGATCGACGAACTGGCCGATGACGTGCCGACCTCGGTGGGCAACGAGATCACGTGGTTCGTCGGCGTCGGCGGTTTGCTGGTCGTGCTGATCGTCGTGTCGTTCGCGCGCCAGATGGCCCGCGCCGAACGTTCGCATCTGATTCGCGGGCTGTCGCACACCGTGATCGAGGGCGTGGCGCTCATCGGGGCGCCGAGTTGGCTGTTCCTGCCCGATCTCATGGCTTCGCCCGATATGGGATCCGACGGTACGTCCGTGATCGTGTTGTCTGCCGTCGTGATCCTGCTGTTTATCGGACTTGCCGTCGCTGCGAACTGGTGGATGGCCGAGGCCGATCCGGACGAACATGCGCGTGCCCCGTGGCTCGGCATCGTCGTGCTGCCGACGTTGCTGTCCGGCGCACTGATCCCGGCCGCCACGATGATCGCATCCATGATCTGACGATGATCCGTTGATCGTCCGTGCCGACGATCCGGTTTCCGCCGCTGAACGGTCCGGTTCCATCCCTGATAAGTGGGTGAAATCGGACCGTCGATATCGTAAGTGGGTGGATCGGTACCAGTTAGACCGTTATTTCGGTCGTTACTGGTACCGATCCACCCACTTACTGAATATGGGAGCCAATTCGATCCGGATTTACCCACTTATGGGGTGACACGGCGGCGTACCGGTCCGGATCCACCCACTTACGGGCCTCTTACGGGCCTACGGGGCTCGGCAGGGACGGCTCCGGGTCAGAGCACGCCAAGATGCTCGAGCAGCACTTTCAGTCCGATCAGGATCAGCACCACGCCACCGGCGATCTGCGCCGGCTTCTGCCAGCGTGAACCGAACATGCGGCCGATATACAGTCCGGCCGCGGAGAACGCGCCGGTCGTGATTCCGATCGTGACCACCGACGACCACACGTCCACCTTCATGAACGCGAAGCTCACGCCCACCGCGAACGCGTCGATGCTGCACGCCACCGCCAACGGCAGCATATGCTTCCAGTCGAACTCGGCGGTCTCCTTCGCGTTCTCCTCGTCCTCCTCGAACGCCTCGTGGATCATGTTGCCGCCGATGAACGCGAGCAGCGCGAAGATGATCCAATGATCGACCGCAGTCACATAGTGCGCGAACGTCTTGGCGAAGAAGAATCCGAGCAGCGGGAACAGGGCCTGGAAACCGCCGAACCACAGCGCCGTCTTGAGGGCGTCGAACCCGCGCAGCTTACGCACGGTCAGACTTTTGCCGATCGACACGGCGAACGCGTCCATCGATACGGACAAGGCAATGAGAAATGTCTGCAACATAGCTGGTTTACCAAGGTTCATCCCGCCGGTCTCCCCACGGGATGGGCCTCGACGGGATACGTGTATCCGCCTACGCCTAGGGGTACCGACACTGAGAACTGCCGGGCAGCCAGCCGGGCTTTGAATCCGAAGCGAATGCTGTTCGCATGTCGTCAATTACGAGGAGCCAGTATACACCAACTTCGCTCCCAGCGTCTTTCACGGGGCGCGCACATACCTTGTGGCAAACTGTTGGATAGTCAGGCGGGCGCACGTCCGCCGTTAGTGGCGCGAGAGTCGAAAGAGGTCAGCGTGGTCAAGGATCCGAAGGACGATATCCTGCATGTCGAGGGCGGCAAGCCCCTCAACGGCACCATCAAGGTGCGCGGCGCGAAGAACTTCGTCAGCAAGGCGATGGTCGCGGCCCTGCTTGCGCCCGGCAAGTCGGTCTTGAAGAACGTGCCCGAGATCCGCGACGTGCACGTCGTGTCCGACCTGCTGCGTCTGCACGGCGTGGACGTGGACGTGGACGGCAAGAACGGCGTCGTCACGATCGACGCCACGCATGTCCAGCTGGCCGATGTGGCCGACGTGGACACGCTTTCCGGCTCCTCGCGCATCCCGATCCTGTTCTCCGGCCCGCTTGTGCACCGCCTCGGAGAGGCGTTCATCCCGGCGCTCGGCGGCTGCGCGATCGGCGGACGTCCGATCGACTTCCATCTGGAAACGCTGCGCAAACTCGGCGCGACCGTCGACAAGGAGCATAAGGACGGCATCCACATCTCCGCTCCCGACGGTCTGCACGGCGCGAAAATCCACCTGCCGTACCCGTCCGTGGGCGCCACCGAGCAGACACTGCTGGCGGCTGTGCTCGCCGAAGGCAAGACCGAACTGTCCGGCGCGGCCATCGAACCGGAGATCATGGACCTGGTCGCCGTCTTGCAGAAGATGGGCGCGATCATCTCCGTGGACGTGGACCGCACGTTCCGCATCGAAGGTGTCAAGGAGCTCAAGGGCTTCACGCACACCGCGCTGACCGACCGCATCGAGGCCGCGAGCTGGGCGTCGGCGGCGCTTGCCACGCGAGGCGACATCTTCGTCAAGGGCGCCACGCAGCCGGAGATGATGACCTTCCTCAACGTGTTCCGCAAGGTCGGCGGCGAATTCGACGTGACCGACAAAGGCATCCGCTTCTGGCATCCGGGCGGCGACCTCAAGCCGGTCGCGATCGAAACGGACGTGCACCCCGGATTCATGACCGACTGGCAGCAGCCGCTGGTCGTGGCGCTCACCCAGGCGAACGGCCTGTCGATCGTGCACGAGACCGTGTACGAGAACCGGTTCGGCTTCACCAAGCCGCTCGTGCAGATGGGCGCGACGATCCAGCTGTACCGCGAATGCCTCGGATCGCTGCCGTGCCGCTTCCAGCAGCGCAACTACAAGCATTCGGCCGTGATCTTCGGGCCGACCCCGCTGACCGGCCGCGACATCGACGTACCGGATCTGCGCGGCGGCTTCTCGCACCTGATCGCGGCACTCGCGGCGTCCGGCCCGTCGAACGTGCAGGGCATCTCGCTGATCGACCGCGGCTATGCGGACTTCCGCGGCAAGCTCGAGGCGCTCGGCGCGGACTTCGACTGATCGTGGCTGACACGCGGTGAGATCGTAGCGGCCGGCAACCGGATTGCTGTTCCGGGTGCCGGCCGCTTGTTTGTCGCTGCTTGGCTGATGCGGGGCGGCTTGGTGACGGCATCCGGAGGTTACCCGCGGGGGAGTGTGTTCGATTTAGGAATCGAGCCGTTTGGCGATGGGGATGACGGCCAACGCTCCTATGGCCAGTGCGGCGGCCGAGACCAGCAGCACCGCCGCGACGGGGAAGCGATCGTAGGCCCAGCCGTACAGCATCTGACCGAGTGGCTGGGCGCACATGCATAATGCGGAGAACATCGCCATCACCTTGCCGGTCATTGCCTCCGGCGTGCTCAGCTGGATCGCCGGTATGGCGATGAGATTCGTGAAGCAGGCCGCGATCACTGATGCGCACATGCCGGTCACCAGCACCGCGAGCTGTGTTTTCGGACCGATCGGCAGCAGAAATACGCCGCCCTGCGGCAGCGTGGTCAGCGCGAACATGGCGGTCGCGGCCGGCAGATGACGCACGGCGAGACGCGCGGCGAACAGACCCGCAAGAAACGCGCCGGCTACGCCCGCCACGCCGACCAATCCGTCAGATATGCCGTACACGGTCGCGTCGAATCCGAGCACGGTACGGATCGTATACGGGAATCCGACCGCGGAATAGCCGATTGTGACGAAGTTGATCGCCGCCGCATACAGTGCCAGATGGAACACGGCCGGCCGATCATGCGTGAGGAACCGCAGCCCGGCTTTGAGATCCTCGATCGGCGTGGGCAGCCGGTCGCCGTCGGCCGTGCGATCGGGGGCAGCGAGGCGGATGAACCATTCGAGCACGGCCGCCGCGGCGAAACTCGCGATCGTAATCGCCATCATCACGTGGATGCCGACCATCGCGTACAGCACGCCGCCGAGGAAGCTCGGCAACAGGGAGCTCAACTGCTGCACTTGGTTGATGACGGCCATCGCGCGGCGCAAGGTCGCCGATCCGTGCGTGCGGAACATTTGGGGAAGCGCGGCCTGGACGGTCGGCGTCTCGAACGCGCCGAGCACGGCGAGCGCCACTTGCATGACGGCGATCGCGGCGATGTCGAATCCGATCGCGGCGAACGCGAGTGCACTGGCGAGTACGAGTATGGCGGACGCGGCGTCGAGTGCGACCATGATCGTGCGGCGGTTTATCCGGTCGGCGAGCACGCCGCCGAACGGGGAGAGCAGGATCGTCGGAACGATGGAGACGGCGAGGATGGACGCGAAGATGGCGGCCGAGCCGGTTTCGTCGAGCACCCACATCGACATGGCGAAGCGCAGCATCATGTTGCCGAACAGCGAGATGCCTTGGCCGGCGACGAGCAGGATGAAGTCGCGGGAGACGAGTGGGGAATGGGGATGGTCCAGTTTCGGCTGTGCGATGTCCGAATCGTTGCTGATGGTCATGAGGGCTCCTTGGTTGGGTCGGTTTTTCATACCGACCGACGGTATGAAAAATGATGGCGATTACGGCATGATGGTGATGGAAGCCGCGGTAGCGGGTGTTTTACGCTAGAAGACTGTGAAGTTGGCGGCAACCGGTCGCTTACACGTGTCGATGAGACCGTTTCCTGCCAGCAACTCTCGAAGATATCGGCAACCGGTCTCCGAGGGGCGTTCCAGAGGCCGGTTGCCGCCAGAAGGCTCTTTCTTCTAGTGACAAATGGACTTTGGAAGAGGGCGATTTATCCGCCGAAGTCGGTGTAGAGCCGTGCGGTCATGGCGATGAGCTCGTCGTCGAAGACCGGCACGCCGATCGCGTCGAGCATCGCGGCGAGACATCGGATGCGGTGCTCGAGCTGGGATGCGGTGGCGGGGTAGAAGTGCGGCAGCAGCCAGTAGTTGGTGAGCAAGGCGAGCATCTCCGCCGCCTCCTGCGGGTATTCGGTCGGAATCGACCCGTCCTGCACACCCTCGTCGATGAGCGGGCGGAAATGCTTGGGCAGTTCGGCCGACCAGAACCGCATGTTGTCGGTGAAGTACGTCGGATCGTCCAGCAGTGGCATCGCCACGCGGTTGATGTCGCGATGGCTCTCGTCGGATGCGGACAGCTTGAACAGTTCACGGATTTTATGCAGCCCGTCGAGATCCTCGCGCTCGAAGACGGCCTTGCTCTGTTCGCCGATGCGTCGCGCATCGTCGTCGCCGAGCCGGTCGAGGATCGTCTGCTTCGACTTGAAATGGTGGTAGATCGCGCCCTTCGACAGGTCGCCGAGCCGGTCGACGATGTCTTGGACGGAGGTCTTTTCGTAGCCCTGTTCCATGAACAGTTCGCGGGCGGCGTCGAGGATGCGCTGTTCAGTCACTTCGGGATGTGCGTTGCGTGCCATGGTCGTCTCATTTCTGCCCGGTGATCCGATCTGCCGACGAAGCAGTCGTGTGCCGTGCCGCCATCATTATACATACCGTCGGTCGGTATGTATCAATCAAACATTTATATGGCGTGGCGTGAACGATGATTGCCGCACGGGCCGTCGTTCGTGGGTTGCGGCACAATAGGGCACATGGCATCCAAAGGAAAACCGTCGCCGCGATCCGCGGTCAAGCCGCTCTCCAACGAGCAGGTCGCCCGGCTCGCCAAGCGGCATCATCTGGTCGACCCGATGCGTGACCTGCCGACCGGGCCGAACCGGCGCATCAACCAGCCGGAAATCGACGCGCAGCATCCGAAAGGCACCAAACGCCTGCTCAAGGGCGTCGACGTGGTCTTCAACGCCAGCTGCAAGACGCTCGCATGGGGACTCGACAACATCCCCGAAACCGGCCCGTTCATCACCGCCGCCACGCACGTGACCATGTTCGACGTGTTCGTGCCGATGGCGAGCCTCTTCCACATGGGCCGCCGGCCTCGCTACATGGCCAAGGCCGAGATGGCACATTGGCCGCTGATCGGCAAATGGTTCCAGATCGTCGGCATGCAGCCCGTCCAGCGCCGCTCCGGCAAGGCCAAGGCAATCGAGGAGACGTCGATCGAGATCCTCACCTCCGGCCGTCCGCTTACCGTCTGGCCGGAGGGCACGGTAACGCGCGACCCGAAGAAATGGCCGATGAGCATGAAGAATGGCGTCGGCGTGATCGCGCTCGAGACGTCGCGCCGGCTCGGAATCCAGGTGCCGCTGTTCTGCGCGGTGACGTGGGGTGCGGCGAGCATCAACCACTGGTGGCCGTGGCCACGCAAGAACGTGGTCATGTGCTACGACACGCGGCTCGATTACACCGATCTGCTGGAAGACAGCGATGCGTGGGCCGAGGGAATTGATGGTGTGCCTCAAACGGCCGCCGACGAACTGACGCGGCGGATTCGCGTGCGGATGACCGAGATCATGGCCGAGATCCGTGGCGAGGACGCGCCCGACGGGTACTGGGACTACCGGACGATGAGCCGGGTGAAGGGGTGAACCGCTTTCTCGGCTCCCCTTGTCAGGGGAGCTGTCGGCCGTGGATCGGCTGAAGGGTAGTCGGTAGTTTGGCGTTCCGAAGCGTTGACACTCCCCCAGTCAGCTACGCTGACAGCCCTCTCAACTGAGGGGGCCAAGAATCTATAGGAATGAAATATAAGGAGAACACGGTATGAAGATTACGGTACTGGGCGCAGGCGCATGGGGCACCGCCTTCGGGCAGGTGCTGGCCGATGCGGGCAACGACGTGACCATGTGGGCCATCGAGCCCGAGATCGTCGAAGGCATCCGCGACCATCATCACAACGGCGTGCGTCTGCCGTCCGTCGAGCAGCTGCCCGACAACATGACCGCCACCGGCGATCGCGCCGAAGCCGTCAAGGACGCCGAGATCGTCGTCGTCGCCATCGCCGCGCAGTTCGCCCGCGTCGCGCTCGCCGAATTCAAGGACCTCATCCCGTCCGACGCGATCGTCGTCAGCCTCATGAAGGGCATCGAACGCACCACCTCCAAGCGCATGGACGAAGTCGTGCGCGAGGCCCTCGACCTGCCGGCCGAACGCTTCGCCGCCGTCTCCGGCCCGAACCTGAGCAAGGAGGTCGCCGACCGCCAGCCGGCCGCCACCGTCGTCGGCTGCGCCGACCTCGACAACGCGCGCAAGGTCGCCAAGGCCTGCACCAACAGCTACTTCAAGGCGTTCGTCACCCGCGACGTCATCGGCCTCGAAATGTGCGGCTCGCTCAAGAACGTGACCGCGCTCGCCGTCGGCATGGCCCGCGGCGCCGGCTACGGCGAGAACACCGCCGCGATGATCGAGACCCGAGGACTGGCGGAACTGACCGCCCTCGGCAAGGCCGCCGGCGCCGACGTCAAGACCTTCTTTGGCCTCGCCGGCGTGGGTGACATGACCGCCACCTGCGGCTCCCCGCTGAGCCGCAACTACACGTTCGGTGCGAACCTCGGCAAGGGACTGAGCGTCGAGGAGGCCACCAAGGCCAGCAACGGCGTGGCCGAAGGCGTGCCCACCACCGACGCGGTCGTCGCGCTCGGCAAGGAGCTCGGCGTAGCCACGCCGCTGGCCTGTGCGATGAGCCGCGTGCTCGCGGACGGCATCTCCTGCCAGGAGATGCTCGGCCTGCTGTTCGGCGACGAGATCACCGAAGAGTGAACGCACGGTCGCGGCGCGCTCCGTCTCGGCGTCGGGACTTGCCGCGACCTCCCATATAATCCACCACAACCCGCATCCATCCCACGAAAGGAGACGCCCATGAGCGACGTCAACGACACCGACACCCCCGAGAACCTCGACATTCCTGATCATCTGTCGTATTCCGAAGAGCACGCATGGGTCGATGAATCCGCGTCGCCGGCGATCATCGGCATCACCGAGTACGCGGCCGAGCAGATGGGCGAACTCGTGTTCGTCGACCTGCCCGAGCCGGGCGACCGCGTGGAATCCGGCGACGAGATCGTCGAACTCGAGTCGTCCAAGGCCGTCCAACCGCTCGTCAGCCCAGTCTCCGGCACCGTCAGGTACGTCAACCGCGAGGCGTCCGACGATCCGAGCGTCATCACCGGCGACCCGTACGGTGAGGGATGGCTGCTCAAGATCGAACTGGACGACGACGAACCTGATCTGCTCACCGCCGAGGAGTACGCCAAGATCATCCGTTCGTGACCGATCATGCGACGGAGTCCGCATTCAGCTTGTGTGACGGTTCTGTAAAGAAAATTCGGATAATGGCCGGCGTATAGTGGAAGCATGAGCAGGATACAGCAGCATGCGACGGGGCTTGCCCCGAACGACGACGCGGAGCGCGGCACGGACGCCGACGACATGGCAACCGTGCCGATTCCCGCGCGTAAGGTCGTCACGACGTTCGACGCCGCATCAAAACACGAGCGCATCGAAAACAAGCCGATCCTCGTGCGCGTCGCCCGCCGTGCCATCACGCGCACGTTCGGTGCGTGGCTGCGTTTCTCCACGCCGATCGTCACCGGCTGGGGATGGTATCCGAACATCGAACCATACGTCGGATACGGCACCGAAAACTACTCGCGATTGATCTGCCGCACGGTCTACGCGCCGGCCAACGCCCGCAGCGGCGAACTGACGCGCGGCATCCGTGGCATGCTCGCCATCCCTGCGCCACATCGCCAAGTACGTATCGCCATCGACGACATGCCTCTGGAAACCGTGCAGGTCGGCCAATCCGAAACCTACGACCGGTTCGACCGCGCGCGCGGCACGAACAGCGAATACGCGATCTCCGACACCAGCGGCTATCTTGATCTCGTGGCCGAACATCGGCTCGAACCGGGCGTGCATCGCGTCACCTATCAGGTCGAACGCCGCCGTCCGGTGTCCGCGAACCTGTTCACGATCCCGGCGAGCGCCAAAATCGGCATCATCTCCGACGTGGATGACACCATCATGATCACGCAGGCGCCCACATTGTGGAAGGCCCTGTACAACCTGCTGTTCCTCAACCCGAAGAAGAAGGCCTCCGTGCCGGGCATGAGCGTGCTGTTCACCAAGCTCGCCGACCTGTACCCGGACGCGCCGTTCTTCTACCTGTCCACCTCGCCGTGGAACGTCGAAAGCTCGATTCGCAACTTCATCATCGACCACGGCTTCCCGGAGGGGCCGCTGCTGCTGCGCGACCTCGACCCGCGACCCAAGACCTTCATCCCGACCGGCCCACAGCACAAGCTCGAATTCGCCGAACAGCTCATGGCCGACTTCCCGGACATGAAGTTCATCCTGATCGGCGACGACGGGCAGAAGGATCCGACAACGTATGCAACGATCACGCGTCGCTACCCGGGGCGCGTGATCGCGATCGGCATCCGTCAGCTGTCCCCGCGCGAATACTCGCCGCTCTCGTCGGTGGTGGGCACCACGTCCACCCAGCCGATGCCCGTGACCGAAGTGCCTGTGTTCACTGGCACGACCGGTGCGAACCTCATGAAGACCATGCTGCCGTATCTCAAGCAGCACGCGCTCTGACGGTCCGGCCTGCCGGTCGGTTCGCGTCGGCCTGTTGGAGCCGGTCACTACAATGGGCGATCATGACCGACGAAGAGCAGTTTGCCGAAGCCGCCGCAATGCCGCAGCCCCCGGCAGCCAAACGAATCCCGCACGAGCGCACGTTCCACGGCGACACGTTCACCGACCCGTACGAATGGATGCGAGACAAGGACTCGCCCGACGTGCGCGAGTACGTCGCCGCGCAGAACCAGTACTGCGACGCGCGCATGGCCGGGCTTGCGGGACTGCGGTCGACGCTGTTCGGCGAACTCAAATCGCGCATCCAACAGACCGACATGTCGGTGCCGACGCGCATGAACGGCTACTGGTATTTCGCGCGCACCGTCGAAGGGCAGCAGTACGGCCTGCAATGCCGCATGCCGGTGCGCGGCGAGGACGATTGGGAGCCGCCGCAGGTCGACGCGTCGAGCGAACCTGGATCGTTGCCCGGCGAACAGATCATCTTCGACGCGAACCGCGAATCGCAGGGCCATGATTTCTTCCGGCTTGGCGGCTTGGAACTGAGCCGCGACGGCCGCTGGATGCTGTACGGCGTGGACACGAGCGGCGACGAACGCTACGATTTCCGCATCCGCGACCTCGACACCGGCGAGGAACTGCCTGATCTGCTGGAGGGTATCGGCGGTGCGAGCCTGACTCCGGACGGCAAATGGGTGTTCTATGTGCTGGTGGATGATGCGTGGCGGCCGTATGCGGTGCGTCGGCATCAGGTCGGCACGCCGGTCGAGCAGGACGCGGAGGTCTACCGCGAGGACGACGAACGGTTCTGGGTCGGCGTGGGCATGAGCTTCGACGAGCGCAACATCGTGATTGGCACCGGTTCCAAAACCTCGACCGAAGTGTGGATGCTGCCGATGGACACGCCCGAAGGCGAGTTCTCGGTGTTCATTCCGCGGCAGGCCGACATCGAATACGATGTCAGCTTCGCCTGTTTCGAGGGCGCAGGCGAGCATGGCGAGGACATTCCGCTCGCGATCGTCTACCACAACGCGTCCAATCCGAACTTCGAGATCGACGTGATCGATATGCGTTCGCATAAGCCTCCGTACCGGCTCGGCGAGGGCGTGCGCGTGGCCGTCGGTTCGCCGTACGGCTGCGAGCGCGGCGATGGATTCGAGCCGGGCGCGAGTGTGCGGCGTATCGGCGAAGCGTACTTCAATCCTGCCAATCCGGCCGTGCTGCAGGGGACGCACGGGCTGGCGATCGAAGGCATCGCGATGTACCGGCATTTCGTGTCGCTGGCCTACCGCACGGACGGTCTGCCGCGCGTGGCGATCATGACGAAGGAACGGGCCGCGGCCGATTTCCTCGCCGGTCGTCCGTGGGCGTTCCGCGAGCTGACGCCGCCCGCGTTGGAGGGGGACTGGGACGCCGATTTGGATGCCGACGACCTGGAAACGGCAGCGTCGATGAGCGGCGACGATGCGGCCGGCCCGCACCCGCATCGCGATGCGTCGGCTGGGACAGGCGACGAGTCCGGTGACGACGCGGCTGATCTGACCGGCTCACGCGAGCCGCAGATGGTCGACACGTGGGATGGCGCGGCCGACGATCTGCTGCCCGGTGAGACACGACGGCTGTATTCGATCGGATCGTCCGGCAATCCCTCGTACGATGCGCCGCGCATGCGCTACTCGTTCTCGAGTTACACGCGTCCCGGCGAACTGCACGACATCGACCCGGCGAGCGGCGAGGACCGGCTGCTCAAACGTGCCACTGTGCTCGGCGACTTCGATCCGCGCGACTATATGGAGCGTCGCGTGTGGATCACCGCGCGCGACGGTGAGCAGATCCCGGTGTCGCTCGCGTGGCGGCGCGATATTCCGGTGTCGCAATCGGCGATGTTCATCATCGGCTACGGCGCGTACGAGATCAGCTCCGATCCGGGATTCTCGGTGTCCAGGCTGAGTCTGCTCGACCGCGGCGTGCTGTACGCGGTGCCGCACATCCGTGGCGGCGGCGAGATGGGCCGCGCGTGGTACGAACAGGGGCGGCGGCTCAACAAGAAGCATTCGTTCGAGGATTTCGTGGACGCTACCGTCGCGCTGCAGGAGGCCGGACTGGCCGACCGGCGGCGCACCGTGGCGAACGGCGGTTCTGCGGGCGGCCTGCTGATGGGCGCAGTGGCGAACCTTGCGCCGGACCGGTATGCGGGTATCGAGGCGGACGTGCC
This sequence comes from Bifidobacterium sp. SO1, assembly GCF_018555335.1. Taxonomy (NCBI): domain Bacteria; kingdom Bacillati; phylum Actinomycetota; class Actinomycetes; order Bifidobacteriales; family Bifidobacteriaceae; genus Bifidobacterium; species Bifidobacterium sp. SO1. Next base: position 109,936 of record NZ_JAFEJR010000006.1, on the reverse strand, counting down.
GTTCGTGGACGCGCTCACGTCGATCCTCGACCCGTCGCTGCCGCTGACAGTGACCGAATGGGACGAGTGGGGCGATCCGTTGCACGACGCGGACGTGTACCGGTATATGAAGTCGTACACGCCGTACGAGAACGCGCCGGACTCGGGCGGCGCGGTGTCGTGGCGGCGCGATGCGGACGGGAAGCCGGTGTTCCCGAAGCTGTTCGTGACCACGTCGATGAACGACACGCGCGTGCTGGTCGTCGAACCGCTCAAATGGGTGGCACGATTGCAGGCGGCCGGCGTGGACGCGATCGTCAAGATCGAGGTCGAGGCCGGGCACGGCGGCACCACGGGCCGCTACAAGCAGTGGGAGGAGGTCTCCTACGAGAACGCGTGGTGCCTGAGCGTGATGAGCATCCTGCACTGAGCTCGTGTGTCCACAGGCTGAGCGGTTCGCGGCCGGCCTGTGGGCGCGCGTGTAGTCTCGCGTGCTATGAGCAAGACATACACAATCGCCGTGATCCCCGGCGACGGCATCGGCAAGGAAGTCACCCCGTGGGCGCAGAAGGCCCTCGAGAAGGCCGCCGAAGGCGTGGCCGACTTCACCTACGAACCCTTCGATCTCGGCGCGGAACGCTATCTGCGCGACGGCGCGATCCTGCCCGACGACGAGCTGGAACGCATCAAGAAGACCGACGCGATCCTCCTCGGCGCGGTCGGCGACCCGCGCATCAAGGCCGGCATCCTCGAGCGCGGCCTGCTCCTGAAACTCCGTTTCGCGCTCGACCAGTACGTGAACCTGCGTCCGTCCAAGCTGTACAAGGGCGTCACCTCGCCGCTCGCCAACCCGGGCGACATCGACTTCGTCGTCGTGCGCGAGGGTACCGAAGGCCTGTACTGCGGTGCGGGCGGCGCGGTCCGCCGCGGCACCCCGCAGGAGGTCGCCACCGAGGTGTCCATCAACACCGCGTACGGCGTCGAACGCGTCGTGCGTTACGCCTTCGAACTGGCCATGAAGCGCCGCAAGCACATCACGCTCGTGCACAAGAAGAACGTGCTCGTCAACGCCGGCGACATGTGGCAGCGCATCGTAGACAAGGTCGGCGAGGAATACCCCGAGGTCACCCACGACTACTCGCACATCGACGCGGCCACCATCTACCTCGTCTCCGACCCGTCCCGCTTCGACGTGATCCTCACCGACAACCTCTTCGGCGACATCCTCACCGACGAGGCCGGCGCGGTCGTCGGCGGTGTCGGCTACTCGGCGTCCGGCTGCATCAACGCGTCCAACGAATACCCGTCCATGTTCGAGCCGATCCACGGTTCCGCCCCGGACATCGCCGGCAAGGGCATCGCGAACCCGACCGCCGCGATCCTGTCCGCCGCCATGCTGCTCGAACACCTCGGCTTCGACGATGCGGCCAAGAAGATCCACGCCGCCGTCGAGGCCGACATCGAGGAACTCGGTTCCACCCAGCGCACCACCGATCAGGTCGGCGAGGACATTCTCGCCCGCATCTGACGGATTCGTGAATACGCATGTAAAGCCCTGCCGGCAACGGCGGGGCTTTATTATTGCCGCATGGGAATATTGCGAGGCGAATGCAAGACGCCGGGCGGCAAACTGGTCGCCGTACGCGTGACGGTCGACGGCAGGGTCGGGGATGCTGCCGGACGGAATGTGGTCGGCTGCCGGTTGGATGGCGATTTTTTCGTCGATGGCGACGATGCGGCGGCGCGGGAGCTGATCGACGCGATCGAACGCGCGCTGATGAACGGCGAAGCAGTGGAATCGGTGATCGAACGGTACGAAACGGCGACGGGCGTGCGGTTGGTCGGCACCGATGCGGCGGCGATCGACACGGCATTTATGCGGGCGACGGGCGGTAGCTCGGCGATGGGTGTGGAAGATTGCTCGACTCGGCTGCGTCTCGCTCGGCCTGACAGTAATGGGGAAGCGATCGCTCGACACGACAATATAAGAGGGGAGACGCTCGCTCCGGAGATCGAGCGGCGCTGGGCTGCACTGCGACCGGTGGTGATCCACGACATACCGCGTGGGCCGGCCGAACAGATGACCATCGACGAACAATGGGCGCGCGAGGTCGCATCCGGAGAGCGCCCCGCGACCATCCGATTCTGGGAATGGGCCTCGCCGGCCGTGGTCGTCGGCCGCTACCAGTCCATTCCGGACGAGGTACATGAGGACGTCGCCGCACGCGACGGATTCGCCGTCGTACGACGCTGCACCGGCGGCGGCGCGATGTTCATCGAACCCGGCAACACGATCACCTACTCGCTGTACGTACCACTGTCGTTCGTCGCCGGCATCGGTATCGAGGAATCATATCGACTGTGCGATCACTGGCTGATCGAATCGCTGCACGCCATCGGAGTGCGTGCCACGTTTTCCGGCGTCAACGACATCGCCGCAACCGATCCGGCAACCGGCGCTCCGGCAGGCAAGATCGGCGGCGCGGCCCAACGCAGGTTTCCCGCCAAACCGGCCGCGGACGGCCATGCGGCAGGTCCCGGCTCTCTTCTGCACCACGTCACGCTCGCCTACGACATCGACGCGGACCACATGGGCCGCATCCTCAACACGTCCGCCGAAAAACTCTCCGACAAGGCCGTCAGATCGGCCCGCAAACGCGTCGATCCGCTGCGCTCGCAGACCGGAATGCCGCGCGACGAGATCGTTCGCCGCATGATCGCGTACCTGCGTACGACATATTGTTCGTGAACGCGGGGAGACGAACCGGGGGCGACCGATTACAATATGAACAGTCGCGACCGGTCGGCGCCGACCGCGATGCGGTGGTATGCGCGAATGACAGTGGTACGGCGAGGTAAGCAAAGGATGGTGCGATAAGCGTGAAAAGCCCCAACGAGATGCCTGATCAGGGCAACACCCTGCTGCACACCGCCCTGTTCTCCCAAGTATCGTCCGAACAGGCCGAGGAACTGCTGCCGTACCTGATGGAGGCCCGGTACGACAAAGGCGAATGCATCTTCCACGAAGGCGACACCGATCATCGCATGTACATATTGGAATCGGGCAAGGTCAAGCTGATCCGCACATCGTCGGACGACCGCGTGCAGCTGCTGTCGATCCACGCACGCGGCGAGATCCTCGGCGAGATCCCGGTGTTCGACCCGGACGGCGGTCCGCGCACGGCCTCGGCGGTGGCGATGACGAGCGGCACCCGCGTGGTGTGGCTGGAACATGACGCGTTGTTCGACTGGCTCGGCAAATACCCGCGCGTCGCCGTGAACATGCTGCAGGTGCTGGCAAGGCGCATGCGCGAGAACAACGAACGCATCAGCGACCTCGTATTCATGGACGTGCCGGCCCGGATCGCCAAGACGCTCGTTAACCTCGGCAGCCGTTTCGGGGAGCCGGTCGAGGAAGGGCTGCTCGTGCCGCATGACCTGACGCAGGAGGAGATGGCCCAGCTGGTCGGCTCCTCGCGCGAGACCGTGAACAAAGCGCTCACCGATTTCTCGAACCGCGGCTGGATCGCGCGGCGCGGACGGTCGGTGATCATCTACCAGCCCGGCATGTTGATCCGGCGTTCGCGGCGCTGACGGCCGTCGGGAAGCGCGCGGATCCAGCGAATATTCAGCAACTCTCATGATGTTGCGGGTTTTGTGACGATCGCCCGGCACGCCGGTGGGCGGGGCCGGGGCCGGTATACCCGCCCCTTTAGAATGAGCAGCATGCCCAAGAAGAATCCTCTGACAATCTCGCGTGTGCTTGCACTGGTGTTGGCCTATCTGTCGCTGTGCGTGGCGGGTGGCGTCGCCGGCAGTGTGCTGCTCATTCCCGGCGTGTTCGCGGCCAACCGCATGGTGCAGGCCATCGTGCCGTCGCTGCAGGTGGAGGGCATCGACTTCGACGTGACCAGCCTGCCGCAGAAGTCCACGATGTACGCGAAGGACGGCACCACGCAGATCGCCCAGTTCTATGAGGACAACCGCATCGTCGTGCCGATCAAGGATGTCTCGCTCTACATGCGTCAGGCCGTCGTCGCGCGTGAGGACCGTCGATTCTTCGAGCATTCCGGCGTCGACGTGCAGGGTGTGCTGCGCGCGTTCGTCACGAACTATCTCAAGGACACTAACCAGGGCGGCTCGTCGCTGACCCAGCAGTACGTCAAGAACGTGCTTATCACCACGGCCGAAAGCAACAACGACCCGATCTCCCAGTACCACGCCTCCGAGGACACGTACGCGCGCAAGATCCGCGAGATGCTCATCGCCGTGCAGATGGAGAAGAAATACTCCAAGCTCGAGATCCTGCAGGGCTACCTCAACATCGCGCAGTTCGGTTCGAACCGACTCTACGGCGTCGAGACCGCGGCTCAGTATTACTTCGGCGTCTCCGCCAAGGATCTGAACCTCGTGCAGTCGGCCACGATCGCGGCCATCACGAAGAACCCGGAGAACTACGACCCGTCGATCGAGCAGAACCAGAAGGAGGCGCAGAAACAGCGCAACATCGTGCTCGACCTGATGTGGGAGCAGGGATTCATCAAGGACAAGAGCGAGTACGAGACGGCGAAGAACACGCCGATCGCGGACACGCTCAGCATCCATCCGATGACCTCCGGCTGCGTGAACGCCGGAGACTACGCGTTTTTCTGCGACTACGTGACCCACCGCATCCTCAACTCCGAGGAGTTCGGCAAAACGCAGGCCGACCGTGAGGCGCTGCTCAAGGAAGGCGGTCTGACGATCGTGACGACCTTGGACGTGGACGCGAGCAAGCTGCTCATGGACACCGCCCGCGCCACGATTCCGCCGACCGATCCGACCGGATTCGAGATCATGATGGCGTCGGTCAAGCCCGGTACTGGAGAGGTGCTCGGTTTCGGCATCAACCGCTACTACGCCGTGGGCGATACGAGCGACGACCAGACGAAGACATCCATGAACTATATGGTCGATCAGGTCGACGGCGGCGGCGCCGGCTTCCCGGTCGGTTCGTCGATCAAGCCGTTCAACATGGTCGCTTGGCTGCAGGCCGGGCGCTCGATCAACGAGAACCTGCAGACGAGCACGGTCTACCCGGTCAGCGAGTTCATGTGCGACAACTACAACGGCAGCTCGCAGCAGTATTCGGGCATCGGTTCGGCCTGGGAGGTCACGAACGCGGACGGCGGCAACGTGAACCCGGAAAGCCCGCTCAACGGTCTGGTGCGATCGCACAACACCACGCAGGCGTCGATGGGCGCCGTGCTTGGCCTGTGCCGTGTGGCCGACGCGTACACCGCGGTCGGCTACCATGACGCGTCCACGCTGGAGACGATCGACAAGACCACCAAGATCTATGTGCCGTCCATGATGATCGGTACCGTCAACGTCTCCCCGTTGACGATGGCGAACATGTACGCGACGTTGGCCGCGGATGGCGTCGAATGCACGCCGATCGCCATGACCAAGGTCACGCGCAAGAACGGCGAGGAGATCGCCGTGCCGAAGGCCAACTGTCATCAGGCCATCGACAAGGACATTGCGCAGACCGTCGCCTATGCGATGAACCAGGGCACGGTCCGCTCCGACGGCGCCGGCGTGTTCGCTAAACTGTCGAGCGGACGCAAGACGTTCGCCAAGACCGGTACGAACGAAACGACCTACATGGCCACGGGCGGCTTCATCCCGAACGAGATCGCCACGTTCGTGCTCATGGGCGACGTGCAGGCCCCCTACCAGAACCAGGTGGCGAACGTGTCCATCAACGGCACCTACCGCAGCTACTGGGACGGCGGCACGATTGCAGCCCCGGCGTGGAAGGCGTTCATGGACGCGTACGCCGACAAGAAGGGCATGAGCGTCGACGTCGGTAAGGACTACGGCAACGCCGCGAGCAAGTACACGACCTCGAGCGGCGGGGTGACCACGATCCAGGGATCGACCCTGTCGAACTCGACGCGGTCGAACAGTTCGAGCGGGACGAGCACGAACAACTCGACCAATTCGAATTCGACCAATTCGAACACGCAAGGCACCACCAATAACGGCAACGCCTCGAACGAGAACAACGGCGGAACCACGAACGGCGGCCAGTGACCGTCTCGGCAGGCCGGCTACGTAGCCCGCTGCCGGTCTCGTAGTATGCATGAACGCCCGTCCCAGCGACGGGCGTTCGTCGTACAATGGCGTCAAAAGGGGTGGCTCGGAAAGGAACCGACATGAGCGATGAAGACGGCAAGTCCGCCAAGAAGACGAAGAAGAACAAGAAGGGCGCGGATCTGTTTTCCCCGATGCCGTTGCGTGGTCTGACCGTGCGTAACCGCATCTGGATGCCGCCGATGGACACGTACTCGGCCGTGGCCCGCGACGGCAAGCCAACCACGTTCCATTACCAGCATTATGTGTCGCGCGGCATGGGCGGCTTCGGCATGATCATCGCCGAGGCTACGGCCGTGGCGCCGGAAGGACGCATCTCGCCGTGCGACGTGGGCCTGTGGAACGACGATCAGGTCGAGGCGTGGCGCTGGATCGTCGACGGCGTGAAGGCGACCGGCGCGGTGATGGCCGTGCAGCTCAACCACGCCGGACGCAAGGGATCCACCGGCTGCTTCGGTGTGGGATTCTCCGGCGACAGCGTCCCGTTCGAGGACGGCGGCTGGCAGACCGTGGCCCCCAGCCCGATTCCCTACGGCCATTATGCGATGCCGCGTGAGCTGAGCGTGGACGAGATCCACGGCATCGTCGCGCAGTTCCGCGACGCGGCGGCCCGTGCGGTCTCGGCCGGGTTCCAGGCGATCGAGATCCATGCCGCGCATGGCTATCTGATCTCGCAGTTCCTTGATCCTTTAAGCAACGAGCGCACGGACGAGTACGGCGGCGATCTGTCCGGTCGCATGCGGCTGCTGGTCGAGGTGGCCGATGCGATCCGTTCGACGATCCCCGACGACATGCCGCTGCTCGTACGCATCTCCGCGACCGATTGGGCCGCGGGCGGCTGGGATCTCGATCAGACCGTGGAGGTCGCGAAGGTACTCAAGGAGCACGGCGTCGATCTGGCGGACGTGTCGACGGGCGGCATCGTGCCGAACGTGACGATTCCGGTCAAGCCGAACTATCAGGTGCCGTTCTCCACGCAGGTGCGCGAACGCGCCGGCGTGCCGGTGACGGCGGTGGGGCTGATCACCAAGCCGAAGCAGGCCGCGAAGATCGTGGGGCGCGGCGAGGCGGATGCGGTCGAGATCGGGCGTGCGGCGTTGCGCGACCCGTACTGGCCGTTGCGTGCGGCCGCCAAGCTTGGCGTGCCGGTCGCGGACGCGCCGTATCAGCCGCAGTACGTGCGCGGCGCGTACTGAGCAACGATCCATGAACATGATGATGTCATTTCGAGCGAGGCAATAGCCGAGTCGAGAAATCTTTCTGATGTATTGCCAGATGAAAGATTTCTCGACTCGGCTGTACCTCGGTCGAAATGACATATAAGCGCGACGACCGAGGCGATGAGACCGGACTATCGGCTCACGCGTCCGCGCCGATGGCTTCGGCGACGCTGCCGTAGCCATCGCGACGCAGCAGCTCGGCCAGACCGCGCTTCAACACGGTGATCTGCTGTGGGCCGCGGTACATGAGCGCGGAGATGAACATCACCAGACTCGCGCCGCAGCGGATCTTCTCGTACGCCTGCTCGGGCGTGAACACACCACCGATGCCGGCGATCGCGAACCGGTCGCCGTACTCGCGGTACACCTGACGCACCAGTGCATTGCTTGCGCGGTACGTCGGGCCGCCGGAGAGTCCTCCTTCCCAGTCGCGCGGAATCTCCATGCCGGTACGATCCTTCTGCAGGTTCGCAAGGCTCACGCCCTGCACGTTATGCTCGGCCAGCACGTCGAGCAGGGCGCGGAACTCCTCCCAGCTCTTGTTGAGCGGCATCTTGACGAGCGTCGGCTGCGGGCGGTCGATCTTGTCAAGCGCGGTGAACAGGCGGTCGAGCGCCTGAGGGGTCTGGGTGAACGGTTCGCCGGCGTGCGTGTTCGGGCAGGACACGTTCACTTCGACCATCGTGGTGCGTCCGGCCGCGCGGCGCATCGAGATGCAGTAGTCTTCGATGCCCTCGTCCAGATCGCCGCATTTGTCGTCGTTCGTGCGCGCGATCGACACGGAGATCTGCATGTCCTTCGCCTTCGTCCATGCCTTCTCCGCGCGCTCGATCACCTTGTCGGAACCGTCGTTCGCAAGTCCCACGTGCACCATCATCGAATCGTACTCGGGCAGACGGTGGAACCACGGCTTCGGATTGCCCGGGCAATACCGCGCGGTGGTCGAACCGACCGTCTCGAATCCGAAACCGACGTTGTCCATGAGCACCGGCATGTCGCAGTTCTTGTCGAGGCCGGCGGACAGGCCGAACGGATTAGCGAAGTCGATGCCCATCACATTCGTTTCGAGGATCGGGTCGGTGTAGTCGAGCATCTCGTTGAGCAACCACATGAGCGGCGGGATGTTCTTGGTGATGCGGCAGAACTCGATCATCTGGTCGTGCGCCACGTCGGGCGTGTGGTTGAACACGAAGTACGGCTTGATGACGTGCTTGTAGCCGAAGGTGAATAGATCGGTGGTCGCTTTGTTCACGGCGTCGTGCCAGAAGCTTTCAGATACATAGGTCATGCGTTCCATTGTGGCACCGGCGGGGGAGAAGAGGAATCATGGATGGCGTGCTGTTTTGTGCGTTTTGAATGAACGATTTGTGTGATTGTCGGCGTGTTGTGGTGCGAAACGCTCATTTCGGTTTGGTTTGTGAGCTTATGTGTGCGATAATGTTCGAATGATTTCCTCACAACGTCAACATCTGATACTGAGCAGGCTGCGCACCCGCGGTGCGGTGCGCATCACCGCGCTGAGCAAGGAACTCGGCGTTTCCGCCATGACCATCCGCCGCGACATCGCCGAACTGTCCGACAAGGGATTGTTGAAGCGCGTCCACGGCGGCGCCGTGACCACCAGCACGTTGTTGAGCGAGCCGCTGTTCTCCGTAAAGTCGCAGATGGACATCGGCCTGAAGGACGCCATCGCGCAGGAGGCCGTCAAATACGTGGCCCCCGGCGACGTGATCGCCATCGGCGGCGGCACCACGGCGTACGTCTTCGCCCAGCATCTGCTCGAATCGCAGCAGTCCAGCGGCATTACGATCCTCACCAACTCGATTCCGGTGGCCGAACTCGTACAGGCCCTTGAATCGAAGGACGTCGAAGTGATCGTCACCGGTGGCGTTATCACCAGGTCCAACTCGCTCGTCGGGCCGATCGCTGACAAGGTCGTCGCGTCGCTGCGCGTCAACACCGTGTTCCTCGGCACGCACTCCGTGTCGTTGCCGCGTGGCTTCCTCATGCCCAACTCGCTGGAAGCCGCCACCGATATGGCGATGATGGACATCGCCGATCGCACCATCATTCTTACCGATCACACCAAGTGGAGCTGCACCTCGCTGTCGTTGTTCGCGCGCTTCGATCAGGTGGATACGGTGATCACCGACGACGGGCTCGACCCGGACTCGGCGAGCAAGACCAAGGAATTGGTAAAGGAGCTCGTGCTGGCCCACCAGAGCGAGCAAACGGAGGAAAGTGAGTGATTCCCATGGCAGATTTTGCCAACTACGAACCGGGTGCATACGCGAAGGAGCACATCCGCATCACGCCGACCACGCTGGCCGACGGCCGTGACTTCTTCTACCTCGACGACGATCCGGAGTACGTGTCCGGCAAGAAGATGCGCGAACTGCACGATCCGCGTCATCTGGCCTACCGTTTCGCCAACCAGCTGAACGCCGCCGGCGAGGAAGTGCCGTACGCGGCCCCCGAAATGCGCCGCGACCCGCTGACCGGCGACTGGATCCCGATGGCGACCGCACGCATGAACCGCCCGATCACCGCCGGCCCGGGAGCCACCGCCAAGGGCAATCCGCTGGCCGCCCGCAAGCCCGGCGACCCGTACCAGGACGGCGAGGTGCCGGACACCGACTACAACGTCGTCGTGTTCGAGAACCGCTTCCCGTCGATGGTGCGCGTGCCCGGCCGCTCCGAAGACGTGACCTATGTCGACGGCAACCCCCTGTGGGAGAAGAAGATGGCCGTCGGCCGCTGCGAGGTCATCTGCTTCGACCCGAACGAGCACGGTCTGCCGGCCGACCTGCCGGTGTCCCGCCTGCGCACCGTCGTCGAGGCGTGGGCGTTCCGCACCGCCGAGATCTCCAAGATGGACGGCATCGAGCAGATCTTCCCGTTCGAGAACCACGGCCAGGAGATCGGCGTCTCGCTCGCCCACCCGCACGGCCAGGTCTACTGCTACCCGTTCATCGCGCCGAAGCTGGAGCAGGAGCTCAAGCACACCGAGGCGTATCACGAGAAGACCGGCGGCAACCTGCTCAAGGACATCATGAACGCCGAGATCGAAGCGGGCGAACGCATCATCATGCGCAACCACAGCTGGGTCGCGTACGTGCCGGCCGCGGCCCGTTGGCCTCTCGAGGTGCACGTCGCCCCGGTGCGCGACGTGCTCACCATCGACCAGCTCAACGACCAGGAGCGCTGGGATCTCGCCTCGATGTACTCGCACCTCCTGAAGCGCGGCAACGCGTTCTTCGACAAGGGCGACGGCAAGGGCATGGACCTGCCGTACATCGCCGCATGGCACCAGGCCCCGATCCACGACCCGCGCCGCGAGAACTACCGCCTGAACCTGCAGTTCTTCTCGTTCCGCCGCGCCGCCAACAAGATCAAGTACCTCGCCGGCTCCGAATCCGGCATGGCCGCCTGGATCTCCGACACCACGCCGGAACTCATCGCCAAGCGCTTCCATGAGCTGGGCGACGTGGACATCGCCGACTGATCGATCGCATATACGGATCGCCAATACAGAAAGAAACACCAATGACCGCTGTTGAATTCATCGAACCGATTTCCCACGAGGCCGGCGTCGAGCAGGCCACCGCACTGTTCACCAAGACCTACGGTGTCAAGCCGGAAGGCGTCTGGGCCGCTCCGGGCCGCGTCAACCTGATCGGCGAGCACACCGACTACAACGCGGGCCTGTGCCTGCCGATCGCGCTGCCGCACCGCACGTTCATTGCGCTGTCGCCGCGCGACGACACCAAGGTGCGTCTCGTGTCCGACGTGGCTCCCGACAAGGTAGCCGAAGCCGACCTGTACGAACTGCAGGCGCGCGGCGTGGACGGCTGGGCCGCCTACCCGACCGGCGTGGCGTGGGCGCTGCGCGAGGCCGGTTTCGACAAGGTGCAGGGCTTCGACGCCGCGTTCGTCTCCTGCGTGCCGCTCGGTTCGGGCCTGAGCTCGTCCGCCGCGATGACCTGCTCGACCGCGCTCGCCTTGGACGACGTGTACGGGCTCGGCTACGGTTCCTCTGACGCTGGCCGCGTGACGCTGATCAACGCCGCGATCAAGTCCGAGAACGAGATGGCCGGCGCGTCCACCGGCGGCCTCGACCAGAACGCGTCCATGCGCTGCACCGCCGGCCACGCGCTGCTGCTCGACTGCCGTCCGGAACTCACCCCGCTCGAGAACGTCTCCCAGCAGGAGTTTGACCTCGACAAGTACGGCCTCGAACTGCTCGTGGTCGACACGCAGGCCCCGCATCAGCTCAACGACGGCCAGTACGCCCAGCGCCGCGCCACCTGCGAACAGGCCGCGAAGATCCTCGGCGTCGCCAACCTGCGCGTCACCGCCGACGGCATCGCCAAGGCCGACGACCCGTTCCAGGCGCTCAAGGAGACGCTCGATGCGCTGCCGGACGAGACGATGAAGAAGCGCGTGCGCCACGTCGTCACCGAGATCGAGCGCGTGCGCTCCTTCGTGCACGCCTTCGCCAAGGGCGACATCGAGGCCGCGGGCCGCCTGTTCAACGCCTCGCACGATTCGCTGGCCGCCGATTACGAGGTCACCGTGCCCGAGCTCGACGTGGCCGTGGCGGTCGCCCGCAAGAACGGCGCCTACGGTGCGCGCATGACCGGCGGCGGCTTCGGCGGCTCGATCATCGCGCTCGTCGACAAGGGCCGCAGCCACGAGGTCGCCCAGGCCATCGCCGACGAGTTCGAGAAGCAGGGCTTCCACGCGCCGAGGGCTCTGGCTGCCGTGGCGGCGCCGAGCGCGTCGCGTGAGGCGTAATCGCAGTCCGGTGGACTGCGATTAGCCACGGCCGAGACGAGCCGATAGGCGAGTCGAGGTGATGATGAGTCGGCCGTAGGTCGTCCGTAATTGCAGGACGTCGCAGCGCCGAGCGCGAGCCGCGAAGCGTAGCACGACACGCCCGGGCGTACTTACGAAAAATCGAAAACCGTATTACGATCACGTCTCGTCTTGAATAATCGCATGCCATATGGTGTTTTGTCCGCCGTATGGCATGCGATTTTTTTGTTGCCGATCGTGACCCGGACGTTAGGGGTGGTCGGCGCCTGCCAATGAAGTCGCACACCGTGATCCCGCGGCAATCGTCACGGGAACGACGGCGTGCGATCGCATGTCCCGGCGGGTGCCGCGCGACGGCAGCGACATCGATATGAAGAAGAGGATTTCCGTTGTCCGTCAACCAGACAACCATTCGTAAGAACCAACTGTCCGACGACGCGTTCGTGCCGGACGCGCCCCAGCATTTCGATCATCCACACAAGGTCATGCTCGGCCTGTACATCAGCGTGTTCCTGGGCATGCTGTCGGAAACGTCGATGAATATCACCCTGCCCGATCTGATGGCCGACTTCGGCATCTCGTCCGGCACCGCGCAGTGGATGGTCGTCGGCTACATGCTCGCCATCGGCGTGGTGCTGCCGTGCGTGGGCTTCATGCTCAAGTGGGTTAAAGCCAAGACGCTTGTGCTGTTCGCGCTGGTATGTTTCCTGATCGGTGCGATCGTATGCACCATCGCCCCCACGTTCCCGATCCTGTTGGCCGGCCGCATCATGCAGGGAGTCAGCACCGGCATCGCGCTGCCCACCATGTACGCGGCGATCATGCGCGTGTTCCCGCTGCATAAGATCGGCGCGGCGAACGGCGTCGCGGGTCTCGTCATCATGTTCGCGCCGGTCATCGGCCCGACCATCGCCGGCGCGCTCATCGGCGCGTTCTCGTGGCGTGCGATCTTCGCGCTGTTCGCCGTTGTCGCCGTCGTTGCGATCGTATGCACGGCGCTGTTCTTCGTCACGCCGATCGAACGCACCCGTCCGAAGGTCGACGTGATCTCCATCCTCGCCTCGGCGATCGGCTTCGGCTGCCTCGTCGCCGGCGTAAGCCTCATCAGCGACATGGGCTTCGCGCCGGCCGTCATCGCGCTGCTCGTCGTCGGCGTGATCGTGCTCGCGTTCTACGCCCGCCGCCAGCTCACCATCGCCGACCCGTTGCTCGACCTGCACGCGCTGGGCGTCGCCGCGTTCCGCACGCCGGCCATCATGATCAGCTGCTCGTTCTCCTGCACGCTCGCGTTCATGTACCTCGTGCCGCAGGAACTGCAGCGCGGCATGGGCCTGAGCTCCACCGTCGCCGGTCTGCTCATGCTGCCCGGCGGCGTGATCAACGCGCTGTGCACGCTCGCCGCCGGCCGCATGTTCGACCGTTACGGCGCGAAGCGTCTCGTCTGGGTCGGCTCGGCGCTGACCGTCATCGGCGGTGCGCTGTTCTTCATGATCGGTGTCTCCACACCGGTCGCGCTGTTCCTCGCTGCGCACATCATCGTCATGGTCGGCATCCCGTTCATCCAGCAGTCCGCGCAGTCCGCGGCGCTCAAGTCGCTGCCGGGACGCATGGCGGCCGACGGCAGCACGATCATGAACACCATGCAGCAGGTGTGCGGCGCGATCGCCACGGCCGTGGCCACCTGCCTGCTCGGCCTCGGCCAGGCGAACTACACGGCCGCCGGCGGCATGAACCCTGCCCAGGGCTTCGTGGACGGCTCGCGCTACGGCTACCTGTTCGGCATGGTGCTCGTGGTGATCGTGCTGGCGTGCTCTTTTCTGCTCAAGGAGCATCACGAGGAACCGAAGCTCGTACCGGTGCAGGTCGAGGTCGAGAAACTAGCCGCGTGACGCCGGTTCCTCGGACGGTTCAGTGAGATGAACCATGTTTCGTAACGGGTGTTCCCCTATACTGGGGAGCACCCGTTTTCCGTATGCTTTCCGTATGCCCGAAACCGATTTTTCGATCATCCACCAATCAGGGAGCGCCATGAACAAGGCCATCATCACCGTCGTCGGCAAGGACACCGTCGGCATCATCGCACGCGTCTGCACCTACCTGTCCCAGCACAACGTCAACGTGCTCGACATCTCCCAGACCATCATCGACGGCTTCTTCAACATGATGATGATCGTCGACTACGCGAACTCCGACAAGGAATTCAGCGCGATGGTCGGCAACCTCGAGGATCTCGGCGACGACATCGGCGTGCGCATCCGCTGCCAGCGCGAGGAGATCTTCACCAAGATGCACCGCATCTAGTCTCGCCGGACCGAACCGAAAGGAACGCAACCATGCTGAATATCATGGAGGTCCACGAGACCAACCAGATGATCGAGCAGGAAAAACTCGACGTGCGCACCATCACGATGGGCATCTCGCTGCTCGACTGCGCGGCCGACACCGTCGACGAGACCTGCGACAACATCTACCGTAAGATCACCACCTATGCCAAGGACCTCGTCGCCACCGGCCAGGCCATCGAACAGGACTATGGCATCCCGATCGTCAACAAGCGCATCACCGTCACCCCGATCTCGCTCGTCGGCGCCAGCTCGTGCAAGACCTCCGTCGACTTCGTGAAGATCGCGCACGCGCTCGACCGCGCGGCCAAGGAGGTCGGCGTCGACCTCATCGGCGGCTACTCGGCGCTCGTGAGCAAGGCCATGACCCCGGCCGAGCGGCTGCTCATCGAATCGCTGCCGCAGGCCCTGACCGAAACCGACATCGTCTGCTCGTCCGTCAACGTCGGCTCCACGAAGACCGGCATCGACATGAACGCCGTCGAACTGCTCGGCCGCGTCATCAAGGACATCGCGTACAACACGCGCGACAACGACTCGTACGGCTGCGTGAAATTCGTTGCGTTCTGCAACGTGCCCGACGACAATCCGTTCATGGCCGGCGGCTTCCACGGCGTGACCGAAGGCGACGCGGTCATCAACGTGGGCGTGTCCGGGCCGGGCGTCGTCTCGCGGGCGCTGGACGCCGCGAAGGGACGCGATTTCGAGTTCCTGTGCGAGACGATCAAGCGCACCGCGTTCAAGATCACGCGAGTGGGCCAGCTGGTCGCGCAGGAGGCGTCGCGGCGACTCGGCGTGCCGTTCGGCATCATCGATCTGTCTTTGGCTCCGACCCCGGCCGTGGGCGATTCGGTCGGCGAAGTGCTTGAGAAGATCGGCCTCGAACAGGTCGGCGCGCCCGGCACCACCGCGGCGCTGGCGATGCTCAACGACCAGGTGAAGAAGGGTGGCATCATGGCGTCCTCGTATGTCGGCGGCCTGTCCGGCGCGTTCATCCCCGTCTCCGAAGACAAGAACATGATCGACGCGGCGGCCTCCGGATGCCTGACGCTCGAAAAGCTCGAGGCGATGACCTGCGTGTGCTCGGTCGGCCTCGACATGATCGCCATCCCCGGCGACACGACCGCGGCCACGATCTCCGGCTTGATCGCCGACGAGGCGGCCATCGGCATGGTCAACCAGAAGACTACCGCCGTGCGCGTCATCCCGGTGTACGGCAAGGGCGTGGGCGAGATGGCCAACTTCGGCGGCCTCATGGGCTACGCGCCGATCATGCCGGTCAACAACACCTCGTGCGAGGCATTCGTGACCCGCGGCGGCCGCATCCCCGCCCCGATCCACAGCTTCAAGAACTGACGCCTGCGTCGCTGCCCCTGCACTGGATTCGATTCGGGCAGGGGCTGTTTTATGCTCGGGTGTCGGATTGCGTACAGTGTGCACGAAATATAAGAGGTGAGGACGATGACGGAACAGTCGGAAGCGCAGCAGAGCCCCGAGGCCAAGGTCGAGAAGATGTTCGAATACGGCTACCGCAAGTCGAACTACGGGCCGGACGAGCTCGTGACCGACGCGCACGGCAACCCGATCTCCGTGGTCGATGCGATGCTGTCCGCCGAGGACGCCGCCAAGGCCGAAACCGCGACCCCGCACCTGTGCTACTACAGCCCGCGCATCCCCGGCAACACCGGTTCCGCGATCCGCCTGTGCGCGGTGACCGGCACCATCCTGCACCTGGTCGAGCCACTCGGCTTCAATCTGCGCGACACGAAGCTGCGCCGCGCCGGACTCGACTATCACGACATGGCGCATGTCGTGCTGCACCCGAACTTCGACAATCTCGTCGAATCCATGCCGAACTCGCGCATCATCGCGTTCACCGCGCACGCCACGAAGCTGTACACCGAAGTCGAATACAAGCCGACCGACATCCTGCTGTTCGGCCCCGAACCGGGCGACATCCCCGACCCGATGGACATCATGGCCGGCCCGCACGTCGCCGAACAGGTCCGTCTGCCGATGCGTCCGTCCCTGCGTTCGCTCAACCTCACCAACTGTGCATCCATTGCCATCTACGAGGCCTGGCGTCAGCTCAATTTTGCCGGCGGTAGATAAACAGTCGGCAACTGGTCAACGATTCCGCATCGTATGAACGATCTTCAACGTAACGAATCCGTCCGCCGCAAGCTTGCCGCATGGTGGGACGTGAACGCGCGCGACCTGCCGTGGCGGTTCGGCCGCGCGACGCCGTGGGGCGTGCTCGTCTCCGAGGTCATGAGCCAGCAGACGCAGATGAGTCGCGTCGTGCCGTACTGGGAAGTCTGGATGCAGGCATGGCCGGATGCGGCGGCGCTCGCGGACGCGACGACCGCGGAGGTGATCACCGCGTGGGGGCGGCTCGGCTATCCGCGTCGCGCGTTGCGGCTTCAGGAGTGCGCCCGTGCGGTGCGTGACCGATACGCCGACGAGCTGCCGCGTACCTACGACGAGCTGACGGGCCTGCCCGGCATCGGCGACTATACGGCGTCGGCGGTGCTGAGTTTCGCGTTCGGCGAGCGCATCGCGGTGATCGACACGAACATCCGGCGCGTGCTGTCGCGTGTGTTCCTTGGCGTGGAGTCGCTGGGTGGTTCCGCGAAGCCGGCCGACCGCGAGCTGGCGAACCGTGTGCTGCCAGAGGACGCCGCCCGGTCGGTGACGTGGAACCAGTCGGTGATGGAACTCGGCGCAACCGTATGCACTGCGAAGAACCCGTTGTGCGACGACTGCCCGGTGCGAGGCGATTGTGCGTTCCTTGCGGCCGACCGGCCCGGTCTGGGGGAGCGGCGCACGCGGCCGCGGCAACGGTTCGCCGGCACCGATCGGCAGGTGCGCGGACTGGTGCTGGACGCGTTGCGCGGATTGCCGGACAGCGAACGTGTGCTGCCGCGAACGCGGATCGAAACGTTGTGGGACGACCATATCCAGCTCGACAAGTGCATCGCGTCGCTGGATGACGACGGATTGATCGAGATACTGCCGGACGGCGGCGTGCGGCTGCCACGGTAACGGTCGGATGATGGTCGGGTGATGATGATCTGCCGACGATGATCGGCGGTGCGGAATCGCGCGGCGGCGATGGCCGGATATGCCGATGACAGCGTATGCATTGCCGTCCGATCGCACTAGAGGCGTGGTATAGACTGAGGGACTATGGTACAGCGGAAGTCGGGGCGGCCTATCGGACAGCGCACACCGCGCAAACGTAAGCTCAGCAGGAAACAGCAGGCGATCTATCGACGCCGTCGCATCGTCGCCGTGCTGGCATTGATGATTACGATCGCACTGATCGGCTTCTGCGGGTACAGCCTCGTGCGCGGCATCGGCGCGATCGGCGCCGCGATCAACCATGACGAGATCTACGCGATCTCGCGCGGCGCGGTGCCGGATCCGCCGAAATCCAGCGGCATCAAGGATTGCGCGAAGGGCACGGTGAGCCTGACCCTGACACCGGCCGCGCAAAGTGTGCCGGTCGGTGGTTCGCTGAACTTCACCGCGACGATCACCTATACCGGATCCAGCAAGGTCGGCTGCCTTGTGGACGGATCCGATGCGAACCGCGTGCTGACGATCTCGTCGGGCAATCAGACGATCTGGCGGTCCGATGTCTGCCCCGCCGATCCGCGCATGCTGCTGATGAGCAAGGGCGACGCGGACCAGCAGCAGATCACCTGGAACGCGAACTCGACCGGCACGTCATGCGCGGACGACGGCACGTTGCCGCGCGTCAACGCCGGCACCTACACGGCCCGGCTCAGCCTCAAGGATCAGCCCGAAGTCGTCAGCGATCCGGTGACGATCCTGGTGCAGTAGCTTGCGCCCTATGCCGAACAGGTGGAATCGGGCCTGATCTCACTTGTTCCAGCATGGGGAACGACGCTACGGGACGGCGTGTCCCCCCCATTTGTTGCGGTTTGAAGACCGGATGCGTTGCGGGCCGCGCCGTTTGCGGGATGCCACGGTACGCGCACGCCGCTATGATGGGGCACATGGCTGAAGAAGTGTTTACTCCCCACAACATCATCGTGACCGGCGGCTGCGGCTTCATCGGTTCGAATTTCGTTCACTACGTCTACAACAACCATCCTGACGTGCACATCACGGTGCTTGACGCCCTGACCTACGCGGGCAATCTCGAGAACATCAAGTCCATTCTCGGCGACCGCGTCGATTTCGTGCATGGCAATATCTGCGACGCCGAGCTGCTTGACAAGATCGTCCCGGGCCACGACGCGATCGTGCATTACGCGGCCGAGTCGCACAACGACAACTCGATCGCCAACCCCGAGCCGTTCTTGAAGACCAACGTGGAAGGCACGTTCCGTCTGCTCGAAGCCTGCCGCAAGTACGACGTGCGTTACCATCACGTGAGCACCGACGAGGTCTACGGCGACCTCGCGCTCGACGATCCGGCGAAGTTCACCGAGGAGACCCCGTACCACCCGTCCTCCCCGTACAGCTCCACGAAGGCCAGCTCCGACCTGCTGGTGCGCGCGTGGCACCGCACGTTCGGCATCCGCATGACGATCTCGAACTGCTCGAACAACTACGGTCCGTACCAGCACGTCGAGAAGTTCATCCCCCGCCAGATCACGAACATCCTCGACGGTTTGAAGCCGAAGCTGTACGGCAACGGCTCGAACGTACGCGACTGGATCCACACCGAGGACCACAGCTCGGCCGTGTGGACGATCCTGACCAAGGGCCGTCTGGGCGAGACGTATCTGATCGGCGCGAACGGCGAACGCAACAACCTGACCGTGCTGCGCGACATCCTCACCGTCATGGGCAAGGATCCCGACGACTTCGACTGGGTGAAGGATCGCCCCGGCCACGACCGCCGCTATGCGATCGACTCGACCAAGCTGCAGACCGAACTCGGCTGGAAGCCGGTGCACACGGACTTCCAGAAGGGCCTCGAGCAGACGATCGCCTGGTACATCGCCAACCGTGCCTGGTGGGAGCCGGCCAAGGCCGCGACCGAGGCCAAGTACAAGGCGCAGGGCCAGTGATCTAACGTTGAGGGAGGGAAAACCGGAGAAAGATGTCCGGGCGTTCTCTCCCTCAAATCTTGTGCGCGCATCGCGCGGCGGCAACCATAGAAGGACAGGAAACATGGATTTTGAAAAGGAACTGAAGGTCACCAAGACGAACATCCCGGGACTGCTGGTGTTCGATCTGCCGGTGCACGGCGACAACCGCGGCTGGTTCAAGGAGAACTGGCAGCGCGCGAAGATGACCGCGCTGGGACTGCCCGATTTCGGCCCGGTGCAGAACAACATCAGCTTCAACGCGACCAAGGGCGTGACCCGCGGCATCCACGCCGAACCGTGGGACAAGTACATTTCGATCGCGGCCGGCGAGATCTTCGGCGCGTGGGTGGACCTGCGCCCGGGCGAGAGCTTCGGCCAGGTGTTCACCACGCGCCTCGACCCGTCGAAGGCGATCTACGTGCCGCGCGGCGTGGGCAACAGCTTCCAGGCGCTCGAGGACGGCACGGTCTACACGTATCTGGTGAACGCGCACTGGTCGCTCGAACAGAAGAAGACGTACACGTTCGTGAACCTTGAGGATCCCGAGCTGAACATCCAGTGGCCGATCCCGCTGTCCGAATCCGAACGTAGTGAGGCCGACCTGCATCATCCGATGCTCAAGGACGCCAAGCCGATGGCCCCGAAGCGTACGCTGGTCACGGGCTGCAACGGCCAGCTCGGCCACGCGATCCGCGCGTACGCCGAGGCGCACGATCTGCAGGGCTTCGAGTACACCGACATCGACGAGTTCGACTTCTCCGATCCGGCAGCGTACGACAAGTACGACTGGTCGCTGTACGGCACGATCATCAACGCGGGTGCATATACGGCCGTGGACAAGGCCGAGACCGTGGAAGGCCGTCCGATCGCGTGGAAGGCGAACGCCCAGGGGCCGGCGCTGCTGGCACGCGTCGCCAAGGACCACCACATCACGCTCGTGCACGTGAGCTCCGATTACGTGTTCGACGGCACCGCCGAAGAACACACGGAGAGCGAGGACTTCGCGCCGCTCGGCGTGTACGGCCAGACCAAGGCCGCCGGCGACATCGCCGTGGCAAACGCGCCGGAACACTACATCCTGCGCTCGAGCTGGGTGATCGGCGAGGGCCACAACTTCGTCAAGACCATGATGATGCTGTCGAACCGCGTCGCCGACCCGTCCGACCAGCTGAACCAGGTGACCGTGGTCGACGACCAGTTTGGCCGCCTCACGTTCACCAAGGACATGGCTGAGGCGATCTTCCACCTGCTCGACTCGCACGCGCCGTACGGCACGTACAACCTGACCGGTTCCGGCGCCGTCAAGAACTGGGCCGAGATCGCGGCGGCCGTGTTCGAGCAGACGAACGGCAACGGCGACAAGGTCAAGCCGATCTCCACGGCCGAGTATTTCGCGAACGCGAAGAGTCCGGTCAGCCCGCGCCCGACGCATTCCGCGCTCGATCTGACGAAGATCGAACAGGCCGGGTACACGCCCGCCGACTGGGAGGAGTCGCTCTCCGCCTACGTCGCCAAGGAACTCGACAAGTAAGGAGCCTACGATGAAGGGCATCATTCTCGCAGGAGGATCGGGCACGCGCCTGTACCCGCTGACCACCGTCACGTCGAAGCAGCTGCTGCCGGTGTACGACAAGCCGATGATCTATTATCCGCTCAGCGTGCTCATGCTTGCCGGCATCCGCGACATCCTGATCATCTCCACGCCGAAGGATCTGCCGAACTTCGAGCGTCTGCTCGGCGACGGCAGCCATTACGGCGTGCACTTCAGCTACAAGGTGCAGCCGAGTCCGGACGGCCTCGCGCAGGCGTTCCTGCTGGGCGAGGAGTTCATCGGCGGCGAGCCGTGCGCGCTTGTGCTCGGCGACAACATCTTCTACGGCAACGGTCTGGGAACCACGCTGCGCAAGGCGGTCGCCAAGGCCGAGAACGGCGAGGGCGCGAGCGTGTTCGGCTATTACGTGGACGATCCGGAACGCTACGGCGTGGTCGAGTTCGACGAGCATAAGAAGGCCGTCTCGATCGAGGAGAAGCCGGCCGTGCCGAAGTCGAACTACGCGGTGACCGGCCTGTACTTCTATGACGAGCGTGTGGTCGACTTCGCCAAGCAGGTGCGTCCGTCCGCCCGTGGCGAGCTGGAGATCACCGATCTGAACAAGCTGTACCTTCAGGCCGGCGCGCTCAACGTGCGTACGCTCGGTCGCGGCTACGCGTGGCTGGACACCGGTACGATGGATTCGCTGTATGAGGCGGGCGAGTTCGTGCGCACCGTGCAGCGCGCGCAGGGACTGCCGATCGCCGTGGTCGAGGAGATCGCGTTCGAGAACGGTTGGATCAGCAAGGACGAGCTGCTCGAGTCCGCCGAACGTTACGGCAAGAGCCCCTACGGCAAGCATCTCAAGGATGTGGCCGAGGGCAAGCTGGTGCTCATCCCCAACCAGTACTGATCTGACGGGCATCCGTCGCCTGTGCGTGAACCGCGCTTTCGGGCACCGGTCTGGGTCATATCGCCCAGGTCCGGTCCCCGGAACGCGGTTTTTTCATGCGGAATCGCCGTCTGCCGAGCCGTCGGGCCGCTGCCCTGGTTGCATGCGGAATGGTTGATCGGCACCCGCCGAAAATATTGCGTTTTTCTATGTATTGTGCTATCATCTGAAATTTGCGTATATGCATGTCATATTGCGGGCATGCTGACAAAGACGGAGCGCCCGCAGTTTCAGGCATATGGCGGCCTGGGCGGCGCTTGTCGGGGAACACAGAACGAGTATCGAACGAACAAGCGAGCGATAAGGAACGTCCATTGGCTACTGAGTCTACGACGAATACCACTACCATGATCGCACGCGCCGACCAGCACGACATTGACGTGCACAAGGCGTCGGACCGTGTGAACTTCGGCTCCATCCGCGAGCCCATCGATGTGCCCTACCTGCTGGGCGTGCAGACCGACAGCTTCGACTGGCTGATCGGCTCGGAGCGCTGGAAGAAGCGCGTCGAAGAGGACGAGAAGAACGGCACCAACACCGTGCCGCACATGTCCGGCCTCGATGAGGTCTTCAACGAGATCTCCCCGATCGAGAACTTCGCCCAGACCATGAGCCTGACCTTCTCGGATCCGTACTTCGAGGAGCCGCGCCACACCGTGCAGGAGTGCAAGGAGAAGGACTACACCTACTCCGCGCCGCTGTACGTGAACGCCGAGTTCGAGAACGGCGACACCGGCGAGATCAAGTCTCAGACCGTCTTCATGGGCGACTTCCCGTTGCAGACCCCGCACGGCACCTTCATCATCGGCGGCACCGAGCGAGTCATCGTCTCCCAGCTCGTGCGCTCCCCGGGCGTCTACTTCGACCGTTCCACCGACCGTGCGTCCGGCAAGGACGTCTTCGGCGCGAAGATCATCCCGTCGCGCGGCGCGTGGCTCGAGTTTGAGATCGACAAGCGCGACGTGCTCGGCGTGCGCGTCGACCGCAAGCGCAAGCAGTCCGCGATCGTCTTCCTCATGGCCATCGGCATGACCAAGCAGGAGATCCGTGACGCGTTCGAAGGCTACCCGCTGGTCCTCGACGCACTCGACAAGGAGACCGTCGACACGCAGGACGAGGCCCTGACCGACCTCTACCGCAAGATCCGCCCGTCCGACACCGCCACCCCGGAGGCCGGCCGCAACCTGCTCGACTCCTTCTACTTCAACACCAAGCGTTACGATCTGGCTCGCGTCGGCCGCTACAAGATCGACCGCAAGCTCGGCCTCGAGCACGAGATCAACGACCGTTCGCTCAAGCGCGAGGACATCATCGCCACCATCAAGTACCTGGTGACGCTGCACGCCGGTGAGGCGACCTTCCCGGGCAAGCGCAAGGGGCAGGACGTCGACCTGCGCGTCGAGACCGACGATATCGACCACTTCGGCAACCGCCGCATCCGTCAGGTCGGCGAGCTGATCCAGAACCAGCTGCGTACCGGCCTGTCGCGCATGGAGCGCGTCGTGCGCGAGCGCATGACCACGCAGGACGCCGAGGCGATCACCCCGCAGTCGCTGATCAACATCCGTCCGGTCAACGCGACCATCAAGGAGTTCTTCGGCACCTCCCAGCTGTCGCAGTTCATGGATCAGAACAACCCGCTGGCCGGCGTGACCAACAAGCGCCGTCTGTCGGCCCTCGGCCCCGGCGGCCTGTCGCGCGACCGCGCGTCCATGGAAGTGCGAGACGTGCACCCGTCCCACTTCGGCCGTATGTGCCCGATCGAGTCCCCTGAAGGCCCGAACATCGGTCTGATCGGCTCGCTGGCGACCTTCGGCCGCGTCAACCCGTTCGGTTTCATCGAGACCCCGTACCGCAAGGTCATCGACGGCCAGGTGACCAACGAGGTCGAGTACATGACCGCCGATCAGGAAAACGATCACGTGATCGCGCAGGTCAACCAGAAGCTCGACAAGAACGGCAAGTTCGCGACCGACATGGCCCTCGCCCGAGCCGATGAGGAGGAGGCGGTCGACGTTCCGGTGAGCTCCGTCGACTACATGGACGTCTCGCCGCGCCAGATGGTCTCGATCGGCGCCTCGCTGATCCCGTTCCTCGAGCACGACGAGGGCCACCGAGCGCTGATGGGTACCAACATGCAGCGTCAGGCCGTCCCGCTGGTCGAGTCCGAGCGCCCGCTCGTGGGCACTGGTTCGGAATGGCGCGTCGCGTACGATTCCGGCGATGTGATCATCGCCGACAAGCCGGGCGTCGTGACCTACGTGTCCGCCGACCTGATCCGCGTGATGAACGACGACGGCACGCAGTCCAGCTACAAGCTGGCCAAGTTCCAGCGTTCCAACCAGACCACCTGCTACAACCAGCGTCCGATCATCAAGAGTGGCGAGCGCGTCGAGGCCGGCACCGTCCTGGCCGACGGCCCGGCGATCGAGAAGGGCGAGATCGCGCTCGGCAAGAACCTGCTGGTTGCGTTCATGCCGTGGAACGGCTACAACTACGAGGACGCCGTGATCATCTCGCAGCGTCTCGTGCAGGACGACACGCTCTCCTCCATCCACATCGAGGAGTACGAGATCGACGCCCGCGAAACCAAGCTGGGCGCCGAGGAGATCACCCGCGACCTGCCGAACGTGGGCGAGGACGCGGTCGCGAACCTCGACGAGCGCGGCATCATCCGCATCGGCGCCGAGGTCGAGGCCGGCGATATCCTCGTCGGCAAGGTCACGCCGAAGGGCGAGACCGAACTGACCCCGGAGGAGCGCCTGCTGCGCGCGATCTTCGGCGAGAAGTCCCGCGAGGTGCGCGACACCTCGCTGCGCGTGCCGCACGGCGAGACCGGCACCGTGATCGCGGTCAAGGAGATCACCCGCGAGGATGCCGAGGAGGATGGCGACGAGCTGCCGAACGGCGTCAACCAGATGATCCGCGTGTACATCGCGCAGCACCGCAAGATCACCGTCGGCGACAAGATGTCCGGCCGTCACGGCAACAAGGGCTGCATCTCGCGCATCCTGCCGGAAGAGGACATGCCGTTCCTCGCGGACGGTACTCCGGTCGACATCATGTTGAACCCGCTGGGCGTGCCGTCTCGAATGAACCTCGGCCAGGTGCTCGAACTGCACCTCGGCTGGATCGCGCACTCCGGCTGGGACATCTCGCTTGACCCGGATCTCGAGGCCGAATGGAAGAAGTACGTGCCGGCCGGTGCCGAAAAGGGCGACCCGTGCACGCCGATCGCCACCCCGGTGTTCGACGGCGTCAAGCCGGAGGTCATCAAGGGCCTCATGAAGTCGACGCTGCCGAACCGCGACGGCGACCAGATGGTCGGCGAGGACGGCAAGGCGTGGCTGTTCGACGGCCGCACCGGCGAACGTTTCGGCAAGCCGATCTCCGTGGGCTACATGTACATGTTGAAGCTCCACCACCTGGTCGACGACAAGATCCACGCGCGTTCCACCGGTCCGTACTCGATGATCACGCAGCAGCCGCTGGGCGGTAAGGCCCAGTTCGGCGGCCAGCGCTTCGGCGAGATGGAGGTGTGGGCCCTTGAGGCCTACGGCGCCGCCTACACGCTGCACGAGATGATGACCACCAAGTCCGATGACGTGGACGGCCGCGTGCGCGTCTACGGCGCGATCGTCAAGGGCGATAACCTGCCGCCGGCGGGCATCCCCGAGTCGTTCAAGGTGCTGCTCAAGGAAATGCAGTCCCTGTCGCTGAACGTCGAGGTTTTGAACGCCGAGGGCGTGGCCATCGACATGAAGGACGAGGACGACGACCCGGCCTCCGCCAGCGACGATCTGGGCTTCAACATCGGCGCGCGTCCCGACGCGGCCGCGAAGGAAGACCAGAAGGCCGAAGAGCCGGAATACCAGTGATCCGATAGGTTGCCGGCCGGTCGTGTTCCGTGGATGCCTCCGAGCGGGGCATCCACGGGTTCCGGTCGGCGACCGTCCCCAACGCGCATCGCGTGAGTCGGCGAATCCGCCCTCGCGCGAACGCCATATCGTACAAGTAATCGATAGATTTACAGACAGGACAATAGAGTGCTGGACGTCAACGCATTTGACAAAATGAGGATCGGCCTGGCCACCGCCGACGACATCCGCGGCTGGAGCCACGGCGAGGTCAAGAAGCCCGAA
Source organism: Bifidobacterium sp. SO1 (assembly GCF_018555335.1). NCBI lineage: Bacteria > Bacillati > Actinomycetota > Actinomycetes > Bifidobacteriales > Bifidobacteriaceae > Bifidobacterium > Bifidobacterium sp. SO1. The sequence continues at coordinate 83,745 of NZ_JAFEJR010000006.1, read as the reverse complement.
ACGATCAACTACCGTACCCTCAAGCCCGAGAAGGACGGTCTGTTCGGCGAGCAGATCTTCGGCCCGACCCGCGACTGGGAGTGCGCCTGCGGCAAGTACAAGCGCGTGCGCTTCAAGGGCATCGTGTGCGAGCGATGCGGCGTGGAGGTCACCAAGTCCCGTGTGCGCCGCGAGCGCATGGGCCACATCGAGCTGGCCGCCCCGGTGACGCACATCTGGTTCTTCAAGGGTGTGCCGTCCCGACTGGGCTACCTGCTCGACATCGCGCCGAAGGACCTCGAGAAGGTCATCTACTTCGCCGCGTATATGGTCACCAAGGTCGACGAGGAGCAGCGCCATCAGGATCTGCCCGACCTGCAGGACGAGTTCGACACCGAGATCAGCCACCTCGCCAAGCGTCGCGACAACGAGATCGAGGAGCGTGCCAAGAAGGTCGAGGCCGATCTGCACGAGCTCGAGGACGCCGGCGAGGCCACCGGCGCCAACAAGGCGAAGCTGCGCAACGGCGCCGAGCGCGACATGGCGGCCATCCGTCAGCGCTACGACGACCAGATCCAGCGCTTGAACGCCGTGTTCGACCGCTTCAAGAACCTGAAGGCCGGCGACATGGAAGGTGACGTGGACCTGTGGCGTGAGATGGAGGATCGCTACGGCGATTACTTCGAGGGCTGCATGGGTGCCGAGGCCATCAAGAAGCGCCTGCAGGACTTCGACCTCGAGGCCGCGTCCAAGCAGCTGCGCGAGGAGATCGACACCGGCTCCGGCCAGCGCAAGGCCCGCGCCTTGAAGCGTCTGAAGGTCATCAACGCGTTCCTGACCACCGAGAACAAGCCCGAGGCCATGGTGCTCGACGTGATCCCGGTCATCCCGCCGGATCTGCGCCCGATGGTTCAGCTCGACGGCGGCCGTTTCGCGACCTCCGACCTCAACGACCTGTACCGCCGCGTGATCAACCGCAACAACCGACTCAAGCGACTGATCGAGCTCGGCGCCCCCGAGATCATGCTCAACAACGAGAAGCGCATGCTCCAGGAGGCCGTCGACTCGCTGTTCGACAACGGCCGCCGCGGCCGTCCGGTCACCGGCGCGTCCAACCGTCCGCTCAAGTCGCTTTCGGACATGCTCAAGGGCAAGCAGGGCCGCTTCCGTCAGAACCTGCTCGGTAAGCGCGTCGACTACTCGGGCCGTTCCGTGATCGTCATCGGCCCGTCGCTGCGCATGCACCAGTGCGGTCTGCCGAAGCCGATGGCGCTCGAGCTGTTCAAGCCGTTCGTCATCAAGCGTCTCGTGGACATGAACTACGCGCAGAACATGAAGAGCGCCAAGCGCATGGTCGACCGTGGCGACACCGAGGTGTGGGGCGTGCTCGAGGAGGTCATCTCCGAGCATCCGGTGCTCCTCAACCGTGCGCCTACGCTGCACCGTCTGGGCATCCAGGCGTTCGAGCCGATCCTCGTCGAGGGCAAGGCCATCCACCTGCCGCCGCTCGCCTGCGCCGCGTTCAACGCCGACTTCGACGGCGACCAGATGGCTGTGCACCTTCCGCTGAGCGCGGAGGCGCAGGCCGAGGCCCGTTCGCTCATGCTCGCGTCCGATAACATTTTGAAGCCGGCCGACGGCCACACCGTGACCATGCCGTCCCAGGACATGATCCTCGGCCTGTACTGGCTGTCCACCGTGCTCGACGGCGCGAAGGGCCAGGGCCGCGTGTTCTCGTCCATCGCCGAGATGCAGATGGCGCTCGACCTGCACGAGATCGACATGCAGGCCAAGGTGCTCGTGCGTCTGCCGAAGGACTTCGTCCTGCCGACCGGCTGGGAGCCGGGCGAGGTCGAGGTCGTCGATCCGGAGCCGGGCAGCCCGGCCGTCGTCCGTGAGGAGCGCTTCTCCGACGGCACCGTGCTGTTCGCCACGTCGATGGGCCGACTGCTGTTCAACGAGACGCTGCCGACCGACTATCCGTTCGTCAACGAGCAGGCCCCGAAGAAGGTCCTGTCCCGTATCGTCGATGACATCGCGACCCGCTATTCGACCGCCCAGGTGGCCGTCACGCTGGACGCGCTCAAGGATCTCGGCTTCACCCGTGCGCCGTGGTCCGGCGTGACCTTCGCGTTCTCCGACGTCACCGAGCCGCCGGAGCGCGAGGCGCTCGTCGCCGAGTCCGAGGCACAGGTCAACAAGATCAACCAGCAGTACGACCTCGGCTTCTTCACGGAGGAGGAGCGTCGTCAGGCGATCATCGACGAGTGGACCAAGTGCACCGAAAAGGTGTCGGACGCGGTCGTCAAGCACTTCGACCCGCGCAACAACCTGGCCATCATCGTCCAGTCCGGTGCACGAGGCAACATGACCCAGATCAACCAGATCGCGGGCATCCGAGGCCTCGTGAACAACCCGAAGGGCGAGGTCATTCCGCGACCGGTCGAGTCGAACTACCGTCAGGGCCTGTCCGTCCTGGAGTACTTCATCTCCGAGCACGGCGCGCGTAAGGGCCTGGCCGATACCGCACTGCGTACCGCCGAGTCGGGCTACCTGACCCGTCGTCTGGTCGACGTCTCCCAGGACGTGATCGTGCGCGAGGAGGACTGCGGCACCAAGAAGGGCCTGCCAATGCAGATCGCCGATCGCGACGCGGACGGCAACCTCACGCTCGTCAAGGCCGCCGACGGTGGCCCGTACTCCCGTCTGCTCTCCGCCGACGTGGTGGATCCGGCTGACGGCACGACCGTGCTGTACAAGCGCGGCGACGCGCTGAGCATGGACGTGCTCAAGGATCTCGTGGCTCACGGCGTCGAAGAGGTCAAGGCCCGTTCCGTGCTGACCTGCGAGTCCAAGCGCGGTGTGTGCGCGAAGTGCTACGGCTGGTCGCTGGCCACCAACAAGCTGGTGGACGTCGGCGAGGCCGTCGGCATCGTCGCGGCCCAGTCCATCGGCGAGCCTGGTACCCAGCTGACGCTGCGTTCCTTCCACTCCGGCGGTGTCGCGGCGGCTTCCGATATCACCCAGGGTCTTCCCCGTGTCACCGAGCTTTTCGAAGCCCGTACCCCGAAGGGCGAGGCGCCGATCGCCGAGTTCCCGGGTGTGATCAAGACCGATGTGGAAGCCGATCACGTCTACCAGATGACGCTGACCCCGGACGACCAGACCGTCGAGCCGATCGTCTACACCGTGACCCGTCGCGCTCCGCTCCTGGTCAAGGACGGTCAGCACGTCGAGGCCGGCACCCAGCTGACCGAAGGTTCCGTGGATCCGAAGAAGATCCTGCGCATCCTCGGCCCGCGCGCTGCCCAGGTGAACATCGTGAACGAAGTGCACACCGTGTACCGTTCGCAGGGCGTCGATATCCACGACAAGCACATCGAGGTCATCGTCCGCCAGATGCTGCGCCGCATCACCGTCATCGACTCCGGTGACACCGCGCTGCTGCCGGGCGAGCTGGTCGATCAGGCCCGCTTCAAGGAAGCGAACATGAATGCCGTGAAGAACGGCGGCAAGCCCGCCGCCGGCCGTCCGGAGCTCATGGGCATCACCAAGGCCTCGCTGGCCACCGACTCGTGGCTGTCCGCCGCCTCCTTCCAGGAGACGACGCGCGTGCTCACCGAAGCCGCTCTGAGCCAGAAGGTCGACGATCTCAAGGGTCTCAAGGAGAACGTCATCATCGGTAAGCTCATCCCGGCCGGTACGGGTCTTGCCCGTTACCGCAACGCCGTGGTCGAGCCCGACAAGGCGATCCGCGACACCATCTACCCGAACTTCGGTTTGAGCAGCGGTGCCGACGCGGATACCGACTTCTCCGATGCCGACCTGTCCGATGTGGACTTCGCGAACATCGACTTCGGCGATCTCAAGCTCGGCGACGACTTCAACCCGGACGACTACCTTGACGATCAGGGTGGTCAGGGCGATTTCGAGTGATCGTGACAGGGCGTGCCGAATGATCGGCGTGCCCTGACGGCTCCGACGGCGTTCGAGCCTGTTTCTGATGCGGTTCCCCGTGCCGGTTCCCGGCATAGGGAACCGCATCAGTGTTTATACGGCCGGCGCCGTGGAATACAGCGGCATGCGGCCATACACAGGTCGGGCAATCCGCGTATCGACATGACGGCCAGCATCCGTCGGCGACGAGAACTGGCCGAACGTATACGACGGCGTGCCTTCATCGCCATCTGCCAGTATTCGGATGCCTGACGATGCTCGACACGGCGGCCTGCGAACACGAGATGATCCGTTCGACGGGCCAGAGCTTCCAGTTCGGAGATGAGCGCGGCATCGCCATGGAAATGATCGGCCATCGCCCGAACCTGCTCCGTTCTTGTCAGTGATCCGTCCAGCCGATGCCGCGGCAGCCCGCAGCGCACCGCCTGCACGCGGATGGCGAGCCATCCGGCGAGCACACGTTGACGGGGAGAGCCCCGGATGCGAATGATGGCGAACATCAGCATGGTGACGCCGAACAAGGCCAGACTCCACAGCGACAACAGCCATATCGGGCTGCCATACAGCGCCATGCCCGAGACGACCATATCGAGACGGGAGCGGGTGGAAGCGGAGGGCTTGTCCCGGCTGGCGTCGGTGCCGCCCAATACCGATGAGCTGCCTTGGGGAATGATCTCGTCCCGTGGCGGATCTCCGAGCGGCATCGAGGGCCGGCGATTGACGGGCCGGTATCGTTGCGCCGCAATCATCGTGCGGTCTGCGACCCGTGATTCCTTTGGGGACGGTCGAAACATCACCCATCCCAGATTCGTCAGCTTGATTTCGACCCATGCGGCGATATCGTTGCCGGTGAATCGTACGATGGTCGTCCCGTCATCGCCCGTCGTGGTGCGGGACTTGTCGATCATGCCATCGGCGTCCTTGGGAAGAAAGCCCAGCACCACACGTGATGGAAGACCGATCCATCGTGCCATCACCGCCATGAGGGAGGCATATTGTTCGTCGTCGCCGACCATGAGATCAGCGGATGCCAGTTCGTCCAGCCGTTTGCTGCCATGCCCAGGTGATGATGGGTATTCGTCCTCTGTGCCATGGGAAAACCAGCCTTGCTGCAGTATACGCGCCAATGCCTGTGCCGCTTGACCGTCGGCGTTATGCGATTGCACCGTCCGGGACGCCAGCTGTTCCACCGATTGCGGGATCTCGGCGAGACCCGGCGTGCCGTCTTGCGCGGCAGACGCCTTCGCAATGGCCTGTGTCTCCGGCTCTACGGCGAGCACCCCGGTCTGCCGGTAGATCAGACCGGGGCGCAGACCGGTCGGCAGCAACGCGGCTCCGGTCTTTGCGTTGTATAGCACTGGTCCGTCTCCAGCCGTGTCCGATTCGGATTGGACACGGCGTCGCGCCACGACAGCATCGTTCATCACGGTGATGCCGTGTACCGCTCCGGCCGTTGGCAGCCATACGTCGCCGAATGTGGCGCCGACGACGAAGGTGGCGGTGAATGGTACGCTGTCCGTCGGGGTTTCGCGAGCATCGACGCCGGTCCCGGTTGACACGGGAGGCATACGCAGGTACTCGCTGTGTGAGGCTCCGTCATATGAGTCGGACAGATTCCAGACATTGCCATCGAACATATCCATCGTCGCGATACGTACCGCGGTTCCGGGCGGCAGACCCTTCGCCGTCAGCATCACGTCATCCCGGTGCCGGGCGATGTACGCCCGCATGCCGCTGAGCGGACTGGCATAGTCACGCAGACTGATCGGCGGATCATAATGGTCACGCAGCGTCAGACGCGGTTCGGGAACGTGAGCCCCGGCGATTGCGGCCAACACGCTGCATGCGAGCAGCATCGCCACCGGTCGTCGGATCATGCCGTGACGCCATGATTGGCCGGCACGGGAATGGTTGGTTGCCGTGATGTCATCATCCCATTGCATGACGAATCGGTTCTTGTTGTCATGCGCTCCCGTTCCCGCTCGTGCATGATGTTTCAAGAGTGGCAGCAACAGGTAGAAGATGGTCAGGCCTGTCGCGACGCGCCACCGGACTGATGCGGTGCCCAGCAGTGCTCCGACCGTCAGCGGCAGCAGGACGATGATGATCGCGCCAAGCATGAGCCAATGCGTGGCATGCCTGCAGTCTGGCGTCGCCGTATGACGGTATACGCCCAATGCCAGCGAAGTCCACAGACACATCGTCCAGACGACCAGCAGACTCCCACCAGAGGTGCCGGTCGGCGGCGTCACCGAAATGATGTAGGAAAACGACCCGAACGCTCCTTTCCATCCATCGACCAGCGAGAAGACCAGCGACGTGAACGATGGCGTCGCCCGGACATCCTCACTGGCCACGGCCAGCAGAGGACCGATGATCAATTGCGCGGCGACCAGTACGGCCAGCCCGACCCACGGGTGATTCCGGAAACGGGAGGACGTGTGAGCACCGGCCGTATGCGTCCCGACATGGCCGGTCTCGCAGTGTGCGGAACGCCAGAGCGACGATGCCACGAGCCCGAGCAACGTAGAAGGGATCGAAGCCATCGCCCATATCCCGACCGATCCGTATACATCGATCAGATTCGACGCCGATACCAGCGTCAGCACGGCGACCGTGAGCGGGAAACAGGATGCACGCGCCAATCGCATATGTTTCGGCCACGACGCCTGTAACGAGGAGCGGTCGCACACGTTCATGACATCACCTCCAACAGGCGAGGCAGATCGGCCAGATCGCCGATCCGCAGCATCGTCGAGGCTTCCTCGCACCGCAATGATGCCTGAGCCTTGTGATCGACCTGTATCGTCACTCGTCGGCGACCATCCATGCGCCAGGATTCCTCCAATCCGGTTCCGTGCCCGTCGAACGGAGAATGCGATCCGACGACGTGATACCAGACTTCCGCGCGAGCCATGATCCGCATCTCATGCTCGGTGGTTCGGAACTCATCGGAAACGGTTCGAGCCATATAAGGGGAGGGCCGGATCGTGTCCGTGACGGCACCGGGATGGACGCCGCCCGGTGTACGCCCGTCGTCGCCGGCTCTGTTGCCGTTCCCGGCGCGATGCCTGCCGGGCCGCTGACGGCGGCCGTCCTGTACGGCATAATGTTCGGCCAAGACGATGCCGCAACATGCATCGAGCAATGCGACCGCCGATTCCGGCATGAACGTCGCCGTGCCCGTTCTCGCGATCAGCGGCCGGCCCGCATCCAAATACGCTTTGCCAATGGACGCGAAGACCGATACGGCAAGCTCGAATTCATCGGTATCCCGGTATCCTCCCGGTGTGGTATCGATCGATACCACACCGCCGGCGCGGCATTCGGCAGCATATTGACGAACTATCAGCATGCCTGTTTTCGCCGTGCTCGGCCAATGGATACCGCGCATGTCATCGTCGGACCTGTATTCGCGCAGCGCATGGAAATCATCGCCGTCACAGGCCGATATTCCTGACGGCGTTCCGTCCGGTTCACGGGCGGCTTCCCATACCGGCAGGGTGATGGCGACCGTGACGGGATGTACGGGAATGCATATGCCGTTCGATACCGTTCTGCGGCGGACGAGCAGGCCAAATGGATCATCGTCCGGCATGAATGCGGGCCCGAGGTGCAGCATGCCTCGGGGGCAGCCTCGTATCATGCCGTTGCGGCGCGTGACCGACCCCGCGGGCAACACGGGTATGGCGAGTGCTTCGCGCAATGACGGCGTTAGCGCATATTGCGATGGACGGTCTTTTCGACAGGATGGTTCGCCGTCGAATTGTTCCCCTGCCGATTGGCGGACGGCGATCGGCAGGATCATTCTGCTGCGGCCGATTCGGATTCGTGCCGGATTGGTGACGACGACGCGTATCTCGACATCATGGCCGGCGACGGCACGATGGGCCGTGGTGCCGATGACCGCTTGAAGACGATGCCGCCGCAATGTTGCCGATATCGTCCATATCGGCAACGAGGCAAGCATGATGCCAAGTACCAGAAGCTCCTTCCATCGTGCCATGGCGCCGGTCGCCATGCACCCGAGCGCCGAGCACACGATGATGTGCCCGGCGGCGGACAGCCCGGGCTTGCCGATCCCTCGTCGCGTCGTTGCCGTCTCTCGTGTCCCGTCCATCGTGACCTCCTTGCTTTCCCGCCTTCAGCGTTCGCCGTGGGGAACCGGCACGTCGTTCAAGGCGAGCGCAACGGCATCACGGGCGTCATGACCATCCAGCACCGCGTCGCTCCGCAGCTGGAATCGGTGCGACAGCACATCAGGTGCCAGCGTTTTGACGTCGTCGGGGATCACATATGGTCGTCCGTCAGCTGCGGCCCACACGCGTGCGCACCGGATCAAGGCGAGTGCCCCGCGTATCGATGGTCCCCGCGCCGTCATGTCGGATCTTCTGAGATGTTCGACGATGCGTACCGTATAGTCGAGCACGTCATCGGCCACGTGGATGGCTTGTGCCATGCGCTGCATGGCGAGGACGCGCCGCCCATCCATGACAGGTCGTACCAGTGAGGATCGGATGCGTTTATCCGCCTGTCGTACGATGCCCATACTCGCCTCATGGCCGGGATGGCCGATCGTGGTTCTGATGAGGAACCGGTCGAGCTGCGCATCGGGCAGGGGATAGGTGCCCAGCTGGTCGCCGGGATTGCGCGTGGCGATCACTATGAATGGCTGCGGCACCGCGTATACGGTGCCGTCAACGGTGACATGATGCTCCTCCATGACCTCCAGCAGTGCCGACTGTGTTTTCGGCGGTGCCCGGTTGATTTCGTCCGCCAGCACTATGGGGGCGAATACTGGGCCTGGGCGGAATCCGAAGGATGACCGGTCCCGATCGAACACGACGGTGCCGATGACGTCGGACGGCATGAGGTCGGATGTGAACTGGATACGTTGGCATGGCACGTCGATGGCTTTGGCGATGCCTTGCGCCAGTTGGGTTTTTCCGGTTCCGGGATCGTCCTCTATGAGCACATGGCCTTCGGCGAGCAGGGCGGTGACGCACAGTCGTATCGTTGACGTTTTGCCGATGATCGCCATGCCGATGCTGTTACACAGGGCGTGGAATCCTTGTTGCAGGTGAAGGGCCGCATCCTCGGAGGTCATATCGGCGATGTCGGCGTCTTGTTCCTCTTCGGCCTGTGACGGCGTGGCACGTAATGCCCCGTTACCCGGAAGCCCGGATCGCTGCGATGCGGCCTGCGTCGTCTCGGCAAGCATCGGTCTGGAAGTGGCGTGAAGCTGCGGGATTGCCGAGACGGCCTGCAACGGTTCTTCATACGTACGATGCACCGTCGCGTCACATGGATCGACGGGGAGCCGCGCCATGCCGGTCGACCTTGCACCGGACGACGCCGTCGTACCGGGATGTGGCGGTGCATGCGTCGGTGAAAGCCTCGTGAGGTCGTCGGTGATCCGCGTCTCGTCCGGCATGGAGAGCACGACCGGCGACATCGGATTCGACACGATGGTGTCGTCGCCGGTGCCGGTAGTGGGGATGGGTTTCATTGTTGCTCCTTCCTGTCTGATCCGATGCGCGGCTGCGTCTGTTCCCATTCGTGTCGGCTCGGAACGCCTGTCGATATCACTGGCTTGTGGCGTACGGCCGGTGCCGGTATCCGCGTCTCGCTCGATGGTGATCGTGCCGGACACGGACACCGATCTGGCATGTGGCTGTGAGGGATGCATCGTTGCCGATACTGTGATGGCTGTTCGTTCGTTGTTTCCTTCGGAACCGGTGTCATCGGCGTTTTCGCGCGTGGAGCCGTCGTGGACGGAATCGTGTTCGGCGTCATCGTTGTCATCCGTGGCCGAACCGTCGTCGCGATGTTGTTCCCCACCTGGGATGGGGAATGTTCCCGTCGGCTTGTCGCACGGCAGCGTCTGGGTGATGCCGCCGGTGAGTTCGATCCGTGCACATCCTGCATTGCGCTGGTTGCCGGGTGTCACCGCCACCGCGATCGAGTCGCGTTCCTGCCGCATGGTCATCGTCGGCGTCGCGGGGTCTCCCCAGGGCCGGGCGTTCCCGCTTGATGAGCCAACCGGACCGGTGCCGGCACGGTTATGCGCCACGACCATGGCCTGAAATGTGGCTCCGTCGGTAATCGAGTCATCGGCAATATCGAACGAGGCCTGCGTGTCTTCCACGACCTGGGTATTGAAATACAGTCCGGCCGAATCGGACAGCATGACGGTGTACCGGTGCGGGCGGCTCCCGTCGTAGGACGGCATTCGCCATCGCACGGTCGCACCGTGATACCGCGCTTCGACAGTGACGTCGGCGGGCTGTGACGGTACCGCATCCGGCAAGCCGATGACGGCGGCCGATCGATCCGACCAGCCAACTTCGTTGCGTGCCTTGACCGTGAATGAGTATCGTTGCCCGTTCCTCAGGCCATCGATGCGGCAGGTGGTCGCCTGACAGGACCGTGCCCCGCCTTCCCACTCCACGAGATATTCACTGATCGGACTGCCGTTGGATCGCCCTGCGACCCAGGACAGTTCCACGGTGGCGTTGCTCGGCTGGTCGTCGATCGGCAGCATCAGCGGCGCTGCCGGACGGTCGACGACGGTCACTGTGATGCGGGCCTGCACCTGACGTTCGGGATCGCCGGTGGCGTCCTGTACGGATACATGGACGACGCCGGTTTTCGCTCCTGCGTCCGATGCGGCGGCGATGGACAGGCCGGTGTCGTCCTTGCACCAGTTCACGCTGATGATTCCGGCGTCATCGGTGCGGCATTCCACCACGGACAGTGCCGTATCGGGAAACGGATTGTATGCATCCTTGACAATGTCAACGACCTCGCGGGACCCGGCGCGGAGCCTGATATCGTGGTTCGCGATCTTTGCCAACGGTCGGGAAGAGGATGCGATCCGCACGGTTGCCGTACCTTTGATGGTGTGCTGGCCGCAGGAAACGGTGACGGCAATGGCGGTGGTGCCCGGCTTCGCGTCACGTAAGGCGGCGATGTTCATCAGGCCGGCCGGCGTGGTGACGGCGTTCAACGCGCCGGATGAATCCGGTTCGCTGGAATAGATGCAACGGCTCCGCGACGCCTGATCGGTTCCCGACGGGAAAAGCGTCAAAACCGTCAGATCGATCGTCTTCGCCTGTTCTCCGGCGATCACGTCGAGCGTGGGCGAGGAGAATACTGGCGGAGCCGACCGTGACGAAGTCACCGTGATCGACAAGGTCAGCACTGCGGAATTGACGATGGAAGACGATCTCGCGGTTTTGTCGCGTCGATTCTCGGCTACGAGACTCCTACCGGTGTCCTCGACGGTGAACGTGACCGAGGCCGGCCCTGAGTAATCCCGTTCGGGCACGAACCGAAGCGTCTGCCCGTCGGAATCCGGATCGGCGCTCCTGGCTTTCGTCGCGCTCACCGAGCCGTCCACTATCCGCGCGGTTTTGCCGGCGCCCACTCGCACATGCTCGTCGACGCGAATGGTCAGTGTCTGGTTCGAGTCCACGATCAGTTCCGGCGCCTTAGGCCTGAGCGTAGGCTGGAATACGCCATAGGCGGGCACATGCAGGAACGCCGTGGACGTGATGCCGTATGTCGTGTTAGTCACCGTGTACGGCACCGCCCTCGCCTCGTCAGTCAGATCGATCTCGATGACGCTTCGCGTTCCGGCCTTACGCCGTGCGGAGTCCCGCGCCGAGACATGTACGTCGACGTTCAACTCGTCCGGTGTCCCGGAAGGATTGCCGATCCATTCGGACACGTCCACGTCGATGGATCTTCTGTCGACGGTATCCGACGGCGGCACGCGATAGTCATATGCCGTCGGCGGCTCGATGCCTGCCTGCGGATCGACATGCACGGTCAATGTCGCGCTGCTGGACAGTCCGGCTCCGTCGACGATCGTGTAGATCACATACCCGGTGCCGGCCTCGTCGCCCGTGGTGAACGAAATCGTGTTTTCGTCGGCCGTGACATCAAACAGTCGCTGGCCTTCGACCGCATCGTCCAGCGCGAACGATGTGCCGTCCGTCGACAGGTCATTGGTCGTCACCTGTATGCTGGCCCGGGTGTTCGGCCGCAACGTAACCGTATCGTTGCGGGCCATGATCGATGTCTGTCGCTGCGCGCTGACCACGGCGATGTTCACATCGGCCTGCACCCGTCTGCCGGACCAGTCCTCGACGGCGTACGTGAACGTGTCGGTCCCGTGGGAATCCGCATATGCCTCGTACTCCAGATGATTCGCGCCGACCGCGATGATCCGTCCCAGTCGCGGATGTTCGGACCCCAGACCGAGCAGCATGACGTCGTCACCGTCCTCGTCGATGCCGTTCAGCGGAACATCGATGCGGACGGTCTGACCTGCGAATGCCTGGGCGTGCAGCGGTTTCGGTTCCGGATCGGACTTGCTTTCGGCCTGTCGGGCGTGGACATGAACGCGTATCGTCCCGCTCGCCGTATTGGAGGCGTCATCGTGAACGGTGTACCGTGCCTCGAAGACGCCCGGATCCGATCCGGCCTGATACCTCACGGTCGTGCCGGAGACGAATATGAGGCCATCGAATGATGATTCGTCATAGACGAGATTATGATCCGGCGTGACGGTGGCTCCCAACGTATAGGTGACATGATCGAGCAGATTCTCCGACACGATCCCGCCAGTCCTTACACGCAGGGTGATATCCGATGCGGACAATACGCCGTCGCCAGAATCGGCCGCCGGATAGACCACTATCGTGCCCGAGGAGTCGCCGTTGCCGTTCTGCGCCAAATACCGCAGCGAGACCGGGGCCTGCGGCATGACGCGGCACGTCAGATACACGCGTGTTCTGACCGCCGCCGCCTCGCAACCGGATGGTGCCGTCCCCAGTCCGGCAAGGCCGGGCACGCCTCCGGACGGATCCCGGTCATTGCCCAACGGTTCCACGACGGCGGTGCCGTCGGCGTCAAGCAACGCCACATCATCGGCGGTGATCGGCGCTTCCGGGCTTACGTCCACGCCCGTGGCTTCGACGCGGAGCAGTCCCTGCGTCTGCCGGGAACCCTGCTCCACGTCATACGTCACGTAATGGGTGCCGGACTCATGCGCCAGAACCGTGATCGTGCGCTCGCCATCATGCGTGACGGAAGCCGTCTCATCCATGGAACTCGCCGAGGCCACCTTCGCCTCATGCCGTGAAAATCCCCGCATGTACGGGGTTACCTCGATATCGGTTGGGGAGCCGGGAACGACGGTGACCAGTGCCGGTATGGTCGCCGCCGGCAATGCGCCGGCCGGATGGATGGAAACATATAGTCGTCCTTCGACGGTATCGGTACCGTCGTATATGACCGTCTCCACGCAGACCCGTCCTTCAGCCGCCGTTCCCGCCGACAATTCGACCAATCCATCGGCTCGGACAGACACGGAACCGAGATCCTCGTCCGCGCCGTCGGCTCCGGCCACGGCCGCGGACAGCAGGATCAACGGATCTCCATCAGGATCATCGAACGATTCCAATGCGTTCATGCGGATGACGCCGCCTTGCTCAACGTCATGCTCGGCTGTTGCCCCATCATGGACCGGCGGGCGGTTGACCCGCATCGAGACCAGCTCCACGATGACATTCGCGCGGGAGGTGTGCCCGAAACCGTCGTCGACGGTATACGAAAAGCGTATGCTGACGCGGTCCTGGCCCTGTAGATCGACATCCGTGGCATCCAGCCGCAGATAGGTTCCGTCATGCACGCTGCTGATTGACGCGGCCGTGTCGTCTGGCGCCGTGAACGAATCGATGCGCAGCACCGCGCAGCCGGTATGCTCGTCGTTGCGCAGCACATCGAGCGTGCGGGAGGTTCCCGCCCTGGCGCCGATGCGGTCGTCCACGGCCCGCACCGTTTCGGACTCTCCCGAACAGGATTCGGCGTATTCTCGAGACCGCGAAGGTTCAGCCGATTGCGTGTCGGGGGAACCTTCGGATTCGCCGCGCGACGGTGCGTCCCACGACACGTCGATGGTTTGGGTTCCCGAGGCCGGATCCCACAGCGTCCCCCGCACGGCATCGTTGAGCAGCACCATATGATGGTTGACCCGAAACCGAAGATCGGAAGTCCGGGACACCGTCTGCAAGGTGAGGAAGTCTTCGTCGTCCGCGGAAGGTTCCCCGTAATGGCATAGTCTGCGATAATTGCGTGCCGCCTGACTCCATGCGGCATACACGCAGCCGTCCACCGCCGCCGGTCGCGTCGCGGGGCCGTCTCCTCCGGTCGGCAAAGCGGTCGGTGAGACATCGCCATGACCGAGCTTGACGGTATACAGTCCGCCGCTATCCGAAGCGGCGACCCAACCGCTCTGAACATGTTCCGGGTCGGGCGACTGCAGGATCAGCCGATCCGACGAGCCGGTATCGGCCGAGCCCGACGGCCAATAGAGCGTGCCGCCTACGGATGCCACGGGAACATCGCCTATCACGGTGAAATCGTCGATGACCAGCGGTTGGCCGCCACTGAGCGACCCTGACCGTCGCACGGTTCCCGTGTCATCCGATACGAGCACCATGCCATCGCGAGGACGGTACCCGTATACCATGCCGTCTCCGGAGATCACCGCCCGGCCTCCGTCGCCGAGCCGCATATGCGGTTCCTGACCAGACAAAGACACGGTGTCTGGTTCCGATACCGATCCGATGCGCACATTGCCGTTCGTTCTGTCGACCACGGCCATCGTCGCGCCCGACAGCAGCACATCGGCATCAGAAGACACGTCGGTTCGCCCGTGCGGCCGGACGGTGGATGCGCGAAGGACGGTGAGCGTCCCGTTCTCGAACAGCAGCGTGGAATCATCGTGCTGCGCGACATCGAATCGCGTCGAAACGGCGGAAACCGTCGAATCGACCTGTCCGATACGCACATTGAACCGTGCCGCCTTCCGTTCCTTGGCAGAGGTGACCCACACCGTGCCGTCGTGCAGGTGCGCTCGCTGGCGGGTGACCGACAGGAAACAGACGGCCGCGATGACGATGGCGACGAGCAGCGACAACGCGATCGCCGCGGTGATGCGATATGCAGACGTCGGCCGCCCGCGACGGGGATGATGCGCGGATGTCATGACGGAACCTTTCTGTTGACGTCGCATCGCCATGCCGTGGTGGTGCGGATGAACGAGTCCGCCGGAGCGCCGTCCGGCGTAAGACCGTCCCCGACACCGTCGTTGACGGTGCCTGACGGGTTGACGTCGGTGACCTCGCCGTAACGGAACCGGTCGGTTCCTTTCCATGACGTCAACGTGATCAACAGCACGGCCATGACGAGCACGGCGGCGGACGACATACGCCGGGACGATTCGGCGCGGCGGCGTCGTGCCACGGTGCCCGGATGACCCGAAAACTTTGGTTCGGGCTCATTGACGTCACGTGTAGGCCGATACGGTCGTCGTATGCGTTGCAGCGCGCGTTCGAACTCGAGCATCGAGCCGTATCGGTCATCGGGGCAAGGCGCAAGAGCCTTGCACAGCATCCTGCCGATCTCGGCAGCGTTCGACTGGATGCCGGCCGCGGCCAGGCCGGTCTGCACGATGAAGGCCGTTTCCCGCTCGTCGCATCCGCCATGCGACGAATCCCGCGCCAACATATGGGGTGACATGCCAGTGAAAAGAGCGAATAGCGTCGCTCCCAGCGAATACACATCCGACAGGTCGTTGCCGCCGGTGCTTCCATCCATCACTTCCGGGGCGGACCACAGCGGTGAATGGCCGGTGACGGATCCCGGACAATACAGGTCGGCGCATATGCCGAAATCGGCCAGCACGGGCAGTCCGTGCTCGTCGATCAGGATGTTGGAAGGCTTGACATCGCGGTGTACGATGCCCAGACGGTGCGCCGCATGCAGTGCGCCGGCCATCCTGATGCCTAGATCGAGCGTCCGCTCGCAGGTCATGGACCTGTCGCCGACCAGATTCCGGCATGACCCGTTCGCGGCATAATCCAGCACGAGGCACCCGTAGCCGTCCGGGGTGACGAACGCGTCGTGAATTGTCAGCACCGCCGGATGCGATGACAGCGCACGCAACGCCCGCATCTCCCCATGCAGTCGGTCGCGATCCTCGCCTGAGAGAGGCTTGCGGGACATCTTCACCGCGAAATCGCGTCGTGTGGCGATATGACGGTACCGGTACACGTCGGAGGCGGCTCCGGAACCGATCTTCTGCACGAAGACGCATCCCGGTATCGACATCCGCCCATTCGGGGCGCTTCGACCTTCACGGCGCCGGGCGGTGCCCAATTCCGGCTGGACGGAACGCGCATGCGGCTGTTCGGGTGGGATCGTCGTCGTGTCCATCGGTTCACCTCCTTCGGCATGTGAAGGCGAGCGTATCCGATCGCCATCGTTCGGGCGGCGATTTTCGACCTATGTGGTCGAACGCTTCGATATCGTTGAAAACAGTGGGTTATGGAGAAATTGTGTTCATGAAAATGTGGATAACTGTCATGTTCCGATCTTGACAAACGGCGGAAAACCGGGCTTTTCGCCCATCGGGGAATTCTGTCCGCCGAGGCGGCCGAGCATGGGGAATATTCTCCCCGGCGTGTCGCCGCCGGGACGGGGACCGCGACACGACGACGGTTCTCCCGCGACGCAAGGGCTGATCGCATCGTCTGCCCGAACACCGGGGAGGGGCTTCCTTACCCTGATGACATGAACGGGAACGAGCCTGAACTTCGCTATGTGCTGCACGACGGCACGCGACGCGACGATGCGGTCGTGACGGTGGACGACGCCCTTGACCTGCTGAAGGGCAAACGCGGGGAGGTTCTGCTGGTGGCCGGCCCGCCGTCGAGCGGCAAAACGTCGTTCGCGTTCGATGTGCTGGTTCGAGGACTGCTCTACGATGACGGGTCAGCGGTGATGACGGTCTCCGACCGCCACGCGGCGGATCTGCTCAGCGACCAGGCGATCCGCCGTCTCGGATCGTCCCGTCAGGCCCGGCCGGTCACCACACTGTCGGCGGTCGCGTTCCGACTCATCTCAGCGGTGCGCAAACGCGCAGGCAGTGCGTTGCCGAGACTGCTCAACGGCGCGGAGCAGGATGCCCTGCTCAAACAGGTGACCGAAACGCACCGAAACCACGTGGCGGCCGGAGAACTATGTGGCACATGTCTGCTGCTGCGGGACTATTTCGGTGCCGACGACTGGTCGAACGTGATGTTCGGCAGTGCCGGCAAACGGCGGACGGGCAATGATACGGATGCGGACGATGAGACGTCGGGTGCCGGCCGGGGCGTCGGGGACGCGTTCGTCATGCAATTGCGCGACATGATCTCGCGCATGAACGAACTGGGCGTCACGGAATCGGCTGAAGCCAGCATCCTGGATGCGCTGGGGGACTGGTCGCCCCATATCGAGCGGCTTCGGTTGCAATGGCGACTTGCCTTCGCGCTGAGACGACAATACCGGCAGATGGTCGAAGAGGCGTACCCGCACGAATACAGACTCGATTCGTCGCGTCTGCTGGTGGAAGGCGCGGCCGCCACGGGCACGATTGCGGCGGCCGGGCTGCCTCGCCTCATGGTGATCGACGACGTTCAGGATCTCACTCTGGCCGGGTTCGGTTTCCTGCGTACGCTCCATGAGCGTGGAACGAATCTGGTCTTGGTGGGCAATCCCGATGAATCGGTGCAGACGTTCAGAGGCTCCTATCCTGAATACCTGTTTGCCCAGGCACGTCAGCTGCTCGGAGCGAGGACGCTGCGCATCGAGCCCGTGCGAAACGACGGTTCAGCCGCGACCGTCTCCTATAAGGAACTGGTCGAATCACGGGTGTCGCTGTCCATTCATTCCGCCGTGGACGACGATATGCCCTTGCCGTCCCGGCCTGGCAAACTGCCACAACTGGCGGGAAGCCTGCCCGTCGAACCATTGGATGACGCGGATGCCATGCCGCTCGACGGCAGCATCGTCACGGCGATGTACCGCAGCGAAAGCGAGGAACTCGACGATATTGTCTGGCATATCAAGCGGGCGCATCTGCATGACGGTCAGGCATGGAACGACATGGCGGTGATCGCGCACGACAACGCCACCATACGGCGTTTCGGCGAACGGTTGCGCCGGGACGGAGTCCCCGTGCGATACTCGTCGGTGACCAGGCCGCTCAAGGACGAGCCGTTCGTCCAAGGACTGTTCTCGCTACTCGAGCTGGCCGACCTGCACAATCGGTCACTGGACGACATGACGATGAGCCTGCCGCAAACGGCCGCGTTCGTCCGCTCCCGCGTCGCCACGCTGATGGGCAGCCCCCTGATCGGCATCGGCGTCGAACGTAACCGTGAAGGACGCCCGGCACGACTGGCCGGCGTGGAAGCCGCAATGGGATCCCTCGGAGCATTGTCGGGAGTACTCGATGATGATGCCGGCCCGACGGACGAGCGGCAGACACCGTTGCGCTTGCTGGTCGCGCAATGGGACGCGCTGCGCAACGGCGTGATGGAGGCACAGGAGTCCCAGCAGACAACCTACGACGATTCGCTGGTGGACGATCATGCGCTCGCCGGAAACGACTTGCCGTTCGGCGTGGATGCGTTGTACCTGATGCTGGAATTCAGCGATGCCGATGCCGTGCTCGCATCCATCCAGTCGGTATGCGGAGGAGACCCGCATGCCAAGGCGTTTGCTCACCTGTGGAATCTGGTGCAACGGGTGGCATCAGGATTGCGCGAGCTGCCGTCGCACGAACCCCAATATGCTTTGGCTCTGGCTTGGGATGCATGTGGCGTCGCCGCACGATGGCAGCGTGAATCGCTGGACAACACCGATGCCGGGCGAAGCGCCAACGATCGCTTGGACACGGCGATGCGCCTGTTCGATTACGCTGCCGGTGCCGCCGCCGGCGACTGGCGTGATTTTCTCGACAGGATTCGGCAGATGCGCATCGAGGCGGATTCTCTGGCCAAGGTCGCACCGGTCGACCAGGCCGTCACGCTCACCACTCCGGCCGGGGCGGCCGGCCGATACTGGCAGTTGGTGTGGATGCCGGCGTTGCAGCAAGGCGTATGGCCGAATCTCGCCGCGCGCAACACCATGTTCGGCGGCGAGGATCTGGCCGACATGATGCTGTTCGGGCATATCGACAACGATGCGGGAGCACAGTCTGACCCGGGGCTGGCCGCCGTGCTGGCGTCGGAACAGAAAAGCCTGCTGGTCGCCTTGACCCGCGCGATCCGGCAGGTGTCCGTCAGCGCCGTATACAACGACGATCTGGTTCCATCCGATTTCCTGTACGGCTACCTTCCGGAACGATTCGACCGGCAGCGTGATGCCCAGCCCAACCAGCGCGAATACGCATCGATCGCCGAAACCGATAGGTTCCACGGTCTGGACGCGACCGTGCGGGGAATCGTGGCGTCCGCGCGAACGACATTGGTCACCAGCCCGGAACATTCCCCGGAACACCGGGATGCGATCGATACGCTGCGGCTGCTCGCCGAACATGACGTCGACGCCGCCGATCCTCGTACCTGGCCGTTCGTGAACGCCGATGACGGCGCGTCTGGCCGTCACGCCGACGGCAAAGAGACCGCGGCCGACACCACCGCGGCCAAACCGCCCGTCGTCGTGCTCTCGCCTTCCGATGTGGACAGCATCTGGGCCTGCCCGGTGTGCTGGCTGATGGACCGCCGGTTCACCGGGCCTCGGGCCGGCAGCGTCTCAGCGTCGTTCGGCTCGCTGATCCACGCCGTCGCCCAACGGGCCAGCGAGGAAGGGCTGGACTTGCCGTCGGCGTTCCCCGATCTGGCGGTCGAACAGCGGCAGCAAGCCGTGGCCGAGCGCATGATGGACATCTATCACGAGCTGGCGGAACCACCGTCCACCTTCATGGATGCGGTCAGCCGGTACGATGCCTTGCACAAGGACGCCTCCGCGCACACGGTGCTCGACAACATCGCCGCATACTTCGTGTCCTCGAATACCGCGGAATATCCGTCCGGCAACGTCGGCACCATCGAGGTCGGCACCCTGACATCCGCCGAATGCGAGCGTTCCTTCTCCGCACGGTTCTCGCTGTCCGATATCGTGGCCGCCTACAACGCCATCGACGGGGTGTCGCCGGTCACCTCGGGCGAACTCATGACCATCATGGGATCTCTGATCGGCGGTTGGCCCGAGGCAATGGACGAGGCCATGACGATTCGGCTGACCGGTCGTATCGACCGTCTCGAACACCGTACGTTGCCGGACGGCGGCGAACAGATACGGTTGATCGACTACAAGACCGGATCGGTGCCCCCGGTCAAGGCGATATTCAACGATCTGCAGTTGGTGTGCTACCAGCTGGGCCTCGCGTTCCCGGAAGGCCACGCATCGGAAGACGCCGGCCACGATGGCTCGCCGTACGTCGCGCAGAGCGTGCTGTTCCATGTGATGTCCAACGACGCGCCGGCCAAGAGCTACGGTCAGGAAAGCCTGTACCAGCCGGCATTGTTCCGGGGCAGGTCGCTTAATGCCGGCGTGTTCGCGGGTCGATATCATTACCAGAAACCATCGGTGGTCATGGATATCCCCGAGCTGCCGTTGGAGCCGCCGGAGGGAGTCCGGGAGCCGGCGTGGAGATCGTTCCTTGAACTGCGCGGCACCCAGGCGGTATGGTCGCTGACCATGATCGCCCGCGTGTTCTATGCCGCGGCCGCCAGCCGGTCCACGGTTCTGGAAGCGCGGCCGCAGCCCTCCCATATCAAGCGTTGCCGTCTGAAGTCGGTGTGCCCGGCATGCGCCGGACAGATCGACACCGTTTTTGAAACGAGGCAGTCATGAGTCGATTCACCGATAGCGCCGAACAATCGCGGATCATCCATGCCCCCGTGAACGAGAACGTGCTGGTGGTCGCCGGTGCGGGCAGCGGCAAGACCTACACCATGACACGCCGCATCACCACGCTGATCGAACAGGGCGTGTCGCCCGAACGCATCCTCGGCCTGACCTTCACCCGCAAGGCTGCTTCCGAACTGCTGGCGCGAGTGTCGGCGGAAGTCGGGGCCTCAGGCGGAACCTCACATCCGGGAGTCATGTTTCTCAAGCCGGAAGTGATGACGTACGACGCCTTCTTCCAATCGATCGTGCGCCAATACGGTCTGCTGGTCGGATTCGACCGGGATACGCAGCCGTTGAGCGACGCCGGCGCAATCAGCCTGGCCACCGTGGTGATCGACCGGCATCAGGACATGCTGCTCACCTACGATTTCGGCTCGTTCAATGCCGTTGTGGGCAAGGTGCTTGACCTGTCGCATGCGATCGGCAACGCGATGATCGGCGGCGACATCGCCACGGTGGATGAGGCGATCGAGCGCATCCGTGCATGGGATCAGGACTTCCTGCGGCAGTTGGGCGAGGCAATCGGCACGCGGCCGGTGCCGCAGGACATGCCCAAACCCAAAGCGCCCAAACCAGGAAAGAAGGGGAAGGACGCCAAGTATCTCGCCAAACTCGAAACCTACCGCGCTGATCTGGAGAACCTGTGCGTGTGGCGGTGCGGCGCCCTGCGCGAGGTCGTGCGCCGGCGCGAGGCCCTGCTCGGCTTGGTGGAGGAGTACGAGCAGGAGAAACGCCGCCAGAACATGGCGGAATTCAGCGATTTCACGGTCGCCGCATACCAGCTGGTGTCACGGTTCCCGTCGATTGCGGCACGATACAGGCGCAGGTATACGCATGTGTTGCTGGACGAATATCAGGACACGTCCACCACGCAGGCCATGCTGCTCGCCGCGCTGTTCCATGCGGATACGGCATCCGGAACCGAATCTGAGACCGGAGAGAAAACAACGGCGGACGGGGCGTTTGCGGAGCCCCTGTCCGCCGTCCGGCAGGCGAGTAGCGCAATGGCCGGCGTCTCATCCTGCGTGAGCGCGGTCGGTGACCCGTTCCAATCGATCTACGCGTGGCGTGGAGCCAGCCCGGGCGCGTTCCGCATGTTCCAGCAGGATTTCGACATGCCGACGGACACGCAGCCGTATCCGTTGAGCGTGACGCGACGCAATCCACGCATCGTGCTCGAAGCGGCCAACAACCTAACGCTTCCCCTGCGGTTGCCGGCGAAGCGCGCCAGCAGTTCGATGATGCACGAAGTCGACGTGGCCGAACTCTCC
The DNA here is from genome assembly GCF_018555335.1 of Bifidobacterium sp. SO1. Classification (NCBI taxonomy): domain Bacteria; kingdom Bacillati; phylum Actinomycetota; class Actinomycetes; order Bifidobacteriales; family Bifidobacteriaceae; genus Bifidobacterium; species Bifidobacterium sp. SO1. The sequence goes on along the minus strand of NZ_JAFEJR010000006.1, from coordinate 61,723 downwards.
CCGGTGAACGACGCATCCACAGGCACGATCGGCGTGCTGGGATTCGACACGTTTGGGCAAGAGGTCGATGCGGTGGCTCGGTTCGTACGTCAAGCGGTCAGGAACTATGCGTTTACCGACAAGGACGGCAAGCCTGCCGACACGCAGGATATGCATCCTCATGTGGCTGTGCTGTTTCGAGGTAAAACCCGTATGGCGGCATTTGCTCAAGGATTGGAGCAGGCGGGGCTGACGACGCTGGTCGTCGGCCATTCCGCCTTGCTGGAACGTCCCGACATGCAGGATCTGATGGCGCTCCTGCACGCGGTGGCCGACCACACCGATGCCGGGGCGATGATGCGGCTGCTTGCCACGCCGCGCTTCGGTCTTGGCGCCGAGGATCTGACCGCATTGGCGTCGTTGGCGGATCGGCTGGACACACAGTACCGGTACCGTGCATTGATCGAAGCCGGACTGATCGAGGCGGAGGCGTCGGATACCGCGGTGGACCGGCGTCGGCAGACCGACATCGTGCGCGAGTACCGCGACCGTGTGCCCCACGCGGTGTTCCTGATCGATCTGCTGCTGCGCGGCGATCTTGACGATCTGTTAGGTCAGGATGACGCCATCGATAATAAGGCTGCAGCGGCCATCAGCCGCGCCGGCACCATGCTCAGACAGGTGCAGGCCGTCGCCAACCACCCGTTGAACGAGGTGATCGAAACCGCGGTGCAGGCCCTGAACCTCGACATCGACATGATCGTCGCCCAGACGATCGCACAGCCGGACAAGCCGATCAGCATGGCCGCCGCCCGCTCCGGCGTGGACTCGATCATCTCGCTGGTGAACACCTATACGCAGGAGATCCTCGAAGGCCAAAACCCGACCCTGAGAGGATTCATCGCATGGATCGACTCGCTCAAACAGGTCGAGGAGGAGCAGACGACGGTGCCGGATACGCCGGCCGACGTGGTGCTGATGACGATCCATCAGGCCAAAGGTTTGGAATGGGATGCGGTGGCCGTGGTGGGCATGGCCGCGAACGCTTTCCCGAGCAGCAAAAGCGGTTTGCGCATCAGCGAAGACGACGATCATCCCGGTGGATGCTCTCCGACGACCGGACGCTGGAGGCCGCCTGAGTACCACACCGGCGTATCGACATGGCTGGATGACGAATCGGCCGTGCCGGTGCCGGTGAGGGTGGATGCCGGAATCTTGCCGCGCTTCCCACATGACGCGGACCCGAGCGCCAGCCCGAGCGAGGCGCTGCGCATGCTAGACGACGTCGTGGTGATCGACGACGAAATCTACGGTGACATGCGCGGCGCCGACATCGGCGACGGCATGGATGAAACAGACCCGGACGGCTGGTATCTGACCCAGTCCGAGGAATACGGCCGGCGGTTGCTCGCCGACGAGCGCCGGCTCGCCTATGTGGCGTTGACCCGGTCCAAAAGCGATGCGTTGCTTACCTATAGCCGATACGGTGAGCCGGGCCGCGATCCCAGGCCGCTGTTCGAACGGGACGGTCGCAAGCCGACCGCCGTCGGACCGTCGCTGTTCTGGAACGAGGTACGCGATTCGCTGTGTCATCATGACGATCTGGTGCCTGTCGCACCCGCATCGCCGTCGGCAACAGAGCCGGACGGTGGCGAAGACGCTTCGGAGTCATCCGCGGGCCGTCGGCAAGCCGAAGCGACGCTTGCCGAAGCGACGCTGGATTCGATCGGAGCGGCCAGGCCCGACGGATTCTTTGTCGGTGAGCATGCCGCCGCATACGAACGGGAGGTTGTGGAACGGGCATGGTCCGCGCCTCTCGAAGCACATGCCGATGCTGTCGCCCTGCCATGGCCGGCGTCCCTGTCGGATGAGACGTTGGCGCGATTGCGCTCCGGCGTCGGGGAATTGGAAGAGGCGCTGGATAAGGACCGGGCTCGCCGAAACATGGAAACCGGTTCGGGCGTAAACGACGAACTTCTTGCCGCTCGCGGCGGCACTTTGCTGTCGCGAGCGGCAATGTTGGTCGCGGACCCCGATCTCATGCCACATGCATATGAGAATGACGCCGAACTGGACGAGCGGGTGCGTCTGCAGGCCGCACATCTGCTGGCGCAGAGCCGCCAATCGGTCACCGCGCTGCAGACGAGAGCCGGGCATCTGGGCAAGAAACAGATGAGCGGCCTGTGGCGTGGCATTATCCGGCCCGTTCCCCGCGTCGCGTCCCCGGCCGCCGAAGCGGGAACCCTGTTCCACGCGTGGGCGGAGCAGTTCACCACCGCATACGATGACGGCGAGAACGCAATCGATGATGCCTCCATCGGATCGCAATCCGATACCGCGGGCGACACCGTCTTCGCGACGACACCGGCTCCGCCATCACGCGATCTCATGCTTGAGGAACTGGCGGAACGGGAAACGGCGATGCGAAACGAGTCCGGCACCAGTGCCAAGGAACGCCATCTGGCCGTCTGGGAACGCCGTCTCGCAGACTCGACATGGGCGCGGCGCAGCCCGGCCTATGCCGAACGGCAGATCGTCGTGTCCATACCGCAACTGGGAGGCGGCATCGTCAACGGCAAGCTCGACGCGGTGTTCCACGGAGGACTCGACGAGACGGATACGACGAAACGGTTCACGATCGTCGACTGGAAAACCGGTTCCAGGCCGGTCAGACCGGACGACATCGACACGAAACTCATCCAGCTCGACTGGTATCGGCTGCTGCTGGCGCGGATAGAAAACCTTCCGCTGGACAGTATCGACGCCACCCTCTACTATCTGAGTGAGCCCGATGAGGGACGGCGCGAGCTTCACGCCCGCGCGAAAACTGAACAGGAGATCCTTGCCGAGTTGAGCTCCGGCATTCCGGAACAATCCGACAACGACTGACGCCGCGACGAGAACGTCGCGTGTTGCCCGCGGGAGAAAAACGCACCGCGAGCGTCGTGAACGGAGGAATGCTGCGACCCTTGGCCGGCATGTGTGGGCGGGCACACGTGCAGGACAGCAGCAACAATATAAGGAGCAGGAATCACATGGCTGCGACGAACGCAACCGTCATCTACCGGCGCATGGTCTGGGATGACCGTGACGCCATCGTCCGCGAATTCGACAACACGTGGGGCGACTGGTCCAGTGCGGCCGGCACCCCGGCCTCCATGGAACTGTCACGCCATTTCGTAATGCACTATCTGGAACCGGCCACACATGCGACCATCGCCGAACAAGACGGCAGGTTCATGGGCGTGCTGATCTCCCGCATCGCCGGCATGCCGGTCATGTTCCCCGAAGCCGGGCGGGAGCTTGCCGCCGTGGATCGTTGGCTGGAACAGGATCCGCATGGCGCGGATGCGCTGCGGGAGACCCTGCAATGGCATGCTCTGGAAACCGATCTGGAAGATGAGGTCCACGTCAACGAGACGACGCAGGCCGAGATCGAGCTGTTCCTGGTATCCGGCGCGGCCCGTGGCCACGGCGTCGGCGGTACGCTGTGGCGCGATGCCATGAGCCGTTTCGCGGCATCGGGCGTAAGCCGCTATTACCTGCACACCGACTCCAGTTGCGACGTGAGCTTCTACGCCCACAAGGGACTGGATTGTCTGGTCTCGTGGCGTGCGGCCGACCACCCGCAATACGGCGACGACATGGACGACATCTTCATCTACGCGGGGGAGGTGAACGCGTGACCTCGACAGTCGGAACGAAAGTCGCGCAATCGCCGTATGCGAAGCTGTTTCGCATCCCCGGAACCAAGGCGTTTTGCGTGTGCGGCGCCGTCGCGAGACTGCCGATCTCCATGATGAGCCTCGGCATCGTGCTCGCGCTCAACCACCTGTACGACAACTGGACGGTCGCCGGGTCGATGAGCGCCGCGTACATTCTCGCGGTGGCCGTCGTCACCCCGTTCTACGCGCGCATGTTCGACCGGTTCGGCCAGCGCAAGGTCGGCTCGGTGGCGCTGAGCATCCAGGTGATCGCCATGCTCGGCTTCGCGTTCGCCGCGCTGGGCCGCGTGCCGATCCCCGTCCTGTTCGCGCTGGCCGTCGTCATGGGATTCACCCAGTTCTCGTTCGGTGCTCTGGTGCGTACCCGATGGGCGTACGCGCTGCGCGACACTGGCAACGAATCGCTGCTGAACACCGCGTACGCGATGGAATCCGCGATCGACGAGATCGTGTTCATCGTCGGGCCGATTCTCGCCGCGTTCCTCGCCACGTCGGTGCATCCGGTGTCCCAACTGTTCGTGCCCACACTTGCTTGCGGCATCGGCGGCGCGGTCTTCTTCTCGCTCAAACGCACCCAGCCGCCGGCGCTCGAACAGGTGAACGTCGCGCCGGTCAGAGCGCAGGTCGGCTCGCAGGCGGACGGGCTGACCATGCGACAGCTGCGCACCGGCGCCCCGAAAGCGAAAAGCGCCCTGCGCTACCCGGGCGTCCTGCCGATCCTCGTCGTCTTCCTCGTGTTCAACATGAGCTTCACCGCGTTTGACGTGTCGGTCACCGCGTCGATGAAGGCCGCCGGCGTCGAACAATGGCTCGGCCTGCAGCTCGCCATGTTCGCCGTCGGCTCGTGCATCGGCGCGGTGATCTTCGGCTCGCACGAGATGAAAGGCTCCCACTGGCGGCACATGGTCATGTTCCTGACCCTGCTCACGGTCGGCTTTGTGCTGTTCCGCATCATGATGGACGACTTCATCGTGCTCGGCGTGCTCGAAGTGCTCACCGGCCTGTGCGTCTCGCCGCTGTTCGCCACCGGCAACCTTATCGTCAAGGATGCGGTTCCCGCGCGCTCGCTGACCGAGGGACTGTCGTGGCTGACCACCGCCGGTTCGGTGGGCACGTCGTTCGGCTCCACGTTCGCGGGCGCTGTGCTCGATGCGGCCGGCACGCACGTGAGTATGATGATCCCGTGGATCGCTGTCGCGTGCTCGGTGCCGCTCGCCTTGCTCGGATGGGCGCTGGCCCGCAAACGCGGCTGAGCGTTCGTCTCGGCACGGTTCCGCGTGCGGAACCCGACGGAAAGGTGCGATCATGACTGCTGACGCCGTATTGGGACTGCTCGACCGTATCCACGGTACGGTCGGCGTCGTCGGATCGATGAACGCTGACTACACCGTCACGACCAGACGGCTGCCCCGGCCGGGAGAGACGGTCGTCGGTGGGCCCATGCGCATACTGCCGGGCGGTAAATCCGGCAACCAGGCCGCATCCGCCGCGCTGCTCGGCGCCGATGTGCGCATGTTCGGCGCGGTCGGGTCCGACGGCAACGCCGATTTCCTGCTCGGCACACTCGCCAAGGCGGGCGTGGACACAACGAACGTGCTGCACGTCGACGGGCCAAGTGGCACCACCGTCATCACGGTGGACGAATCGGGGGAGAACACCATCGTGTATTCGGCCGGTTCGAACGCCCGCGTCACCGTCGAGTATGTCAAGGAGGCAAGTCGGGCACTGCGTGAATCCGCCGTGCTGGGACTGTGCCTGGAAAGCCCGATCGAAACGGTCACCGCGGCCGCGCGCATCTGCCATGAATCTGGGGTGACGGTGCTGCTCAACGACTCCCCGTTCATGCCGACGTTGCCGCGCGAACTGATCGAGGCCGCGGACATTCTGCTCGTCAACGAACATGAGATGGCCCAGCTCATCAGCATGGATGAGCCGGACTGCGGACGATGGGACGATTTTGATTGGGACGACGCGCGTTCGCGTCTGCTGGAGCTTGGATTCGACCGGACGATCGTCACGCTCGGCGCGGACGGCTCCGTGATTCTGGACTCGACCGTCGGTGCCGAACCGTTCACCCGCATCGCCCCGGTGATCGTGGACGCGGTCGACACGACGGGCTGCGGCGACGCGTTCATGGGCACCGTGCTCGCCGGACTCGCTTCGGGATTCGGCTTGGACGACGCCGCACGACTGGCCTCGTACGTGTCCGCATACGCGGCCACCGGATACGGCGCTCAAGCGTCATACGGCACCGCGGCGCGGATCCGCGAACGGTTCGCCGGACGGACGGTCTGAGTCCTCTCCTGAGTCCTCTGTATGAAACGGAAGCCAAATCGGCGGACGCGAAATGCTACCCTCGCAAGACAAGAACGGCCGCAGACGAGCGCGTGAGACGACTCGCCCGGCATGATGACGACAGGTACTTGGACGTACCGAGAACAGCAATGAAAGGACACGCATCATGATTCGAGTTTCCGTGGTCGGAGCCAAAGGGCGCATGGGATCCCACGTGGTCGAGGCGGTCAATGGCGCCGACGACACCGAACTCGCGCTCGCGCTCGATGCGGGCGACGACCTGACCGCAGTCACCCCCGGCAACACCGACGTGGTGGTCGAATTCACCGTGCCGAGCGTGTCGCTCGACAACGTGCTCGCACTCGTCAAACAGGGCGTGAACGTCGTCGTCGGCACCACCGGCTGGACCGACGACAAGCTCGCGCAGGTCAAGGCCGCGCTCGCCGAATCCCCGCGCGAGCACCAGAGCGTGTTCATCGCGCCGAACTTCGCGATCTCCGCCGTGCTCGCCGATCACTTCGCCAAGGTCGCCGCCCCGTACTTCGAGTCCGCCGAGGTCATCGAACTGCATCACCCGACCAAGGTGGACGCTCCCTCCGGCACCGCCATCCACACCGCCAAGGCCATCGGCGAGGCCCGCCGCGCGGCAGGGCTCGGCGAGATGCCCGACGCCACCCAGACCGACGGTGGCTCGCGCGGTCAGGTAATCGACGGCGTGCATGTGCACGCCGTGCGTCTGCGGGGCCTCAACGCCCACGAGGAGGTGCTCTTCGGCAACGCCGGCGAGCAGCTGGTCATCCGCGCCGACAGCTTCGACCGCATCAGCTTCATGCCCGGCGTGCTCCTCGCCGTGCGCAAGGTCGCCTCCGGCGCATACCCGGGACTCACCGTCGGCCTCGACCACTTCCTCGACCTGTAAGCCGGCAAACCGGCCAGCGGATACGGATCGGCCGCGTTGCCGCACGAACCTGCTCGCGCGGTAACGCGGCCGTTTCATGTCCTGAGACGGGCCGGTCTTGCGCGTCCCGACCGAGAAGTACCGTAAATCATATGAGTGAGACGATGCATCTTCTTGATCCGGCCCCGTTCGGGCGCATTCTGCCGGCCATGGTCACCCCGATGAAATCCGATGGCTCCGTCGACTTCGACGCTGCGCAGAAACTGGCCAAGCAGCTGGTCTCGGACGGTGCGGACGGCATCGTCGTCAACGGCACCACCGGCGAGTCGCCCACCACGCACATGGACGAGAAGGTGGAGCTCGTCAAGGCCGTGCGCGAGGTCGTGAACGTGCCGATCATCTCCGGAGCCGGCTCCAACGACACCGCACACACCGTGCGCATGGTCGAGCAGACCCAGGAGGCCGGAGCCGACGCGGTGCTCGTCGTCGCGCCGTACTACTCGCGCCCGTCCCAGGAAGGTGTCTTCCAGCACTACAAGGCCGTCAACGAGTCGGCCGACAAGCCGATCATCATCTACGACGTGCCCGGCCGCACCGGTCTGCACATCCAGCTCGAGACCTACCGTCGCATGGCCGAACTCGACCATGTCACGGCCGTCAAGGACGCCACCGGCGACATTGCCGGCGCGGTACGCAAGCGCATGGAAACCGGCCTGACCTGGTACTCCGGCGACGACGGCCTCTTCCTGCCGTTCCTGTCGGTCGGCGCGGTCGGCATCATCTCCGTCATCGCCCACGCGGCTGCCGGCCCCATGCGAGACCTCGCCGACGCGTTCGACCGCGGTGACATCCACGAGGCGCAGCGCATCGCCGTGCAGCTCGCGCCGCTCGTCGAGGCGATGAACGGCAACGGCTTCCAGGCCGTCATGGCCAAGGCCGCGCTCAAGGTGCGCGGCGTCCTCGACGACACCACCATGAGGCTTCCGAACGTCGGCCCCGGCCCCGAAGAGCTCTGCCGCGCCGAAAACGGCATGAAGGCATCCGGTCTGCTGTAAGCCAGCAGAGTCAGGCCAGTCGGAACATTCAGCCCGACTGGCCTTTGACGCCTCATCTTTCTACGTCGTTCCCAGCACAGGCGGGAACACCAAGCAACAGAAAACCAACTAGGAAATGGTCACAGAACAAGAAACAACACAGCATACCGCGCGCAAGCGCACCACCAAGCGCTCCGGCGCAACCCAGACCGTGAGCGAATCCGAGCAGATGGCCGCCGCCCAGGCCGCCGTCGACCTGCTCGACAACCTCGGTTCCGACGACCGCAAGGCCGCCAAGTCCACCCGCACCCGCAAGTCCACGAAGTCGGCCAAGTCCGCCGACCGTGAGGATCGTGCGGAACGCGGCGACCAGCCGGAAAAGACTTCCGGCCGTTCCCGTTCATCCCGATCCTCCAGCCGTGGCGGCTCCCGTTCCGGCGCCGCCGGCGGCCGCCGCGTCTCGCGCACCGGCCAGGCCACCGCGCCCCAGCAGGACGCCGTGCTCATCGCGCCCCCGAAGTACCGCAAGGGTTCCCTGCGCATCGTGCCGCTCGGCGGTCTCGGCGAAATCGGCCGCAACATGAACGTGATCGAATACAACGGTCACCTGCTGCTCATCGACTGCGGCGTGCTCTTCCCCGAAGAGGAGCAGCCGGGCGTCGACCTGATCCTGCCGGACTTCGACTACATCAAGGACCGTCTCGACAAGGTCGAGGCGCTCGTGCTCACCCACGGCCACGAAGACCACATCGGCGGCGTACCGTACCTGCTGAAGCTCCGCCCGGATATCCCGCTCATCGGCTCCAAGCTCACCCTTGCGTTCGTGGAGGCCAAGTGCAAGGAGCACAACCAGCACCCGACGATGGTGCCGGTCGCCGGCCGCGACAAGATGAAGGTCGGCCCGTTCAACCTCGAGTTCATCACCGTGACGCACTCGATCCCGGACGCGCTCGCCGTGTACGTGAAGACCCCGGCTGGCACGCTCATCGACACGGGCGACATCAAGCTCGACCAGCTGCCGCTCGACCACAAGATCACCGATCTCGTCGAGTTCGGCAAGATCGGCGAGCAGGGCGTCGACCTCTTGATGATGGACTCCACCAACGCCGAGGTGCCGGGCTTCGTCAAGCCGGAGACCTCGATCGGCCCGGCGCTCGACCAGGCGTTCGCGCAGGCCAGCCGCAAGATCATCGTCGCCAGCTTCTCCAGCCATGTGCACCGCGTGCAGCAGGTCGTGGACGCCGCGCACAAGTACGGCCGCAAGGTCGTCTTCGTCGGCCGTTCGATGGTGCGCAACATGTCCATCGCCGCCGATCTTGGCTACCTGCACCTGCCGGAGGACACCGTCATCGACCTCAAGCAGGCGCACGACGTGCAGGACGACAAGATCGTCTACATGTGCACCGGCTCGCAGGGCGAGCCGATGGCCGCGCTGGGACGCATCGCCGACGGCAACCACCGCGACATCACCATCAACGAGTTCGACACGGTCATCCTCGCTAGCTCCCTCATTCCGGGCAACGAGCACGAGGTGTACAAGGTCATCAACAAGCTCGTCCAGCTCGGCGCGCGCGTCGTCAACCGCGACAACGCGGCCGTGCACGTCTCCGGCCACTGCAACGAGGGCGAGCTGCTGTACATGTACAACATCGTCAAGCCCAAGTGCGCGATGCCGATCCACGGCGAGAACCGCCACCTGGTCGCCAACGGCCTGATCGCCGTCAAGACCGGCGTGGATCCGGACAACGTCGTGCTCGCCGAGGACGGCGACGTGGTCGACCTGTACCACGGCAAGGCCGCGGTCGTCGGCTCCGTGCCGTGCGGCTACGTGTACGTCGACGGCGACTCGATCGGCGAACTGACCGACGAGGAGCTCGAGAAGCGCCGCATCCTCGGCACCGAGGGCTTCGTGTCGAGCTTCGTGGTGGTCGATACCGACAACCGCGAAGTCGTCTCCGGTCCGAAGATCTTCCTCAACGCCGTGGCCGAGGACGAAAGCGAATTCGACAAGGTGCGCCACCAGATCGTCGAACAGTTGAACGACGCGATGATGAGCGGCACCCGCGACACGTACAAGCTGCAGCAGATCATGCGCCGCACGCTCGGCGGATGGGTCGCCCGTCAGCTGCACCGCAAGCCGATGATCGTGCCGGTCGTGGCGGACATCGCCACCGACGTGATCGAACGGTAGCCGGCGATCCGCAAGTAATTTTGCACATAATCGAGGCGGCGTGACCGACACAACCGGTCACGCCGCCTCACGTTGACAAGGAGTGACATGCCAGGAGCAAATCTCACCCGCATCGAGGCCGAGGAGCGAGCAGAACTCATCCTCAAGCCGATCCACTACACCGTCGCGCTCGATCTGACCGTCGGCGCGAAGAACTTCGGTTCGACTGCCACCATCGAGTTCGACGCGAAGCCGGGCTCCACCAGCTTCCTCGACCTCATCGCCGACGAAGTGAGCGCCATCACGCTCAACGGCCAGTCCCTCGACCCGGCCACGGCCTACGCCGACAGCCGCATCGAACTGCCGAACCTCGCCGAACACAACACGGTCACCGTCACCGCCCTGTGCCGCTACTCGAACACCGGCGAAGGCCTGCACCGTTCCGTCGACCCGTCCGACGGCAACATCTACCTGTACTCCCAGTTCGAAGTGCCGGACGCCCGCCGCGTCTACGCCGTGTTCGACCAGCCCGACCTCAAGGCCACGTTCGACTTCTCCGTCCTCGCCGCCTCGAGCTGGATCGTCACCTCGAACATGCCGGTCAAGTCCGTCACCGCCACCGACCGCGTCACCGCGGAGGGCACGCTCGGCGATCACGCTCCCGAAACCGCCAAGCAGTGGGTGTTCGAGACCACGCCGACCATGAGCTCCTACCTGACCGCGATCTGCGCCGGCCCGTACGCCGAATGGCACACCGCCTACCGCAACGAGGACGGCCGCGTCGTGCCGATGGCCCAGTACTGCCGCCAGTCGCTCGCCGAAGCGTTCGCCAAGGACGTCGACTACCTGTTCGACATCACCAAGAAGGGCTTCGCGTTCTACGCCAAGACGTGGGGCGTGCCGTACCCGTACGCCAAGTTCGACCAGATCTACGTGCCCGAATACAACGCAGGCGCGATGGAGAACATCGGTATGGTCACCATCCGCGACTCCTACGTGTTCGAATCCAAGGTGACCGACGCACTGGCCGAGCGCCGCGTCGTCACCGTGCTGCACGAGCTTGCCCACATGTGGTTCGGTGACTACGTGACCATGAAGTGGTGGAACGACCTGTGGCTCAACGAGTCCTTCGCCGAGTTCACGTCCACGCTCGCCACCGCCGAGGCGACCGAATGGCATGACGCGTGGGCTACGTTCTGCTCCGGCGAGAAGAGCTGGGCGCTGCGCCAGGACCAGCTGTCGACCACGCACCCGATTGTGGCTCCCATCAACGACCTCAACGACACGTACGTCAACTTCGACGGCATCACCTACGCCAAGGGCGCTTCCGTTTTGAAGCAGCTCGCGTTCTACGTGGGCCGCGACAAGTTCTTCCAGGGCATCAACGCGTACCTCAACAAGCATGCGTATTCCAACGCGACGCTCGCCGACCTGCTGGGCGAACTGGAGCTGACCTCCGGCCGCGATCTCAAGGCGTGGAGCGCGCAGTGGCTCGAACAGTCCGGCATCAACACGATCACCACGCAAGTCAAGACCGCCGCGGACGGCACGATCGAGCAGCTTACGCTCAAGCAGAGCGCCCCGATCGAGCATCCGGTGCTGCGTTCGCACCGTCTCGCCGTCGGCTTCTACAACGAGGATCCGGAAACCGGCAAGATCGTGCGCACCGACCGGTTCGAACTTGACGTGAACGGCGAGACGACCGTCGTCGCCGAGGCTACTGGCAAAGCCCGTCCGTCGCTGATTCTCGTGAACGACGACGACCTGACCTACACCAAGCTGCGCTTCGACGACGCGTCGCTCACGTTCGCGATCGAGAACCTGCACCGCTTCGACGACGCGCTCGCCCGCGCCGTGATCTGGCTCGCCCTGTGGGACATGACCCGCGACGGCGAACTGGCGGCGACCGAGTTCGTCGACACGACGCTGCGTCTGCTCGCCACCGAAACCGAGTCGACCACGTTCCGCTACGCGCTCGCCTGCATGAGCACCGCCGCCTGGCACTACACCGCGCCGCTCGCCCGTGCGTCCGTCATCGAGCACGTCGCCGCTGAACTGTGGAAGCTTGCGACCGCCGCTCCGGCCGGCTCCGACCAGCAGTTCCAGCTCGCCACCGCGTACCTCGGCTACGGCGAGGAGGGCGACGAGGCGTTCGCCGCGAACGCGAAGGGTCTGCTCGACGGTTCCATCAAGCTCGACGGCCTCGAGATTGACAACAACTTCACGTGGACGCTCGTCAACGCGCTCGCCTCGGTGAACGTGTTCGCCGAAGCCGACATCGACGCGCAGCTCGCCAAGCGCGACACCACCGAGAACCGCGAGTTCGCCTACGGTGCGCGCGCGGTGCGTGGCACGGCTGAGGCGAAGGCGTGGGCGTGGGATCAGGCGCTCAACAACGACGAGCTGACCAACTCGCAGCTCGAGGCCGTGGCCCGCGGATTCGCCGCGACCCCGCGCGCCGACCTGGCCGAACCGTACGCCGAGCGGTACTTCGCGACCGTCGACTGGATCTGGGAGCACAAGACCTTCCACATGGCCGAGGCGCTGCTCGAGGGCCTGTACCCGGGCTACGCCGACCCGGCCGCGCTGGTCGAGCTCGGCAACGAGTGGCTCGCCAGCCATGAGACGGCTGACAACGCGCTGCAGCGCATTATCCGCAGCAACGTCGAGTCCTCGCAGCGCACCCTCAAGGTCCGCGACTTCAACGCGGCCCTGTAGTCCCCGCAACCGGGGCGCACGCTGATCGGCGGTGGTCATGAACGGCCTGCCGATCGCGGCTCTTGTGCCGTAAGCGGCAGGCTTCCCATCCGGAAGTCTGCCGCTTTTCGTATGCCCACATGCGTAAGGCGTGCGTGACCGAGATCACGGGAACGACATGTCCCGGTAATCCGCGGGCAATACCGCCGACATGCGTTCTGCCGCACTATGGGAACATGCCCATCACCATCCGACAGCTGCTCGACGATCCGCAGCTCAAGCTCGCCACCGTCTATGACGGCGGTGGCGAAACGCTTGACAACGGTGTGATCTGGGTGCATCCGACCGATGTGGTCAACGCCGCGCAGTACGCGGAACCTGGCGAGATACTGCTTACCTGTTCCACGAATTTCCCGCTCGAAAGCATGGGCAACGTCAACGATCTTTCTCTGCTCAAACGCGATCTGCGCAAAGTGGGGCTGCCGCCGTCGATCAGGAATCCGCAGGAGGCGTACGCGCGCCTGTATCTGCAATATGTGGCCGATCTGAGCCGCGCCGGCGTGCTGGCCATCGGATTCGGTGTCGGCATCAAGCACGATCGGATCCCGCAGGCGCTGATTGATGCGGTGCGCCAGCATCATATGGTGCTGTTCGAAGTGCCGGTCGAGGTCAATTTCTCGCAGATCGTCAAAACCGTGCTGCGCGCGCAGGCCGAGGAAAGCGAGAACCTGCAGCGTGTCATGTATTCCGCTCAGCGTGAGCTGTTCGAGGCCTCGAATGCGCCCGAACCGATCGAATCGGTGGTCGGCGCGTGTGCCAGACTCACCGGTGGATGGGCCGCGTTCGCCCGTCCCGAAGGCGATATCGTGGCCATCTCCAATCAGGTGATGCACCGGCAGGCGTCCGACCTGATCCACCAGCTGATCCGTGCCCGCAACCAGTCCGGTTCCCGGCAGAAGACCATGTTCGGTTCGGCGAAATCCAGAGGCCAGTACTGCGTGTGCGCGGTGGAACATGACGGCGCCCTGCTGGGCATGATCGTGGTGATGGCCGATCGGACGGAGTCGGGCGGGGCGTTGCTGCGGTCGGTGGACATCGCCGCGGCGGACGCGTTGTCGTGCGCGCTGCCGCGCAGGATGGACGAATACAGGATGCGCTCGCGGCTGCGTTCCATCGTCATCGAACAGATCATGGGAGGCCAAGGTGAGTCGGGGGCGGCGTTCGTCGGCGAACTATGGCATTGGCGGTTGCGGTTCCCGGTCTGCGTCTACTGTTTCGAATGCGCGCACGATGACGGTCGGATGCTCGATCTGCTCGATTCGATGATCGCGGACGAGTCGATATACGGTCAGGTGGACGGGCTGATGTGGATCGTGGCCGGCCATGAGTATGCGCTGCACGTGGAACGGTTCGTCTCGGACCAGCTCAGCGACGGCGAATACGGACGGGCCGAGGCCGGGTCGATGACGATGCTTGCCGAGGCATGCCGCGAAGCGCAGCAGAACCTCAGACTGTGCTGCGCATCAGGGCGCGACGGCGTGGTCGACATGCCCGCGCACGAACTGGTCAGCCCGGGCATCGCGCAGTTGTATGCGAAGGAACTGTTCTCGCCGCTCGGCACGCTGACGGACGACGATCGCGCGTCGCTGATCGGCACGCTGCGCACCGCGCTGGCCACCGCGTTCAACGTGGGTGCGACGGCCACGCGTCTCGGCGTGCACCGTCATACGGTCGAAAACCGTCTCGGCAAGCTCGAACGGCTGCTCGGACTGGATTTCTCGAAGGAGTCCGACCGGGTGAAGGTGTGGATCGCATGCTCGTTCATGCGAGACGACGCCATGTCAACTTTACGTTAACTTCGATGACGAAGTGAGAACGCCCCGCGTAACACCGTCGATACGCGGGGCGTCGTCGTATCGGGTCCGCATCGGATCGTGCCAAGACGAAAACGGCGCCGTTGCAACGTTATGCGATCGTCGTCGACACTACGACATCAATCGGTAACATCCGGCGCGCGTTGGACGAGCCGTCCAGCACACCCGCCTGCCGCTGGCGGATCGTCCATTGAACGCGCCTGTCGGACGGCGGACAATACACCGTACCAGCGCTTGAAGTGCACGGCGCTCCTCAACCATCACCCATCATCACACGGCAAACGACAACCAGAGGAAGTGTTGCAGATGTCACAGGAAATCAAGGATTCGGATATCGTCTTCGCCGACTACAAGGAATACCTCAGCCCGGCCCTGTCCAAGGCCACCAGCCTGGTCGTGGAATCCGGCAAGGGCATGTACCTGACCGACGTGAACGGCAAGCGGTACATCGACTGGGTGCAGGGCATCGCCGTGAACGCGCTCGGCCACGCGCACCCGCGCGTGATCGCCGCCGCCAAGGCGCAGATCGACAAGCTCGTCACCGCGAGCTTCAACGTGGTCAACTACCCGTCCACGCTGAAACTGGCCAAGCGCATCGCCGAGGTCACGCCCGGAAACCTCGATTCCATGCTGTTCGCCAACGGCGGCGCGGAGGCCACCGACGCGGCCATCAAACTGGCCCGCGTGCTCACCGGCCGTCCGGCGGTCATCGCGTTCAAGGGCTCGTTCCACGGCCGCACGATGGGCGCGATCAGCATCACCGCCTCCAACTCGTTCTACCGCAAGGGCATCGAGCCGCTCATGGGCGGCGTCTACTTCGCCCCGTACCCGTCCAAGGACTTGTGCCCGGCCGGCTACGACGCCAAACAGCGTGCCGACTGGTGCCTCGACGAGGTACGCCGTCTGTTCAAATACTGCGTGGCCCCCGACCAGGTGGCCTGCATTTACGTCGAGCCGGTGCAGGGCGAAGGCGGCTACGTGGTGCCCGACCCGAGCTTCCTGCAAGGATTGCGCGAGATGTGCACGGCCAACGGCATCATGCTGGTCTTCGACGAGATCCAATCCGGCTACGGCCGCACCGGCAAGATGTTCGCCGGCATGCACTCCGGCGTGGTGCCGGACATCATGGCCGTAGGCAAGGCCATCGCCGGAGGTTTCCCGATGAGCGCCGTGATCTCGACCACCGAGAACATGAACCGCTGGCTGCCCGGCATGCACGGCGGCACGTTCGGCGGCAACCCGGTGGCCGGTGCCGCGGGGCTCGCGGTGCTCGACGAATTCGCCGAGAAGGACATCGTCGGCAACGCGGCGAAGGTCGGCGCGTACTTCAAGACCCGTCTGCTCGAACTGCAGGCCAAGTACCCGTTCATCGCGGACGTGCGCGGCGTGGGCATGATGCTGGCCATCGAATTCGGCTCCAAGGGCGACATGAACGGCGCGGACATCTTCCACGCCGTATCCGCCGAGGCGCTCAAGGAAGGCCTGCTGCTGCTCGGCTGCGGCGCCGACCATGACGCGGTGCGCTTCGCCGCCCCGCTCAACTCCACCACCGACGAGATCGACGAGGGACTCGCGGTGCTCGACAAGGTGCTGGCCACCATCTGATCCCGCCCGGCCGCGCGACGCGGTCCGACGAGGTCTTCGGACATACAGGATGCAAGGAAAGGAGAGGACGATGCTTCGGTATCTGGGAAAGCGGCTGCTGTCGGCGATTCCCGTCCTGATCGTGGTGGGCGTCGTGGCGTTCATGCTCTCTCATATGAGCGGCGGTGACCCGGCGCGCGTGATCGCCGGCAACGACGCGACCGACGCGCAGGTCGAGGCGATCCGCCAGCAGATGGGACTGAACCAGTCGGTCCCCGAACAGCTGTGGTCGTGGTTCACGAACCTGCTGCACGGCGATCTCGGCTATTCATACGTGCTGGGGGAGGGCGTGACCCCGACGATCCTGTCGCACGTGTTCCCCACGCTGTCGGTGGCGGTGCTCGGCGAATTGATCTCGCTGATCGTCGCGATCCCGCTCGGCGTGCTCGCCTCCGACAAGCACGGGCGCGCGGCCGACCGCGCGGTGCTGGCGTTCGCCACGCTCACGACCTCGCTGCCCAGCTTCCTCGCCGGTCTGCTGCTCATGATCGTGTTCGTGCTCAACATGAAACTGCTGCCGGCCAGCGGATTCGTCTACCCGGCCGACGACATCGGCGGCTACTTCTCACACCTGATCCTGCCGGCGCTGTCGGTGGCCACGCTGCAGATCGCGATCATCATCCGCATGACCCGCTCCTCGATGATCGACTCGCTGGGCAGCGACTACATCCGCACCGCCGAGGCGAAGGGCCTCACCCGCGCCCGCCAGCTGTGGGTGCACGCGTTCAAGAACTCGTCGATCTCGATCCTCACGATCGTCGGCCAGTCGTTCGGCGAACTGATCGCCGGCGCGATCGTGGTGGAGACCGTGTTCAACGTGCCGGGCATCGGCCAGCTGGTGTCCAACTCGATCCTGCGCCGCGACTACCAGATGGTGCAGGGCATCCTGATCTTCGTGGCGCTGGTGTTCATCGTCGTCAATCTCATCACCGACGTGCTCTACGCGGTCATCGACCCGAGAATCCGAGAAAGGTCGTTCTGATCATGTCAACCGCAGCTCGTGCAACTTCTCTTCCGGCAGACGCCCCCGCGGACGTGGCGGCCGACGGCAACGGCCCGCGATGGCTCAAGGCGCTGCTCGCCTCGCCCACCACGCTGGCCGGCGGCATACTGCTCGCCGTCATCGCGCTCGCCTGCTTCCTCATGCCGTGGCTGGGCCACATGGACGCCTACGCCACCAACACCTCCGCCATGCTGGCCGCGCCCGGCGCCGCAGGGCATCCGATGGGCACCGACAACGTCGGCCGTGACCTGTTCGCCCGCGTGCTGCTCGGCGGCAAGGCGTCGCTGACGGTGGGCTTCAGCGCCGCGCTGATCGCCGGTATCGTCGGCCTGGTCGTCGGCCTGTATTCGGCCTACTACCCGCGGCTCGGCTATGTGCTCATGCGCATCTGCGACGGTCTGATGGCGTTCCCGGCGATCCTGTTCGGCATCGTGTTCGTCGGCTCGTTCGGCCAGACCACCCGCAGCGTGGTGCTCGCCCTGTCCATCGTGTTCATCCCGATGGTCGCCCGCGTGGTCCGCTCCGCGACACTGGCCAACATGAATGAGAACTACGTGCAGGTGCTCGTCAACCTGGGTGCGGGCGGCAACCGCATCCTGTGGCGCAACATCGCGCTCAACGTCATCGGCGAATGGATCGTGGAGGTCACGTTCGTGTTCGCCGACGCGATCCTGGTGGAGGCGGCCATGAGCTTCATCGGCGCCGGCATCCCGCAGCCGCAGCCCAGCTGGGGCAACATGCTCTACGACAGCCGCACCTACATCTATTCGGCGTGGTGGCTGACCGTGTTCCCCGGCGTGGCGCTCGCCCTGACCGTGTTCGTCATCAACATGTTCGGCGACGGTCTGCGTGAAGTACTCGACCCGAAGAAGAGGAGGTAGCCATGAGCCAGGTCAACGATCCATCCGAACCCCTCGAGACGCAGGATGCCCAGGCGCAGCCGCTGCTGAGCGTGGACGGGCTGACGGTCAGCTTCAGGGCGGGCCTCAGGGACTGGACCACCGTGGTCAAAGGCATCGACTACACGGTCGGCCGCGGCGAGGTGCTCGGCATCGTGGGCGAATCGGGATGCGGCAAAAGCGTCAGCTCCTTCTCCATCCTGCGCCTGCACAACGAGCGCACCACGAAATACGGCGGCTCCATCCGCTTCGACGGCCGCAACGTGTTCGACATGTCGAAGCATGATCTGCTCGACCTGCGCGGCGGCGACATCGGCTTCATCTTCCAGAACCCGATGTCCAGCCTCAATCCGCTGATGACCGTGGGCAGCCAGCTGCGCGAAACCGTCAGGGCGCACCGCAAGGGCCTGTCCAAGGACGAGATCGAGCAGCGCTGCCTGTCGGCGCTGCGCAAGGCGGGCGCCGACACCCCGGAGGAATGGATGGGCAAATACCCGTACCAGTTCTCGGGAGGGCAACTGCAGCGCGTGGTCATCGGCATGGCGCTGATCAACGAACCGAAGCTGCTGATCGCCGACGAGCCGACCACCGCGCTCGACGTGACCATCCAGATGCAGCTGCTCAAGGTGCTGCGTCATCTGCGCGACGAGCTCGGCATGAGCATCATCCTGATTTCGCACGACATGGGCGTGGTGGCGCAGACCTGCGACCGCGTGGCTGTGATGTACCGCGGGCGGATCGTGGAGACCGCGCCGGCGGCACGGCTGTTCGCCGATCCCCGGCACCCGTACACCAAGGCGCTGCTGGCGGCCACGCCGCCGTTGGACGGCCCCGAACCCAAGCGGCTCAAGACCGTGGCCGATTCGATGGCCGAGATCGAAGCCGCCTACCGCGAGCAGGAACAGGAACACGAGGAGGCGTGACATGGCAATGCAACACCAGCCGATCCTGCAGGTGAACAACCTGTGCAAGGACTACGTCACCCGAGGATTCTCCCACAACGCGGCGGCCATCTTCCATGCGCTCAGGAACGTCTCGTTCGAGGTCGACCACCGGCAGACCTACGCGTTGGTGGGCGAATCCGGCAGCGGCAAAAGCACCACCGCCAAGATCATCAGTGCGCTCGAGAAACCCACATCCGGCACCGTGGTGTTCGACGGCGACAACTACACCGACGATTCGCCGCGTCAGCTGCGCCGCGACATCCGCGGCAACATCCAGATGGTGTTCCAGGACCCGTTCTCCTCGCTCAACCCGCGCAAATCCATAGCCGGGGCGTTACTCGAGGCGATGGAGATCCAGAACGTCGGGAACTCGAAGCGCGAACGGCTCGATGCGGCCGAATCCATGCTCGAACGCGTCGGACTCGGCTCGTGGGCGCTGAACCGCTACCCGTACCAGTTCTCGGGCGGCCAGTTGCAGCGCATCAACATCGCCCGCGCGCTGGTCGTCGAGCCGAAACTGCTGATCCTCGACGAATCGGTGTCCGCGCTCGACGTGTCCGTCCAGGCGCAGGTGCTCAACCTGCTGCAGGACCTCAAGGAGGAATTCGCCCTGAGCTACCTGTTCATCACCCATGACCTGAGCGTGGTGCGCTTCATCGCCGACCGCGTCGGCGTGCTGCGCAAGGGCGAGCTCGTGGAGGAGGGGACGGTCGGCGAGGTGTTCGCCAACCCGCGCACCGACTACACGCGCAACCTGCTCGACAGCATCCCGCTGCCGGATCCGAGCCGGCATCAGCTGGCCGGATAGCCGCCAATCCAAACGTCACAAACCCATCCATCACCAATCACAGACTGTCCCAACCGGTTTCAATGAAAGAGAGGAAATCATGAACAGGCTAGGCAAGAAGATGGTCGCCCTCGCGGCGGCCGCGGCAACGATCGTTTCCCTGGCCGCGTGCGGCAGCGGCGGCTCGTCGTCGGGCACCCCCACGGACGGCGGCACGGTGCACATCGCGCTCAACGCGACCGTCACCAGCCTCGACCCGATGATCACCGGCGCGTACGTGGCACGCGACACCATGCGCAACATCTACGAAACGCTGGTCACCCTGAAGAAGGACGGCAGCGTCGCGCCGCTGCTCGCCAAGAGCTACGAGGTGAGCAAGGACTACAAGACGTTCACGTTCAAACTGCGCACCGACGTCAAGTTCCACAACGGCCAGACCATGAAGGCCGAGGACGTGGTGGCCTCGATGCAGCGCTGGATCAAGCTCTCGCAGATCGGCAGCACGTTCTTCACCGGTTCCACCGTCAGCTCGCCCGACGCCGACACCGTGGTCATCACCTCGCCCAAGCCGGTCTCCACCGGCCTGTACCTGATGGCCGACACCGCGCGCATCGCCGCCATCATGCCCAAGTCGGTCATCGACAAGGCCACCGACACCGGCGTGAGCGAATACGTGGGCACCGGTCCGTTCAAGTACGCGTCGTGGAAGAAGGACACGAACATCGTGCTCGAGAAGTTCGCCGACTACCGGTCGCCGGACGGCGACACGAGCGGATACGCCGGCAAGCGTGAGGCGCACGCCGACAAGCTCGAGTTCGACTTCGTGACCGACGGTACGACCCGTATGACCGGCGCGCTGTCGGGCCAGTACGAGATCGGCTATTCGCTCGCCGACTCCCAGTACGCGCAGGTCAAGGCCAGCCAGGACGTGACGATGCAGACCGACGAGGTCCTCGACACGATCCTGTTCAACAAGAAGCAGGGCGCGTTCAAGGACAACCAGAAGCTGCGCCAGGCCATTCTCGCCGCGCTCGACCTCGGCAAGATCGCCAAGGCCGGCCACCAGAATGCCGACCTGTACAAGAACGACGGCGCGCTGATGCCCGAAGGCAACCCGCTGCGCTCCGAATCCAGCCTCGACAAGTACAACCACCAGGATCTCGACAAGGCCAAGGAGCTCATCAAGGAGGCCGGATACGACGGCTCCACGCTCAAGTTCCTGTCCACCAAGGACTACCCGTACATCTACGACGAGAGCGTCGAGATCCAGAACGAGCTCAAGGCCGTCGGCATCAAGACCGACCTGCAGGTGCTCGACTGGGCGACCGTATTGCAGAAGATGTTCCAGCCCGACGCATGGGACATGATCATCTCCAACTACTCCTACTCCGCGAACCCGATCTGCTACTCGTTCTTCCAGGCGTCCGGCGCGGGCTGGAACACCGACCCGAAGTTCGCCGAGATCACCGACAAGATTAACTCGGCCACCTCCGAGGCCGACCAGAAGGCCGGCTACGACGAGCTGCAGGACTGGTTCTACGACTACGTGCCGAACATCATCATCAGCAAGTATCAGCAGATCAGCGCCGTCTCCAAGAAGGTCACCAGCTACGGCGACGGCATGCAGGGGCCCGTCTACTACAACATCGAGCTCAAGCAGTGAACGCGGCGGCGGGCCGTCCGCCCGGATTCGGTCCGGGCGGCCCGCCCGTCTCGCGCAGACGCGCGGGAACGCAATGGCAACGCAACGAAAGCAGGGGATTGCAATGGGAGCCGACAGCGACAAACGCGACGTGAACGTCATCGAACTGTCCGTCGAAGACATGGCCGAGATGATGGAACGAGGGGAGACCACCTCCACCGAATTGACGGTGGCCTATCTCAACCGTCTGTTCTACTACGACGTCAACGGCATACGGCTCAACTCCACGCCGATCATCGCCCCGGACGTGCTTAAGGAGGCGATGGCCCGCGACGAGGAACGGGCCGAGGGACGGGCGCGCGGCCCCCTGCACGGCATCCCGTACAGCGTCAAGGACAGCTACATGGCCAAAGGCATGACGATGGCCGCCGGATCCCCGGCGTTCGCGCACGTCGTCGCCGGTGAGGACAGCTTCTCCGTGGGCGCGATGCGCAAGGCCGGCGCCGTGCTGGTCGGACGCACCAACATGCCGCCGATGGCCGCCGGCGGCGTGCAGCGCGGCGTCTACGGGCGCGCCGAAAACCCGTACAACGGCGACTATCTGGCCGCGGCATGGTACTCCGGGTCGTCCAACGGCTCCGCGGTGTCGACCGCCGCCAGCTTCGCGGCCTTCGGACTGGGCGAGGAGACAGTTTCCTCCGGGCGCTCGCCGGCCGCCAACAACGGCCTGGTGGCCTACACCCCCTCGCGCGGCGTGATCTCGCTGCGCGGCAACTGGGTGCTGCACGCCACCAAGGACGAAGTGGTGCCCCACACCCGCACGGTGCGCGACCTGCTGGCCCTGCTGCCGACCCTGACCGCGGACGATCCGGACACCCGAGGCGATCTGTGGCGCAGCCAGAAGCACGTGCGGCTCGAAGCCGCCGAACGCCTGCACGACAAAGGATTCGGCGGCATCGACAACATGGACGCGCTCGTCGGACTGCGCATCGGCGTGGTCGGCGCCTACGCTGGGCGCATCGGCGACGCGTTGCCCGCCGTGTACACCCGGCCGAGCGTCAACGCGCTGCTGCTGCGCGCGATCGGCGATTTCAAGGCGCTCGGCGCACACGTGCGCTGGACGACGTTCCCGTTGCGCGACGCCTACGACATCGCGCCGCGCACCTTGAAGACGTTCGCCGACGAAGGACTGATCCCGCATGACTGGATGGATCACGAATGGCTGCAGCTCAACGCCGCGGCGCTCGAGGAATTCATCCGCGGGTTCGACATCGACGGAATCGACAGCCTGCTCGACGTCGATCCCAACGACATCTTCCCCAACCCGTTCGATTCGATGGCCCGCCGCACCGGCTGGCAGTACGGTTTCTACCAGCAGGCCGCACAGTACATGCGCGACGGCAGGCTGCTGCCGTTGGACAAGACGCCTGAACTGGCCGCCGGCCTCGCCGGCCTCGAGGCGATCCGCAAACGGCATCTCGAACAGTGGATGCGCGCCGGAGGGCTCGACGTGCTGGTCTTCCCCACGAACAGCAACATTGCCCATGCGGACGCCGACGTGGACGAAGTACACAACACGGAAGCCTGGCAGGACGGCACGTGGTTCTCGAACGGCAACCGCATGATCCGCCATCTGGGCATCCCCACGGTCAGCGTGACGATGGGCGTGATGGACGACACCGGCGTGCCGGCCGGATTGACGTTCATGGGGCCGGCCGGCAGCGACCGTCTGCTGCTCGCATGCGCGCTCGAATACGAGCAGGCGAGCCGCAGACGCGTCGCGCCGCGGCGCACCCCGCCCATCGAATCGCTCGGCCGCATCGCGTTCGACCAGGACTCCTCGGCGCCGGCCGGCCGCACCTTCGCCGCACGCCTCGACGCCGGCATCCGCGACGGGCTTCTGCGTTACACGGTCACTGCCGCCGATCCCGACGATCGCGTGGCCTGCCGCATCTTCGTCAACGGCCTGATGATCGAGCAATGGGATGGCACGCAGGCCTGGGACGGTTCGATCTCGCTGGCCCGCGTGTTCGACGCCCGCAAGATCGCGGTCGTCGCGCTGTTCACCGGACGCGGCCGCACCGTCGGTGCGGATATCGCCGTATTCGACAACCCCGACCCGCATCCGGCCGGAACTTCGCTGATCTGAAAGGGAACCATCATGTTCACCATCGACACGATCTTCGAAAACGCGGACATCCATACGATGGATCCCGCTCATCCCCGAGCCCGCCGCATCGGCGTGTACGACGGTAAGATCGTCGCGCTCGACGACGATCTGGACGGCGTGCCGGCACGACATCATGTGGATCTGGGAGGCAGGTTCGTCTGCCCCGGCTTCAACGACGTGCACCTGCATTTTTCGCTGCTTGGCGCGAACCTTAATCAGGTCGACCTGCGCAAGCAGACCGCGTCCACGCTCGACGAGGTCTACCGGCGCATCGAGGAGGCCGCCGAACGCACGCCCGACGGCGAATGGGTCCTCGGATGGGGTTTCGACCAATTCTCGCTCGGCGCGTTCCCCGACATCGCCGTGCTCGACCGCATCTCGCACGGCCATCCGCTGCTGATCCTGCACCTGTCGAACCATGCGGCCGTCATCAACACCGAGGCCTTCCGCCGAGCTGGCTACGAGCATCCCGACGACATCGACCAGCCCGATCTGGTCATCAAGGAACACGGGCACGTCACCGGTCTGGTCAAAGACAAGATGTGCTTCATGTTCACCGGACTGGCGAACCGGGTGAGCGAGGCCACGCTGCTGCACCAGCTGGAACTCGCCGCGCGCTACACGCTCTCGCTCGGCATCACCAGTTTCACCGACGGCGGCACCGGCACCGACCGCAACTGGGAGGGCATCGGCCAGACCCCCGACGACATCGGCCTATTCCAGGAGGCCTACGACCGCGGGCTCATCCACCAGCGCGGCACGCTCATGCCGTACTTCTCAGCGCTGCACGACCTCGGCCAGCTGACCGGCGACCTCAAGCACGGCTTCGGACTCGACCTCGGCATCCGCACCGGATTCGAAGGCGGCCTGCTCGACATCGGACCGTTCAAGATCATCCTCGACGGCGCGTTCTCCAGCCTGTCCGCCTACCTCAACGAACCGTATCTGAACATGCCCGACAACAAGGGCGTCTTCAGCTGGGATCCGCAGGAGTTCGCCCGCCAGGTCGCCATTCTGCACCGCGAAGGCTGGCGCATGGCCATTCACGCGATCGGCGACCACGCCATCGATATCGCGCTCGACGCCATTGAACACGCCCAACAGCTGTATCCGAGGACGGACGTGCGCCACCGTCTCGAACACTGCGGCCTGTCCAGCGACGCCACGGTGGAACGCATCATCCGCGACGGCATCATCGTCAACCCGCAAGGCAGCTTCATGAAGAACAACGGCGACGCCTACGTGCGCCTGCTCGGCGAGGAGCGCGCCCGTCGCGCCTACCGCATGGGCTCGTTCGTGCACCGCGGCGCGATCATCCCCGGCAGCACGGACGCGCCGTGCGCGCCGGTCTCGCCGATGATCTCCATCGAGGGCATGGTCACGCGCAAGACCGCCGGCGGATTCGTGCTCGGCGAAAACGAACGGCTCACCGTCGACGAGGCGTTGCGCGCCTACACCTACGGCAGCGCGTACGCGTCGAAGAAAGAGCAGGTGCTCGGCACGTTGAGCCCCCGTAAATACGCCGACTTCGTCGCGCTCGACGCTGACCCGCACACGGTCGACCCGGACTCGCTGCACGAGATCGGCGTCGCGGCGACGGTGATCGGCGGGCAGGTGCGCTATGAATCCGCCGGCCGCTGATCTCGCCTGCGAGACAGGAGACGAACGCGGCATGTCCGGCCGTCGCGCCGTTGCGTTTGTGCCCGAACGGCGCGACGCGCAACGCGGTGGCATCAAGGCGTACCTGATGTGGGCGCTGGCCATGGTCGGCTACCTGTTCGCCATGGCGTGCCGTTCGTCGATGTCGGCCACCGGCATCCAGGCGGCGCATCATTTCCACACCACTAGCACCGTGCTCTCGTCGTTCGTCTACCTGCAGTTGTTCGTGTATGCGGTCATGCAGATACCCGCCGGACTGCTGCTCGACCGATACGGCCCGCGCCGTCTGATCTCGGCGGGATGCCTGCTCATGTCGGCCGGGCAGACCCTGCTGGCGTTCGCGCCAGCCGCATGGATGGCGGTGATCGGCCGTGCGGTGGTCGGCAGCGGCGACGCGCTGATCTTCATCTCGGCGATCCGATTGGTCGCCGCATGGTTCCCGGTGCGCAGGCTGCCGCTGATGAACCAGCTGACAGGCCAGATCGGCAGCTTCGGCCAGCTGCTATCGATCTACCCGTTCGTCTGGCTGATGAACCGGACCGGCTGGAGCGCGGCGTTCGCGGCCGCCGGCGGCATCGGCACGATGATCGCCGTGTGCGTGCTGCTGTTCCTGGCCGACCGTCCGGGGACGGCCCGCGACGACGGGCGTGCGATCGCGCCGCATCCGGCCGGCATCTGGCCATCGATCGCCGTCGCGGCGCGCCAGCGAGGCACGGTCTGCGGGTTCTGGGTGCATTTCACCAACGTGTTCTCCAACAGCATGATGAATTCGCTGTGGGGCGTGCCCTTCCTGCTGACCGTGGAACGGTACACGCGCCAGCAGGCCAGCGCCTATCTGGGGGCCGGCATCGTCATGTGCGCGGTCTGGGCCGTGGTGTTCGGGCGCATTGCCGGAATCCATCCGATCCACGGCCGCGCGCTGATAGTCTATGGATCGTCCGGAGCGCAGATGATATTGTGGGCGGCCGTCTTGACGACCTCCGGTCCCCACCCGTTCTGGCTGACGGCCGCATTGCTCGCCGCCGTGTCCAGCGGTTGGCCGGCGGCCGGCGTCGCTTTCGACTATGTACGCGACTCCAACGAATCCGGCAACCTCGGACTGGCCACCGGCATCGCGAACATGGGCGGCTCCTTCTCCGCATCCATTGTCATGCTCGGCGTCGGCGTCCTGCTCGATATGCAGGGTGCATCCAGTCCCACGCTGTACACCGACCATGCCATGCGCGTCGCGCTGCTCGCCCAGTATCCGCTATGGATCGTCGGACTTGTCGGATTCACGCTGATGCTGCCGGCCACGCTCGCCGCGGTGCGCCGGCGATACGCCGACATCAGCGCCGGACGCTGGCAGGCCTGATTCGCCCGTCGCAAAGCGACCGCGGCCGAACGCTCCTTCCGTTCGCATTTCTCTCAGCCCACACCATATTCCATCCAGCCAAGTTCAAGAAAGGCGGCAATCATGAAAGCCACTGTCTACCACGGCCACCACACGGTCAGCCTCGACGAGGTCCCCGATCCCGTCATCGAACATCCCACCGACGCAATCGTCGACATCGAATACGCCGGCGTATGCGGCTCCGACCTGTGGACATACCGCGATCAAGGGGCGGCGGCCCCGAACCGCATCGGCCACGAGTTCGTCGGCACCGTACGCGAGGTCGGATCGGAGGTGCGTTCCGTCAAACCGGGCGACTGGGTGATCGTACCGTTCCGCTACAGCGACGGCACCTGCCGATACTGCCGGCAAGGACTGGAGACCAGCTGCGTCAACGGAGGGTTCTGGGGACGCGAAACCGCGGACGCCGGCCAAGGCCAGGCCGCGCGCGTGCCCTTCGCTGACGGCACGCTGGTCAAGGCGTACGCCGACGGCCATCGTCCCGACGAATCGCTGGCCGCCGGCCTGCTCACGCTGACCGACGTGTTCACTACCGGATACCATGCGGCCGTCAGCGCCCACGTACAGCCCGGCGACGTGGTCGCAGTGATCGGCGACGGCGCGGTCGGCCTGTGCGCCATGATGGCCGCCAAGCTGCTCGGCGCGGACTGCGTGATCAACGCAGGCAGCACGCACGCCGACCGCAACGAGCTCGCCCTGCGTTTCGGCGCGGACCAGATCGTCACCGAACGCGGCGACGACGCCGTGAACCACGTGCTATCGATCACCGGCGGCGACAAGCCCGACAAGGTGCTCGAATGCGTGGGATCGGCGCAGTCCTTCGCCACCGCCATCCATATGGTCGCCCCTGGCGGCACCGTCAGCTATGTTGGCCTGCCGCACGGCGTGAGCATCGACGTACGCGACCTGTTCTATTCCAACATCACCGTCACCGGCGGCATGTCACCGGCCCACCATTACATCGCCACAGTGCTGCCGGCGGTGCTCGACGGCCGCATCGACCCCGGCCCGGTCTACACGAAACGGTACGCGCTCGCGGACATCGCACAGGCCTACGACGACATGGACAATCGCCGCACGATCAAACCGATGATCGTCGTGCGCTGAACCGATGGTTCGGCGCCGCTTGGGCGGATGGCCGAACGACACGAACACGGCAAGGAGGTCCGGCAATGCATGATTTCGAGGGATACCGTACGCTCGGGCAGCCGCACGAGACGATCGACGAGCGCAAGGCCGGCGACCTGCTGGCCCGCGACTACGGGCTGGACGGCGTCCGGCTCGAGCGCATCGCCACCGAGCGCGACGACACGTTCGCGGTGGCGGTGCATGGCGAGCGTTCTCCACGCTACCTGCTGAAGATCGAGCATCCGGCCGAGGACTACGAGACCGTGCTCATGCGCGCCCGCGCGCTGCGCATGCTGGAACGGCGGGCGGCCAACGTGCCCGTGACCAGACTGGTGCCCTGCCTCGACGGCGGCATGATCGCGAGGTCCGATACCGGCGGGCCCACCCGATGGGCCACGCTGACCACGTTCGTTACGGGACATATCGTGTCGTCGTCGCCGGGCCGTCCGTCGCATGCGCTGCTTGCCGACATCGGCGATCGGCTGGCCCGCATCCAGCAGGTACTGGCTGACGAGCGCGGATACGAGGACCGGCTCGGGCGCATCCTGTGGGATGTGCGGCTGCTGCCGGCGATCGCGCAGGACGTGCTGCCGATGGTCGACGACGCGGCAGCCCGCGAGCTGATCGAGCAGGCCGTGGCGACGTACGAATCCGCATCCGGGCGCATCGACGCGCTGCCGCAGCAGCTGTGCCATGGCGACTTCCACCCCGGCAACATCACGGTGCGAGACGACCGGCCGGGCGAGATCGCCGGCATCATCGACTTCGGCGACATGCACCTGATGCCGGCCGTGTGCGATCTGGGCACCGCATTGTGCTATCTGGCTGACGGCGCGCTCGCCGATCCGCTCGAACCGTGCCGCATCGCGCTGGCCGCATACCTGCGCGCGAACCCGGACTTCGACCGCGGCCAGCTGCCGTTGCTCATGCCCGTCATGCAGGCGCGCGCCGCGCTCATCGTGCTGCTGCCGCTGCTGGCCGAACGCCGTTCCGGGGTCTCGCCGGAACATTACCTGTTCCGACCGGAGTCCAGAATCGCCCGGCTCCGGTTGCTGCAATCGCTGTCGGCCGGATCCCGGGATCTGTTCACCGGCGTGTGAACGGACCGCCGCCGGCATGCGAACGCAGCATCCCCAGCTACCAATCAGTCATATCAAGAGAGAGGACCATATCATGAGCAACATCGACGCGAGCGTCCCCGCCCCGGTGGCGGGACGCAAGGGACTCGCGAACGGATTCGATTTTTCCAAGGGCACGGCCGGGCTCTCCCCGGACACGGTGGCGCTGATCGAACGGCGCAAACGCACGCTCGGCACATTGGGCCCGCTGTTCTACAACCGTCCCATCCACGTGGTGCGCGGCAACGGTGCGCACCTGTTCGACGCCGATGGCGTGGACTATCTGGACTGCTACAACAACGTGGCCTGCGTCGGGCATGCCAACCCGCACGTGCGTGAGGCGGTGAGTGATCAGCTCGCCAAGCAGGACACGCATTCGCGCTACCTGCAGGACGAGGTGCTCGACTATGCCGAACGCCTGCTCAGCCTGTTTCCGGAAGGGCTTGACCGGGTGAGCTTTACCAACTCCGGTTCGGAATCCAACGACCTCGCCCTGCGCATGGCCCGCGTCTACACCGGCCATCAGGGCGTGGTGGTGACCGCCAACGCCTACCATGGCATCACCGCGCTGGTGTCGTCGGTGTCGCCGAGCTTCGGCACGGCCATACCGCTGGCCCCGTTCCTCGCCACGGTCGAGGTGCATGACGTACTGACCGGCGGCATGCCGGCCGATAAGGCGCGCGCCGTGCTGCGCGAACGGTTCGCCGCCGCGTTCCGGTCGCTGCACGACGCCGGCTATGGCGTGTCCGCCGTGCTGCTCGACCAGATCTTCTCCTCGGACGGCGTGTTGCCGGGGGCGCAAGGATGGGTCGCGGACATCGCCGACATGGCACACCGGGCCGGCGGTCTGCTCATCGCCGACGAGGTGCAGTCGGGATTCGCGCGCACCGGGGACGCGTTCTGGGGATTCCAGCGTCATCATGCGGACGCGGACCTGGTCACGATCGGCAAGCCGATGGGCAACGGCATCCCCACCGGCGCGGTCGTCTACAAGGCGGCGATCGGCGACGCGTTCGCGGCCTGCACCAGATATTTCAACACGTTCGGCGGCAACCCGGTCTCCATGCGGGCGGCCGAGGCGGTGCTCGACGAGATCGAATCGCGCGGACTGCTCGCACAGGCCAAGACGGTCGGCGACTACATCTGCGACGGGTTCGCGTCGCTGCTCGCGGGACGGCCGAAACTGGGCGAGATCCGCCACGCCGGCATGTTCATTGGCATCGACATCCGCTCCGATGACGGTTCTCGGCCCGATCCGGCCGGCACGCAGACCATTGTCGACGCGCTGCGCGACCGCAATATCCTGATCTCGGCATCCGGCGCCGACGGCAGCGCGCTCAAGGTGCGCCCGCCGCTGGTCTTCACGACCGCCGACGCCGACCGTCTGCTCGACGCCGTCGGGGAACTGCGCGACCTCGGATTCTTCGACTAAGCCGTGCTGCCACGCTCCTCGCACATGCAAATGCGGGGAAACCGGGCAGCATTGCGCGTGGGGGAGTGACGTTGCCGGGCGTGTTGAGTACGATGGTGCACGGTATCACGACTGACAACGAAACAGCGAGGAAGTAACGATATGCCACGTATGTTCGGAACCGATGGCGTTCGCGGATTGGCGAACAAGGACCTGACGGCACGGCTGGCGCTCGATCTGGGCGACGCCGCCGTGCGTGTGCTGGGTGACTCCGGCACGAAGGACGACCAGCCGGAAGGCCGCCGCCGCGCGCTCGTCGGCCGCGACACGCGCGTCTCCGGCGACTTCCTCGCCGCCGCGCTGTCCGCGGGCATGGCCGCCGGCGGATTCGACGTGATCGACGCGGGCATCATCCCCACTCCGGGCATCGCGTTCCTCACCTCCGTGCTCAACGTCGAGATGGGCGCGGTGATCTCCGCCTCCCACAACCCGATGCCCGACAACGGCATCAAGTTCTTCGCCCGCGGCGGCTTCAAGCTGCCCGACGGCAAGGAGGACGAGATCGAAGCCGTGCTCGGCAAGGACTGGGAGCGTCCGACCGGCGCCGGCGTGGGCCGCATCAGCCATGATCCGGTCACCGCGACCAACCTGTACATCGACCACCTCGTCTCCACGATCGCGCCGCTCAACCCCGACAAGACCCAGCCCAAGCCGCTCAAGGGCCTGAAGATCGTGGCCGACTGCGCCAACGGCGCCACCTCCGTGGTCGCCCCCGAGGCGCTGCGCCGCGCCGGCGCCGAGGTCATGGTCATCAACGCCTCGCCGGACGGCTACAACATCAACAAGCACGCCGGCTCCACGCACCCCGAGCAGCTGCAGGCGATGGTCAAGGCCACCGACGCGGTGATGGGCGTCGCGTTCGACGGCGACGCCGACCGCTGCCTCGCGGTGGACGAGGACGGCAACATGGTCAACGGCGATCAGATCATGGGCATCCTCGCTCGCGCCAAGAAGGAGGCCGGCAAGCTGGCCGACAACACGCTCGTCGTGACCGTCATGAGCAACCTCGGCCTGAAGCTCGCCCTGAAGGACATGGGCATCAAGACCGTGCAGACCGCCGTCGGCGACCGCTACGTGCTCGAGGAGATGCTGCGCGGCGGCTACACGCTGGGCGGCGAACAGTCCGGTCACGTCATCAACCGCGAATTCGCCACCACCGGCGACGGCACGCTCACCGCGCTCACCCTGTGCAACGAGGTCGTCCGCTCCGGCAAGAGCCTCAAGCAGCTCGCCGCCGACTTCCCGCAGCTGCCGCAGACGCTCGTCAACGTGCCGAACGTCGACAAGATGGCCGCCACCACGAACGCCAAGGTGCAGGCCGCCGTCGAACGCGAGGAGAAGCTGCTCGGCGACACCGGACGCGTGCTGCTGCGCCCCTCCGGCACCGAGCCGCTCGTGCGCGTCATGGCCGAGGCCGCCACTCAGGAGCAGGCCGACGAGGTCTGCAACCGTCTCGCCGCGGTCGTCGCCGAGGAACTCGCACTGTAAACCCTGTAAACCACGCCCCGCACAATCCAGTACAGCCCTGCGCAAAGGAACAGCCGAACATGTTTGGAAAGAACGCCAAGGTCGACATCGCCCTCAACCGCGACGTCGAACAACTCATCAAAACCGGCGGCAAGGAGCGCATCCTGCCGATCGTGCAGGCCGGCGAACCCGTCCTGCGCCAGCAGACCGTCGCCTACGCCGGTCAGTTGAGCCGCAAGACGCTCGACAAGCTCATCGATACGATGCACACGACCATGCTCGAAGCGCCCGGCGTGGGCCTGGCCGCCACGCAGATCGGCCTCGGCCTCGCGCTCGCCGTCGTCGAGGACCACATCCGCGACGACGAGGACGACCCGCGTGAGATCGGCGAATTCCCGTTCCACGTCATCATCAACCCCAGCTACGAGCCGATCGGCGAGGAGACGCGCAGCTTCTACGAAGGCTGCCTGAGCTTCGACGGTTACCAGGCCGTGCGCAGGCGCTGGCTCGACATCACCGCCCGCTGGCAGGACGAGGACGGCAAGCAGCATGAGGAGCATCTGCACGGCTGGCCGGCCCGCATCTTCCAGCATGAGACCGACCACCTGAGCGGCGAGCTGTACATCGACAAGGCCGAGATCCGCTCGCTGGCCACCACCGAAAACCTCGAGGACCTGTGGGCCGACGACCCGGTGCCCACCGAGGCCGCCGAGGAACTCGGCTTCGAGCTGTAAGACGACCATAAGCCGTACTGCTGTACGATAGGCCGGCGTCGGGCAACCCCCGCGCCGGCCTTTCCGTATTTGCACGCCAGCCGTGCCGGGTGCCGAATGGGGAGCAGTGCCGGAAATGGAGGAGAGAGAGGGCCGCCGTCTCAGAGCTGCCGCAGCTCGCCCTGCCGGCGGAATTCGATGGGCGACATGCCGTTCCTGCGTTTGAACGCCGCGCAGAACGTGCTCGTGTCGGTGAACCCGCACTCGTCGCACAGCTGTTTGAGCGGCATGTCGGAATTGATCAGCAGGTATTTCGCGGCGTGCATGCGCGCGTCCACGATGTAGGCGTGCGGCGTGTAGCCGGTCTCCTTTTTGAATACGCGGATGAAATGGTATTCGCTCATGTACGCGCGTGCGGCCAGTTCGTCGATCGGCAGCGGCTCGCTCAGATGGCCGGCGATATAGGTGAGCACATCCTCGATCGCATACGGCTGACGCTGCTGGGACGTGGCGCTGTCGGCCGCCGCCACCGCGAATTCGGTGAGGATGTCGGTGATGTATTTCGACATGCTCGGCTCGCTGATGCGCGACGCGGCATGGAACACGTCGTAGATGGCGGTCAGGCGGTTCAGCGCATAAGTCGGCTCTTTGAGCGAGAACACGGTGCCGAGCTTGCCGTCGATCAGATCGAAATACGCGCGGGCCATCGTGCCGTCGAAATGCAGCCACAGCACGTCGCTGTCCTCGTCGGTGCCATAGGAGTGATGCCGGTAGCAGTCCAGCAGCACGAAATCGCCCTTGCCCGCGTAGTGCGTGCCCTGCTCTGTGGTGATGTCGAACGAGCCGGAACGGATGGCCATCAACAGGAAACTGTCGAACGAGCTGCGTTCCTGACGGTAGCCGGCCTCGTAACGGAACAGGCCGACGCGCAGCGGATAGAGAAACGTCTGCAACGCCGTTTTGCTGGGCGTGTAGATATAGAACTCCGATCCCTGGTTGCGGATTCCGTGTTCGGCTGGTTTCATGATGGCTCGTTTTCGTCGTCGATGATGCGGTGCAACGGTTTCATCATAGCAGTTCACAGCCATTCCAGTAACCGCAATTTTTTCATATCCGCAAGCAAGAAAACTCTAAATATACCGAAGAATCAGCCGTAGTCTGTAAGCAAGTAATCAATAAATTACGAATGTGATGGTCGCAAGGCCGCACAGTTCCCCACGAAGTTCCAATGAAGGAGCACACTATGGCAGTGAGCGTCAAGGACACCGTCATCACGATCCCCACCTACGAGATCGGCGCGGCGGACAAGAACCCGGAGTTCATCGAGAAGCGCGTCTACCAGGGCAGCTCGGGCCGCGTCTACCCGTACCCGGTCATCGAGACCATCAGCGACGTCAAGCACGACAAGGACTACAAGGCCGTCATCATCGAGAACGAATACCTCGAAGTGACCGTGCTGCCCGAACTCGGCGGCCGCATCCAGTACGCGAAGGACAAGACCAACGGCTACGACTTCGTCTACCGCAACGACGTCATCAAGCCGGCACTCGTGGGCCTGACCGGCCCGTGGATCTCCGGCGGCATCGAATTCAACTGGCCGCAGCACCACCGTCCGACCACCTACCTGCCGGTCGACTACAAGACCGAGGGCCTGCCCGACGGCGGCAAGGCCGTGCTGTGCCACGACACCGACCAGATGTACGGCACGCAGGTGATCACCAAGATCGCGCTGCACCCCGGCAAGGCATACATCGAGATCACCGCGCAGCTGTACAACGGCACCGCGCTGCCGCAGACCTTCCTGTGGTGGGCCAACCCGGCCGTCCCGGTCAACGAGCACACCAAAACCGTGATGCCGCCGGACGTGACCGCCGTCATGGACCACGGCAAGCGCGACGTCTCGCGCTACCCGATCGCCACCGGCACCTACTACAAGCACGACTACTCCGAAGGCGTCGACATCGGCCGCTACAAGAACGTGCCTGTCCCGACCAGCTACATGGCCGCACACTCCGACTACAACTTCGTCGGCGGCTACGACTTCGGCGTCGGCGCGGGCATTCTGCATGTGGCCGACCACCACGTCAGCCCCGGCAAGAAGCAGTGGACGTGGGGCAACGGCGATTTCGGCCGCGCATGGGACAGGAACCTCACCGATGAGAACGGCCCGTACGTCGAGCTCATGACCGGCGTGTTCACCGACAACCAGCCCGACTTCACGTGGCTCAAGCCGTACGAAGGCAAGACGTTCACCCAGTATTTCATGCCGTACAAGGGCGTGGGACAGGTCAAGAACGCGTCGATCAACGCGGCCGTGAACCTTGAGATCGGCCCCGAGGACACGTTCGGCGCGGCCGGCGAGACCGAAGGCATCGAAGCGCAGGGACTGGCCGCCGGTCAGGGCCGCGTCACCGTGTACGCGACGGGCGTGTACGAGCACGCGCGCGTCACCGTCACCGACGACCGCAGCGGCGCGACGCTGTACGAGTACATCGGCACGATCAGCCCGAACGACATCGTGCGCGCCGAATTCGAAACCGGCGACGCGAAGCCCACCGACATCACCGCGACCGTCGCCTCCGCCGACGGCACCGTGCTCATCGACTACACGCCGCAACCGAAGAAGATCGACAAGCTGCCCGAACCGGCCAAGGCCGCCGACGAACCGGCCAGGATCGCCACGAACGAGGAACTGTTCCTCGCCGGCACGCACCTCGAACAGTACCGTCACGCCACCTACCTGCCCGACCCGTACTATCTCGAAGGCCTGAAGCGCGACCCGGGCGACGCGCGCATCAACAACGCATACGGCCGACTGCTGCTGCGCCGCGGCGACTTCGCAGGCGCCGAACGGTACTTCCGCGCCGCCATCAAGCGGCTGACCAAGCACAACACGCAGCCGTACGACAGCGAGCCGCACTACAACCTCGGCCTCGACCTGTTCTACCAGGGCGACTTCGACAAGGCGTTCGACGCGTTCTTCAAGGCCACCTGGGACGACGCGCAGAAGGAACGCGCGTTCTTCTACATGGCCGCCATCGCCGCCCGCCGCGGCGACTTCGCGGACGCGCTCGAATACGTCGAACAGGCCCTCACCCGCAACACGATGAACATCAAGGCACGCGGCCTGCACGCCTACGTGCTGCGCAAGCTGGGACGCGCGGACGACGCCGCTGCGGCACTCGCCGAGAACCTGAAGATCGACGAATTCGACTTCGTATCCGGCAACGAACGCGTGATCGCCGGCGCGGACCCGGCCGAGCTTGCGGGACTCATGCGTGGCTTCCACGAGAACTACCTGCAGGCCGCCCGCGACTACGCGCTGTTCGGCGCCTACGGCGAGGCGCTCGCGCTGCTCGGCGAGGCCGACCAGTCGAAGCCGATGGTCAAGTACTACGAGGGCTACTATCTCGCGCAGCTCGGCCGCGACGAGGAATCCCGCGCCGCGTTCGAGGCCGCCGAGGCCGCGCCGAGCGACTACTGCTTCCCGAACAAGCTGGAGGACATCGCGCCGCTGGAAGCCGCGATCAAGTCCGTGAACGGCGCCAAGGCACCGTACTATCTCGGCTGCCTGTACTATGACAAGACGCTCGCCGACCGTGCGATCGCCCTGTGGGAATCCAGCCGCGACCTCGATCCGGGCTTCCCGACCGTGCACCGCAACCTTGCGCTCGCCTACTACAACAAGCGCGGCGACGCGACGGCCGCGCAGCGTGAGATCGAACAGGCCTACGCGCTTGACGAGTCGGACGCCCGCGTGTTCCTCGAAACCGATCAGCTGCATCGCAAGATCGGCTGGACCTATGCGCAGCGGCTTGCCGAATTCGAGAAGCATCTCGACGTGGTGGCCGAACGCGACGACCTGTACATCGAATACCTGACCGTGCTCAACCTCACCGGCAACTACGCGAAGGCGTACGAGCTGATGGGCCGGCGCCGCTTCCACCCGTGGGAAGGCGGCGAAGGCAAGATCACCGCGCAGTACCGCATCGCGCTCACCCTGCTCGCCAAGGACGCGATGGCGGCCGGCGACTGGGCGAAGGCCAAGGAGCTGCTCGTGAAAACGCTCGCCTACCCGCAGAATCTCGGCGAAGGCAAGCTCGAAGGGCAGAAGGACAACGACATCCACTACTGGCTCGGCGTGACGGAACGTCACCTTGGTGACGAGACGGCCGCGCTCGCCGAATTCCGACAGGCGACGATCGGCCCCGACGAGGTGAAGGGAGCGATGTACTACAACGACCAGCCGGCCGAGATGATCCTGTTCCAAGGGCTCGCCCATGCGGCGCTCGGCGAGGAAGGTCCGGCCAACGCGCGGTTCTACCGGCTGCTCGACTACGGCGAGCAGCACCTCGACGACCAGGTCAAGATCGACTACTTCGCCGTCTCGCTGCCCGACTTCCTCATCTTCGAGAACGACTACACGAAGATGAACCGCATCCACTGCCTGTACCTGATGGGCCTGGCCAACATCGGCACCGGCGATCGCGAGGCGGCCGCACGGTTCCTCGGCGACGCGCTCGCGCTCGATCCGAGCCACATCCAGGCGAACCTGTTCGCCGACGAGATCGGCAGCCGGCACGTGCTCTGATCTTGCTGTGGGCTCACGCTGATCCTGCGCCGAACCTATGTTGATTGCGCGGGACGCGATATCGTGGCGGTTTTCTCACTGTCGTAAGACAGAGAGAAAACCGCCACTTGCGTTGTGCGGGTGCCGCATGCCGTTGTGCGCGCCGATGACGGATATTGCGACCGTCCTGGTCTCCGCCGGTGCGGCGAACGTTATCGATCAACATCACAGCGAGAGCAATAAATCTCTATCTCTCGGCAATTTATGGTGATATATCAAGCCAAACCAGTCATAGGATGGTATCAACAAAACACAGCGACGAACCGAACGAAGCAGTTCGACGGTCGCAGTGCTTGTACCAACACCTTCGGCATGGTCGCACAAGGTATCCGTGCGCACATGCTCTGATGAAAGGAGCCATCATGAAGCACACATGGACAACCGCGATCGGCGCCGGTGCCGCAATCGCAATGGTCGCATCCCTCGCAGCCTGCGGATCGGGCACGGCATCCGGCAAGACGGAACTGTCGTTCTTCGCCAACAACACGCAGGACCTGTACCAGCCGCTGATCGACGCGTTCGAGAAAGCCAATCCGGACGTCAAGATCAAGTTCAGCACCACCAACGGCGCGCAGGCCGGCTACCAGCAGACGCTGCAGACGCGCATCTCCGGCGGCAAGCTCGCCGACGTCTACGTGGCCCCGCCCGAGCAGCTCGCCGATCTGGTGAAGAACCACGTCGCCAAGGACCTGACCGACGAGCCGTTCATGGACCGCATCGGAGACACGAACAAGGCCCAGGCCACCGTGGACGGCAAGGTCTACAGCATGTCCGTGACCGCATGGTCCAACGCCTACGCCTACAACAAGGATCTGTTGGCCAAGGCCGGCTACGACACGATTCCCGAAACGTGGGACGAGTTCATCGAGATGCTCAAGAAGCTCAAGGACGCCGGAGTCGACAAGCCGTACCTCGAACCTAAGGCCGGCCTCGGCGCGCTCGTGGAAGGCTGGATCGGCTACGATTCCTCCAAGCAGTCCAAGAGCATCGACCAGCAGATCGGCGACGGCGACTCCACGTTCGCCAAAAGCTACACCAAGTACTACAAGGAATGGGCCAAACTGTTCGACGCCGGCGTGATGGGCTCCGAAGTCACCGGACTCGCCGACGACCAGGTGCGCTCCGAATTCGCCGCCGGCCGACTGGCCGTCATGCCGTCCGGATACTGGGATGTGAAGACGTTCAAGGACGCCGGCCTCAACTTCGCGTTCGGCAGGATGCCGATGCTGCACAAGGGCGACACCCCGTTCGCGCCCGGCGCGGCCGACTCGGGCTACGCCATCAACGCCAAGATCGACGGCAAGAAGCTCGAGGCGGCCGAAGCCTTCCTCGACTTCATCTCCTCCGAGGACGGCCTCAAGATCCTGCAAAGCAGCCTCGGCCTGATCCCCGCCACCAAGAACTACACGCCGGACATCGACGAGACGTTCTCCGAACCGTACGACCTGTACCTGAAGACCGGCAACATCTACCTCAACACGCTCGGCTGGCCGTCCACCGGACGCAGCGCCCTGCGCGCCGAAACCTTCGCCCAGCTGCAGCAGGTGGCGCTCGGCTCCATCAGCCCGGCGCAGGCCGCCGTCAACCTCGACGCCAAGCTCAAGACGCTCTCCTGAAGGTGATCCGCATGACAACCGCAACCGTACTGGCCGCCGCATCCAACCGCGCGGCGGCCCCGGTCCGGGCCCTGGACTCGGACCTCGAAGCCGCGCATGCCAAGGACCGCCGGCACCGCAACCTCATGGAGAACCTGACCTCCGTGCAGTTCCTCCTGCCGCTGCTGGCCGTGTACATCATCATCGTGCTCATCCCGTTCGCGCAGAGCATCGTCTTCAGCCTCACCGACTACGACGGATACGATTTCGCCAACGCCTCGTTCGTCGGACTGGCCAACTACCGGACGATCTTCGCCGATCAGACGCTGCTCGCCGGCCTTGGATTCACGATGCTGTACACCATCGCCACCACCGTGCTCATCACAGCCATCGCCCTGCCGCTTGCCGTGACCCTCAACCGCAAGTTCTTCGGACGCAACTTCGCCCGCTCCCTGTTCTTCTTCTTCTCCGTGCCGTCGATGGCCGTCCTCGGCCTGGTCTGGCAGTACATCTTCTCCCCGCTCGGCACGGGCGCGGTCAACACGCTGCTCGGCAAGCTCGGCATCGCGCCGGTGCCGTGGCTGTCCGATCCTACGCTCGCCAAAGGCTGCGTGATCTTCATCGCCGTGTGGGCACAGATCGGCTGGCACGCCACCCTGTACCTCGCCTACCTGCAGGCCATC
This sequence comes from Bifidobacterium sp. SO1, assembly GCF_018555335.1. Classification (NCBI taxonomy): domain Bacteria; kingdom Bacillati; phylum Actinomycetota; class Actinomycetes; order Bifidobacteriales; family Bifidobacteriaceae; genus Bifidobacterium; species Bifidobacterium sp. SO1. Next base: position 22,105 of record NZ_JAFEJR010000006.1, on the reverse strand, counting down.
CCCGCCGACCTGTACGAGCAGGCGTCCGTGGACGGCGCATCCCGCGGCCAGCAGTTCGCGTACATCACCCTGCCGCAGATGGTGCCCGCGATGGGCGTCTCCATCTTCATGCTGCTGACCGGCGGCCTGAAGGTCTACGACCTGCCGTTCACCCTCACCACGGGCGGCCCCGGCCACGCGACCTACACCGTCACCCAATCCATCATCGTCACCGGCATCGGCTCCGGCCGATACGGCGTCGGCTCGGCGCTCGGCGTCATGTTCTTCCTGTGCTGCGTGATCCTCGTGGCCCTGCAGCAGGTCGTCACCAACGGTATCGAAAAGAGGCTGTCATGAGCGCCGCAACATCATCCGCATCGCATAACGGAACCTCCCGCGGACTGACTATGAGCCAGCGCGAACGCATCCGCTCCGCCGTCCGCTCCGTCGTGGTCATCGCCCTCGCTCTGATCTGCGCCGTGCCGCTGTACGTCGTGGTGGTCAACACCTTCAAGAATTCGGGCGACATGGCCGCCGACCCGTTCGGACTGCCCGTGCACCCCACTCTCGAGAACTACACGTACGCTCTGGAGAACCTGCCGGTCGTGCGGGCCACCGTCAACACGCTGATCGTGACCGTCGTGGGCGTGTTCTTCATGGTCATCATCGTCGCGCTCGCCGCCTACGGCATGGTGCTCAAACGCAGCAGGCTCACCGCCGGCATCGGCGCGTTCCTCATGCTCTCGTTCGTCATCCCCGGCCAGACGCTGCTCATCCCGCAGTACAAGATGGAGGCGCAGTTCGGCCTGGTGGACACGCTGCTCGGCCTGATCGTGCTCTACCTGGGCGGCGCCACGTTCTGCTACTTCCTGATCGTGCAGTACATGCGCGGACTGCCCGGCGAACTGTTCGAGGCGGCGCGATTGGACGGCGCGGGACCGTTGCGCATCTTCTGGCAGATCGTGCTGCCGCTCATCCGCCCGATCCTCGTCACTGTGGTGGTGTTCGAGACCATGTGGACCTGGAACGACTTCATGACGCCGAACATCTACATCTCCTCCACCGAAAAGCAGACGCTCGTGCTGCAGGTGTTCAACGCCATGGGCCAGTTCAGCACCAATTGGCCGCTGTTCATGACCATCACCACCATCGCGCTCATCCCCGTGTTCCTGTTCTTCATCTTCTGCCAGAAGTGGATCGTCGCCGGCCTGGTCGCCGGGTCGGTCAAGGGCTGACGCGTTAAGCGGGAAGCCCGGTGGGCTTCCCGTAGCATCAGCCTGAGCGAGCCGGGCGAGAGAAGGCAGCATTGAGTCCGAGCGTAGCGAGGTCCGTAATTGCAGGGCCGGAGGCGAGCCGTTAAGCGAACAGTCCGCCCCGCCGTCCACGTCAATCATTCGAAAGGTACCAATCCCATGTCCCACACCAACCAGCATGTCGTCGACCTGACCACGTTCCGCAAACGCGACATCCGTCCGTTCGACATCGTCGACCGCACGCGCAACGTCGCCCCCGACGGCACCGCGATCGACTTCACCAACTACTACATGACCGTGGGCGGCAAGCCGTTCTTCGGCGTCAGCGGCGAATTCCACTTCTCGCGTATGGACGAGTCCCGCTGGGACGACGAACTGGCCAAATGCGCGGCCGGCGGCGTGAACGTCATCGCCAACTACGTGTTCTGGAACCATCACGAGGAGCGCGAGGGCCATTGGGACTTCACCGGCTCGAAGAACCTGCGCCGCTTCACCGAACTGTGCGCCAAGCACGGCATGTACATGATCCTGCGCATGGGCCCGTTCGACCACGGCGAGGTACGCAACGGCGGCGTGCCCGACTGGGTGTACGGCAAGGACTACGAGGCCCGTTCGCTCGACGCCGGCTGGCTCGCCGAAGTGCGCGAACTGTACACGAAGATCTTCGAGCAGGTCGACGGATTGCTGTTCGATCAGGGCGGCCCGATCATCGGCGCGCAGCTCGACAACGAGTACATGCATTCGTCCGCCCCGTGGGAGATGACCACCGGCATCTCCGACGAATGGGTGCCCGGCGGCTCCGACGGCATCGCCTATCTGGAGGCGCTGCGCGGCATCGCCCACGAGGTCGGCATCAACGTGCCGTTCTACACGGCCACCGGCTGGGGCGGCGCGCCGGTTCCCGACGACGTGCTGCCGCTGTGGGGCGGCTACGCCTACCGGCCGTGGCTGTTCTACGCGCACGGCGGCGACCATCCGAAGACCGACGAATACCTGTACCGCGACTTCCACGCCAACGACTGCCCGCGCAACGACGAGTTCGACCCGAGCTACCAGCCGGAAGACAAGCCGTACGCCTGCTGCGAGATGGGCGGCGGCATGACCAACTCGTACAACTACCGGTTCGTGCTGCCAATGAAGTCCGTTGACGCGATGACCAATATCAAGATGGGATCCGGCTGTAACTTCCTCGGCTACTACATGTACCACGGCGGCACCAACCCGACCGGCGACGGCATCTATCTCAACGAAGGCCAGGTGCCGAAGAAGTCGTACGACTACCAGGCTGGTCTCGGCGAGTTCGGTCAGGTGCGCGAATCGTACGGCCGCATGAAGACGCTGCACTACTTCGGTTCCACGTTCGCCGACCGGTTCGTGCCGATGGACGTGGTGATCCCGGCCGACCAACAGGGCATCACGCCGGACAACCGCACCGATCTGCGCTACGCGATCCGTACCGACGGCACGAGCGGCTTCGTGTTCCTCAACAACTTCCAGGACCACGACACGACCGAAGCCAAGCGGGACGAGACGCTGACGATCACGCTGGCGGACGGCCGGACCGTCACGTTCGAGGGCATCGGCCTCGCTCCCGAAGAGAACTGCGTGCTGCCGTTCAACATGGATCTTGACGGCGTCATGCTCGAAGCGGCCACCGTGCAGCCCGTCACCGCGATCACACTGCCCGGCGCCGACCATCGCACGTTCGTATTCATGCGCCCCGACGGCATGGGCAAGGCATGGCTGCGTTTCGCGGATGGCGACGTGCTCGACGTGGGCGACGCGGCCGACTTCCAGACCTTCACCGTGACCAAGCACGGCACGACGATCGACATCGTGGTGGTCTGCCGCGCCAAGGCCGACGAGATGACCGTGATCGACGGCGAGGCGCTCGCATTCGCCCCGGGCGCGCTGTTCCGCGACGGCGACACGTTCAAGGTCGAATCGCGCGACAGCGAGATCACGGTGTCGACCTATCCGGCCGGCTATCTTGCGGTTGCGGACGGTTCACGGTCGGATGTTGCGCAGGGCGGTGCGACGGCGGCCGGCGGACTCGGCACGACGACGATCACGCTGGCCCGCAAGACCATCGAACCCGCCGTCGAACGGCTCAGCGCGCAGCGGTTCGCCATCACCCTGCCGGACGGCTTCATGGACGGGACGAACCTCAAGGACGTGCTGCTGCAGGTGCGCTACACCGGCGACATCGGCTGGATGTTCGCCAACGCGGAGCTCATCAACGACAACTTCTGCAACGGCGACGTCTGGGAGATCGGCATGAAGGAGAACGCGGCCCGGGTCGCCGCCGCCGGCAACCGGCTGGTGTTCGTGATCACGCCGCTCAAGAAGGGCGTGAACGTGAACGTCGACTCGCCGATGGCCGCCCGCATGGAGCATGCCGACGAGCAGATCGCCGAACTCGGCTCCGTGGCCGCCCAGCCAGTCTACGAGATCACGCTGCGCAAGTCCTGACCCATCCTGACCCACGACCCCGGTCTCCCCGCCGTCGCGATCATGTCATCCGCGATACACTGAACGTGTCGCATGACGTGAACGCGCATGGTGAGGAGGCCGAAGTCGATGGACATCAACGAGATCGAACATTCGGACGTCGCCTCCCATCTGGTGTGGGGAGGCGACTACCACTATTACGTGCACACGCCCAGCCTCGTCGCCCGCAACACGTTCCTCTACCCGCTGCAAACCGGCCTGTTCCACTACGAGGAGGGGCTGCTCGCCGAACGCACGCGGTTCGACAGCTTTCTGATCATGGTGCTGCGCAACGGATCGATGCTGATCCGTACCAAGGACCATGAAACCGTCGCGTCCGGTGGTGACTTCGTACTGCTTGACTGCTACGAATACCACTACTATCAGGCGCTGGAGCCCAGCGACGTGCTCTGGATGCATTTCGACGGCAAGGCGGCACGGCCGTATTACGAGGCGATCCGCGAACGCCGCGGCGTCGCGTTCGCGCTGCGCAACCCCGTGTATGCGCTCAACCAGCTGGCCCGCATCTATGAGATCTTCAAGAACGGCGAACGCCTCTGCGAGCCGGTGCTCGGCAAATACATCACCGACGTGCTGTGCGAGATCCTCGCGCCGGAGAACGACGCTGACTTCGGCGCCGCCGATCGTGACGGCGAGGGCGTCGACCGTGACGGGGTGCGTCGTGTCATGGCCTATATCCCGCAGCATCTGGACGAGACGTTGTCGGTGGGCGAGCTTGCGGCCATCGCGTATATGGGCGAGTACACGTTCATCCGGGCGTTCAAGGCGCAGACCGGATACACGCCGCACGCCTACGTGATGCAGGCCCGGTTCGACGCGGCGACGTACATGCTGGCCAATGCGCAGACGAGTCTCAAGGAGATCTGCGAGGCGTGCGGGTTCTCCACCACGTCCGTGTTCTGCTCGGCGTTCAGGAAGCGCATGGGCGTCTCGCCGCTCGAATATCGCAGACGGGCGAGGAACGTGCGATGACCGGCGGATGGTTGGCGGTGCGTCCAACGGAACGGCAATTTTTCCCCATGATTCGGCAGATGCGTACGATACGGCCGTGCCGGCGGCCGATACAGTGAAACCATGCGCATGATTGATGATTCGTTCACTCCGAAGGCCGTGCTCTGGGATCTGGACGGCACGCTCGTCGATTCGGACCCGCTGTGGGTGGCCGCCGAGCGGCATTGCGCCGAACGGTGCGGCGTACCGTGGAACGAGGAATTGAGTCTGAAGATGACGGCCGCGCCACTGCCGGTGTGCGCGGCGGTGTTGCAGGATGCCGGAGTATCGCTTGATGAGACGACGATCATCGGCGAATTGGTGGCCGATGTCACGGCCATGTACGGCAGTGATGTGCCGTGGACGCCGGGAGCCTGGGACATGTTGCTCGATCTGCGATCATGCGGCATACCCTCGGTGCTGGTCACCGGTTCGCCGCGATCATTGGCCGAACATGTCGTCGACGCCGCGCCGCACGGTTCGTTCGTCGGCATCGTCAGCGGCGACGACGACATCGCGCATAAACCGGACCCGGCGCCGTACCTGCGCGGCGCGCGGCTCGCCGGAGTGCCGCCCCGGGAATGCCTCGTGTTCGAGGATTCGGTCAGCGGCATCGCCTCGGCGCTCGCGGCCGGGGCGCACGCCATCGGCGTCAACGCATGCGCACGCGTGCCGTTGCCGGACGACGCCGACTATCCCGTGCTTGATTCGCTGCGGGACTGGCATCGATGACGCCGGCCGGCCGGATTGGGGGCGACAGGCCGGGGCCGGCCACGTCCTAAGCGGCGGCGCATATCCGGCCGGACCCGGCGATACAATGACGAACGGCGGTCGACCCATACGGGCGGCCAGCCGTTTTGCCATATATTGTGATAATTCAAGAGGAAGAACCATGTCAGACAACAACGGTGCGCACGGGCAGACCGGCGCAACCACGGACAGCAGTCTCGAAGGCCGCGTCAAAGCGCGCAAGCAGAACGGCCGCTGGTGGCTGGGAGCCATCATCGGCGTGATCGTCGCGGTCGCGATCATTATCGGCGTCAATCTCGCCAAACCGAAGTCATCAACCAATCCGAGCGTCATCGGCACCGGCAACGCAGCGTCCGTCTCCGCCGCCGACACCGTCACGATCGGCCTCAAACTCGCCCCCACCAACCTCGACATCCGCAACACGTCCGGCTCCACGCTCGACCAGATCCTCATCGGCAACGTGTACGAAGGACTCGTGGCCCGCGACGAGAACAACCAGGTCGTGCCGTCCATCGCGAAAAGCTGGGATGAAAGCAAGGACGGCCTGACCTACACGTTCCATCTCAACGAGAACATGACGTTCTCCAACGGCGACAAACTCACCGCCGAAGACGTCGCATGGTCGATCAACGAGCTCATCAAGAACCAGTACCACGACGTCGACAGCCTGAGCATGGTCAAGTCCGTCGCCTCCGACGACAACGAAAACACCGTGACCATCACGCTTAAGACCGCCAACTCGAACCTGCTGTGGACGCTCACCGGCCGCCCCGGTCTCGTCTTCGACAAGGACGCCCAATACGACGCGAAAACCGAGGCGATCGGCTCCGGCCCGTATACCGTCGCCAAGTTCGTCACCAACGATTCGATTACGCTCACAGCCAACCCGAAGTACTGGGGTGCGCACAAGGCCAAGACCGAGAACGTCATCATCAAGTACCTCGCCGACGACAATGCGGCCGTGAACGCGCTCAAATCCGGCACCGTGCAGGTTCTCGCGCCGATCACCGAAAACCTCGCCTCGCCGTTCACCTCCGACAGCGAACATTACACGGTCAAGGCCGGCGACGACACCGACAAGTACGTGATGGCGTTCAACTCGAAGGGCAAGAACACGTCCGACAAGCGCGTGCGCCAGGCCATCCGCTACGCCATCAACCACGAGGAGCTCATCGCCTCGCGCGGCGGCGCCGACAAGGCGCTCGGCGGCCCGATTCCGTCGCTCGACCCCGGCTACGAGGACCTCACCGGCCTGTACCCGTACGATCTCGACAAGGCCAAGTCGCTCATGGCCGAAGCCGGCTATACCGAATCCAAGCCGCTTGCGCTGACCCTCACCTACGCGAACATCTACGGCACCGAACTCGGCGACCAGCTGCGCTCGCAGCTCGCCAAGATCGGCATCGATCTGAAGGTCAACGTGGTCGAGTTCTCCACGTGGCTGCAGGACGTGTACACGAACAAGGACTACGACATCTCGCTCGTCGACCACAACGAAAGCCACGATTTCTACCAGTGGGCCGACCCGACGTACTACTACAACTACGACAACAAGGACGTGCAGGATCTGTACGAGCAGGCGATCGCCGCGACTTCCGACGACGAACGCGATGAGCTGCTCGCCAAGGCCGCGAAGATCGTGTCCGAGGATGCGCCGGCCGACTGGCTGTTCAACTACCGCGTCACCACCGTTTGGGTCAACGGCGTTTCCGGCTTCCCGGTCAACCTCAACCAGACCTTCCTGCCCCTCTACAACGTCACCTACACGAAGTAGGAGCTGACACCGCGGAAGTTCGGTGCAGTGACCGCGCATCGATTGAACCGTTCCTGATTGCATGGTGACCGCGCGGGATCGGGAATGTTCTATTCTCGACACGCTCCGGGCCGCTCGGCCGAGTCTTACGGTCGTGAACAGAACATTCCCGCTCCCACGCTCGTTGAGCTGTTTCCGTTGCGTATCCGTTAAAAGCTGGCGGAGCCTCGGCTCCCTCGGTTGAGGGAGCTGGCACGACGAAGTCGTGACTGAGGGAGCGTACATCCGACCACATCGAAAACCAAGGAGCCGCGCATGCGATTTCTTCTCAGACGACTGCTGCTGTTCGTCGCGGCGCTGTTCGGCGTGTCCGTCGTTGTGTTTGCGGCGCTGCGGATTCTGCCGGGCGACGTCGCGTCGGTGATGGCCGGACTCAACTCGCCGGCGTCGCGTGTGGAGGCGCTGCGTGAACAGTTCGGACTGAACCGGCCGCTGACCGTGCAGTATGCCGACTGGATGGGCGGGTTGCTGCGCGGTGATTTCGGCACGTCGATCCTGACCGGACAATCGGTGACCTCGCTGATCGGCGCACGGGCCGCGATCACGTTTCCGCTGATCGTGCTCGGTCTGCTGATCGCGATGCTGATCGGCATTCCGCTCGGCGTGGCGGCGACGCTGGCCCGCTCGTCGTGGGCGCGGACCATGTTCCATGTCGTCGGTCTGATCGGCGGCGCGATTCCGGCCCTGTGGGGCGGACTGCTGCTCATCCTGCTGTTCTCGCGCGGCACCGGTCTGATCGGGCTGTTTCCTTCGCAGGGGTTTCCGATGAACGGCTGGGGTGCGCCGGGGGATGCCCTGTGGTCGCTCGTGCTGCCGGCGTTGTCGGTCGGCATCATCGTCGGGGCCGGACTCATGCGGTACACGCGTTCCGCATTGGGCGATATCGCGGCCTCCGGGCATGTCGACATGGCGATGGCGTGCGGTATGACGCGCCGCCAGGCCGTGATCCGCGTCGGACTGCGGCTTGCCACGCCGCAGCTCGTCTCGGTGATCGGCCTGACGTTCGCGGAGATGATCACCGGCGTCATGGTCATCGAGAACCTGTTCGCGCTACCCGGCATCGGTTCCGGACTCGTCACCGACGTCGGCAACCGCGATCTGATCGCCGTGCAAAGCGAACTGTTCATGCTCGCCGCGTTCTTCCTGGCCGTCGGCCTCGTGGTCGACCTCCTGCATCGTGCGCTCGACCCGCGGCTCGCTGCCGCCGGCACCATTTCGGAGGTGATCGCATGATCGCAATCTTTGTTCGGTCATCTCGATCTGGCGTTTCGTCTTTCCTGTCATCTCGACCGAGCGCAGCGAGCGGAGAGATCTCCACACTCCGCAGTGAGGTGATCGCATGACCGTCATCCGTTCCATGTGGCGACGCGTCGAAGGTAAATTCGCGCTGACCGTGCTGGGCCTGTGGCTGCTCGTCGCCGTTGTCTCCCTGTTCTGGACGCCGCAGCCGTTGCTTGCGACCGACGGCTACCACGTGTGGGCGAAGCCGTCCGCCGCGCACTGGCTCGGCACCGACGGCACCGGGGCCGACGTGTTGAGCTGGCTGATGGCCGGTTCGCGCACGAACCTGCTCATCGTGATCCTGACGGTGCTGTTCGCGGCCGCGCTCGGACTGCTGCTCGTCGCGGCAATGGTCGCGAGGGTCTCCGCGCTCGCCTCCGCATCCGTGGTCGTGGTCGATGCGCTGATTTCCATACCGACCGTGCTGCTCGCGCTCATCCTCGCCGTGCCGCTCGGCGCGTCGATCGTCGTGATCGTTGTCGCCTGCGGATTCGGGTACGGACTGAATCTCGCGCGAGTCGCCCGTCCCGCCGCACTGCTCGCCGCACGGTCGTCGTACGTCGAATCCGCGTTGTCCAACGGCGCGTCCGGCTGGTGGACGTTCATGCGGCATATCGTGCCGAACACGCTGCCAGTGTTGCTCGTGCAGCTCTCCCTGTCGGCCGGAACGGCGGTATTGGCCGAAAGCGGGCTCACATATCTGGGCATCGGCGTGCCGAGCGGCGTGCCGAGCTGGGGGCATTCGCTCGCCACGTCGGTCAAGTTCATCAACGTGTATCCGCTGACGGTGCTGTGGCCCGGCCTGATCGTCACGGTGGTCGTCGTCGCGCTCAACGTCTTCGGCGACGTGCTGCGCGACGCCATCGACCCGTTGACCAATCTTGTATTGCGGGAAGGCGAGGGGAGGGAAGCACGATGAGCGTTGAGGTTCGAGGATTGAACGTGGCGATCGGAGGGAAGTCCATTGTTCGGGACGTGGACATGGACATCGCCGACGGAGAGCGGGTCGGATTGGTCGGCTCGTCAGGGTCAGGCAAGTCGATGATCTCGCGTGCGATCATGGGGCTGTTGCCGGCGAACGCGACGGTGTCCGGTTCGATTTTGGTCGGCGATCAGCAGATCGTCGGCACGGATGATGCGACGTTGGCCGACCTGCGCGGTCGATATATGGGCATGGTGTTCCAGAATCCGGCCGTCTCACTCAATCCGGTGATGACCGTCGAGCAGCAGATCGCGTTGCCGCTACGACTGCACTACGACCTGACTCGCAGTGAACGGCAGGATCGCGTGCGCGCGATGCTCGGTAAGGTCGGATTGCCGTCTGACGTGATGGGCAAGTATCCGCACGAACTGTCCGGCGGGCAGCAGCAGCGCGTCGGCATCGCGACCGCGCTGATCACCTCGCCGCGATTCATCATCGCCGACGAGCCGACCACCGCACTCGATTCGATCGTCCAACGCCAGATCGTCGACCTGCTCGTCTCGCTGGTCGACGACGCCGGCGCATCCATGCTGTTCATCACCCATGATTTCGCCGTGCTCGCCCACGCCACCACGCGCTGCTACGTGCTCGCCGGCGGTGCGATCGCCGACTTCGGCGACACCGCCGACCTGCTCGCGCATCCATCCACTCCCGAATCCGCCCGCCTCGTCTCCGCCGCCCGCGCCCTCTCCCTGAGCATCAAATGAGGATGACCATCATGAACAAGCCACTCCTCTCCGCCCGCCACATCAATAAATCCTTCGGCCGTCGCAACGCCCGTCGTCAGGTGCTCTTCGACGTATCCGCCGACGTGTATCCGGGCGAGTGCCTCGCCGTCATCGGCGGCTCGGGTTCAGGCAAATCGACGCTGACCCGCATCATGCTTGGCCTTGAATCCGCCGATTCCGGCACCGTCGACTATGCGGGCGGCGGCATCCGTCGCGAATCCGGACTCGTATTCCAGGACCCGTTCTCCTCGCTCGATCCGCGCTGGCGCGTCGCGCGGTCCGTCTCGGAGCCGTTGCTGATCCAACATCGCGATCTGTCTCGCGGCGACATTGAAGCGCGTGCCAACGCGGCGTTGCGCACCGTCGGCCTCGACCCGGCCGTGTTCGCGCGCCGCTATCCGATCGATCTGTCCGGCGGCCAGGCGCAACGCGTCGCCATCGCTCGCGCGATTGTCAACGAGCCGAAGATCATCCTTGCCGACGAACCGATGAGCGCGATCGACGTGACCGCGCGCATCCAGATCCTTGACGCCTTCGCCGTCATCCGTGAAACACATCGTGAAACAGCGATCATCATGGTGTCGCACGATCTCGGCGTCGTCCAGCACATCGCCGACCGCATCCTCGTGCTCCACGGCGGGCGCGTCGAGGAATGTGGGCCGTCCGCTGCAGTGCTCGGTGATCCGCAATCCGACTACACGCGCCAGCTCATCGAAGCCGCGTCGCTGTAGCGCGACACGATCATGTGTGTTATTGACGTTCCGTCCCATTGGTTATATGGTTAGTTACATAAGTAATGAACCAATGAGGTTCATGCGACGCTGGGACGACAACGATCATCACGTCCTGACCGAAGGAGGTGGCCGTAACCCGTGCATTTCGACGATTCCAACGGCGTCCCGCTGTTTCGGCAGGTCGCCGACCAACTCAACGAGGCGATCATCGCCGGCACTTACCGCGACGGCGACCAGGTGCCCAGCACCACGGAAATCTCCTCGGCCTACCGCATCAACCCGGCGACCGTGCTCAAGGGCATGAACCTGCTCGTCGAACAGGGGCTGCTCGAGAAACGCCGCGGACTGGGCATGTTCGTCGCATCCGGCGCGGCCGGACGGGCGAAAACCGCCAAACGCGAGGAATTCCTCGACGAGCAGGTCCCGCGGTTCGTCGCTGAAGCCAAACGGCTCGGCATCACCGCCGACGACCTCGCCGCCATTATCGAGAAAGGCTACCGGTCATGAGCCTCACCGTCACCAACCTCGTCAAAACCTATGGCAACAGTGCCAAACCGGCGCTCGACCACGTCAATCTCACCTTGCAGCCGGTCATCTACGGCCTGTTCGGACGCAACGGCGCCGGCAAATCCACCCTGTTGTCCCTCATCGCCAACCGGCTTCTGCCCAGCGGCGGCATGGTCATGCTCGACGGTGCCAACGTTCGCGACAACGAAATCGCGCAAGGGCGCATCTACCTCGTCAACGAAACCCGCCCGTTCCTGTGGCCGGTGCGTCTGAGCGCGATCTTCCGTCGTGAGGAACGCTACTACGGCGGCTTTGACTGGGGATTCTGTTCGCGCATGCTTGCCGAATTCGGTGTCGCGCCGGGCGTGATGTACGGCAACTTGTCGCTTGGCCAGCGGCAGATCGTGCAATTGGTCGCCGCGCTGTGCGTGCCGGTCGACGTGCTGCTGCTCGACGAGCCGGTGCTCGGGCTCGACGCGGCCAACCGGCAGCTGTTCTACCGGTTCCTGCTCGAATCGTATGCGGAACGGCCGCGGACCATCGTCGTTTCGACGCATGTCATCGACGAGATCGCGCACGTCGTCGAACGTGCGGCCATCCTCGACCAAGGCCATGTCGTGGACGAATTTGCCGCCGAAGCGGTCGGCTCGCGCGCCGCGGTGCTGGTCGGCGACGAGAATACGGTGGACGATTTCATCGCGGACGCCGGACTGGGCGTCGTCGCGAAGGAACGGATGGGCCGACTGGCCAGCGTGACCGTTCGTGGCGAGATCGACGCGAACGGCCTGCCCGAAGGCATCATCGCCAGCGGACTGAGCTTGCAGGATTACGTCATCGCAGCGACCGGGCAATCGGGCAATGTTGCGGGCGATGCCGCGGCCGACCCGACACCAATGACAACGAACGCAGGGGAGCGGTGAACCATGATCAGACCACAATCGCATCTCAGCCGCCAGTTTGTCGCGATGGCGAAACGTTGCGCGATTCTCTATGCGGTGATGCTCGCCATTCCTCTGGCGACGCTCGGCATCTCCGCCTACCGCGTGTATGTGTGGCTCACGGAGTCGGGTTCCGAATCTGCCGCATTTCCCGTGGACGCCGAAGCCCGCATGTTCCCGTACCTGTTCCTGGTCGGTGTGATCTGGTTCGTCGGATTCTTCGACGTTGAACTGTGCCACGGCGTGTCCCGCCGGTCGTTCGCGAACGTCGGCATGATCGCGAACGTGACGATCGCCGCCGCGACGACGCTCATCCTCATGCCGGTGCAGTACGCCGGGGCGTTACTGACGCGAACGGTGCGATCCGCGACGGAATCCCAACAGGACGATCTGTTGCGCTCGCCGTTGGGCGTACTGCTGTATCTGCAAGGGGAGCGATCCGGGCGGTTCCAGTTCGCGGGAACCGATTGTCTGGTCGGAACGTTGGCGAACCGTGCGGTGTGCAGTGAGCCGGTTGCCGTGCCGTTTGACTGGCTGTATATGTCGATGAAGATGTTCTCGATGATGCTGATCGTCGCCTCGCTGGGCATGCTGGCAGGCGCGTTGATTGCATGGGCGTTCAACGGCGGCGTGATGCGCTGGGCGGGCGGCTCGCTGCTGCTGATCGCGGTGGTCGCCGTATATACGGTGCTTAATCCGTGGTGGTATGCGGGCGACCAATATGATGGGGCGTTGCCGCGGGCGCTGTACTGGGTGAAGAACCTGCTGTCCGGCAGTGTGATCCGTGACGTGGGGACTTGGCAGGTCATCTCGTACGTCGCGTGGATTCCGTTCGTGTTCTCGCTGCTGTTGTTCGCGGTATGCGCGTTCGCCGTCGACCGGATGACGGCACGACGCGAGATCCGGCCGTCCCGTCGGCATCTGATCGGCTGACCGGCGTTGCCGTATGACTCGTTCTTGTTGAGGTACGGTCGTTTCCAAGGCGAACAACGACCGTACCTCAACAAGAAAACGACGACGATGTTGAGCTAAGGTCGTCTTGCGGTCCGGCGGAGGCCGTAACTCAACAAGGGGATGGTGGTTATGTTGAGTTACGGCCTTTGGATATGCGTGCCTGTGGGACAGGAGGGGCGGACGCCGGTGGCGGTCAGTTCGCCCCGTTGAAGTCGCCGCCGGTGAAGAACGAGGCGACCGACTGCACGACCTGCCTGGTGAGGCTCACGTATGCCTCGTCGTTGCGCCACGCCACATGCGGGGTCAACACGATGCCCGGCAAGGTGCGCAACGGATCGTCCATCGGCAGCGGCTCATGGTCGAACACGTCCAACGCGGCTTGGACGTCGCCTCGCAGCAGTCGTGCGGTCAGCGCGCCCGGCTCGATGATCTCGGCGCGTGCGGTATTGACGAACAACGTGCCCGGACGCATACGGTCGAGCTGACGGGCCGTGATGATGCCGGCCGTGGATTCCAGCAACGGCAGGTGAAGACTCACGATGTCCGCGCGTTCCATCAGATCGCCCATATCGTCGATCAATTCCACGCCGAGTTCGGTTGCCGCGGACGGGTCGACGTGCGAATTCCATACGGCCACATGCATCCCAAACCCGTTGGCGATACGGGCCACGGTCTGACCGATGCCTCCGAATCCCACCAATCCCAGCGTTTTGCCGTGCAGCGCGTAGCCTTCCGCACCGGTCCAGTCGCCGGAGCGCACCTCGGCGTTCAGCCGTCCGGTCTCGCGGGCCAGCTCCAATATCAGCGCGAACGTATGCTCCGCCACCGCATGATCGCCGTAATGCACGATGTTGCACACGCGCACATTGCGCTCGCGGGTCTTCGCCATATTGATGTAGCTCGCCACGCCCGTGCCGCCGAACGCGAAGCAGCGCACGTGGCCGGAGCCGCCGTCGAAGCCGCAGAAGCGGTCGAGCGCCGCATCGGGAATGTGGAATCCGATCACCATCACCGCATCCGCGTCGGCGGACCTCTCAAGCAGCGTCTCCTTGTCCGTAGTGCGATCCGTGTACATGCGCACGCGTGCGATGTCGTGCAGCAGGGGAAGGTTCTTGGTGAACGGTTCGATCATCGCCTCGAACACCGTCGGCATCACCGCCAGCGGCAGGTCGATGCGGTCGGGTTGCGTCTCGATGATGCGCGGCGTGGATTGCTGTTCGCTCATGCCTTCACTGTAATGCGACATATCGAACGGCCTTGTTTCACCTCTGCTCCCTTTGGAGCGCTGTCAACCGGCGATCGCTGCGTGCAGGACCTCAAGCACTTTGCTCCCCCTGAAGGGGGAGCTGTCGGCGTAGCCGACTGAGGGGGTGAAAGAGTTCCAACGATCAACAGCCGGAGAAGGATAGTCTCTGCCTAGGGATAATATGAAGTCAACTTCATATGAAGCGTGCTTCAGTTTTGGTCGAACGATGATCGCCGGCGGCGTTGCAGGCAGTGCCGCCGGCGATATGACAAGGAGGTGATGCGGGTCGATGAAGACCAAGGTCCGTGAATACCGGAAGGCTGCCGGCATGACGCAGCAGGAGCTGGCCGATGCGGTGCATGTGTCGTCCCGTACGATCATCTCGATCGAAAAGGAACAATACAGCCCCTCGCTCATGCTGGCCTACCGGCTGGCGCAGGTGTTCGGCACCAGCATCGAGGACCTGTGCATGCTGGCCGAGAACGAGCGCATCGAAGGCGATAACGAATAAGAACGTGGATGGGAAAGATCGGAGGATTGGAATGAAACCGAGAATACGAAGCCGCAAGGCGTTGCGCGGCGCGATCTGCATGGCTGTGGCTTCGCTGCTGCAACTTGGCATGGTGCTGGGAGCGTTTGGCCGTGCCTCGTCGCAACGGTATACATGGTCATGGGCGTTGGAGGTGATCACGCTCGTCATATTCCTTGCCAGTGCCGTCATGTGGCTGTGCGCGGCGTATTCCGAGACGGCGGCCCTTGCCATCGGGGAAAAGCCGCCGGAGGACGAGCGTGACCGGTCGGTGCTGACCAAAGCCAATGCGAAGGCGCTTCAGGTGCTGGAGGCAACGATGCTGTCGGTCGCGATCGTCGTGCTGTTCGTCGGCATCGCGCTGGACAATATGATTCTTGCCGTCATCGGATTGACGGTGATCGTGTGCGGATGGGCGGCATTGACGTTGCAAATCGGACTGGCATGGTGGTATTTCCGGCATTGACCGCCGCGAGATACCACCGATACCGCCGATTTGCGCAGGGCGCCGGGTGGCCGGAGATTGACTGCCGCTGATTCTGATCGGTTGCGGTGGTTGCGGTTGGCCACAACCAGCAGCTCCGGGGCTTGCGTCACCAGTTCGGATTGACGGTCTGCATGGCCACGCCGTCGGTCATGACCTTGAACCCGAACCGTTCGTAGAACGACGCGTTCTTGCTTTCCTCCGGCATGACCTCCACATAGAAGAAGTCGCGGTACTTCTCCTGGATCATGCGCACCATGTGCCCGGCGATGCCGTGGCCCTGGTATTCGGGGTCGACCAGCACATAGTGCATGTAGGCCAGCATCGCGCCGTCGTCCAATGCGCGCACCAGACCGACCAGACAGTCGCCGTCCCAAGCCGAGATCACGGTCGAGGAGCCCATCAGCGCCTTGTACGGCTGATCCGGGTATTCGCCGGACATCCAGCCGACGGAACGAAACAGCTGCTGGACCTGATCCTTGGTGAACTTGCGTTCCTCGGTGTATGCAATGGTCATGGTTGATCCCCTTATCGTTAACTCATGTGGCGTGTTCGGCCAATACTAAAAGGATGGCCTCGCGTGTCCATGGGTGCGTCCGCAATGTGGTGATCTATTGCGAGGAGGTGATATGCATTCCGGCAATCGGCGCATTGGCGTGATGGCGCATTGAATCGGTATGAAACGCGTGCCGGCGATGTCTTCAGGACCGGCGAAGCGAAAAATGAGACGGCGATTTGCGACGAAACACGCGTGCCATATAGTGAGCCATACTTTTGAGCCATACGGCCCGTATATCGAGGGGAGTACAAGCATGGCAACCGCCCAGCTGAATGTGGATGACAGCAAATACACGCTGCCCGTCGTCAAGGCCACCGCGGGGCCGGACGGCATCGTGGTCTCCAAGCTGCGCAACGACGGTTGGGTCACGCTCGACCCCGGATTCCTCACCACCGCGCAATGCGAATCGAAGATCACGTACATCGACGGCCAGCACTCGATCCTGCGCTACCGGGGCTACCCGATCGAGCAGCTATGCGACCAGTCCGACTTCCTCGAAGTCGCCTGGCTGCTGCGCCACGGCGAACTGCCCAGCAAGGAGCAGTATGAGAAGTTCGTTTCCGACATCAACCATCGCACGATGGTCGGCGAGGACTTCCGCACGTTCATGGGCTCGTTCCCGCGCACCGCGCACCCGATGAGCGTGCTCGCTTCCGCCATCAACGCGCTCGCCACCTTCTACCCGGACACCACCGACATCACCGACTCCGACCAGCTGGACGAGGCCGCGGTCATCATCATGGCCAAGGTGCGCACGATCGTGTCGTACATCTTCCGCCGCCGCCGTGACGAGCCGATGCTCTACCCGGACTACGCCCGCGGCTATGTCGACGACTTCCTGCGCATGTGCTTCGCCGTGCCGTACGAGCCGTTCGAATCCGACCCGCTGTACGTGCACGCGCTCGGCCGACTGCTCATCATCCACGCCGACCATGAGCAGAACTGCTCCACCTCGGTCGTGCGCATCGCCGGGTCCGCCCACGCGAACCTGTATTCCGCGGTCGCCGCCGGCGTCAACGCCCTGTCCGGCCCGTTGCACGGCGGCGCGAACGAGGCCGTGCTGCGCCAGCTCAAGGCCATCCGCGACTCCGGCAAGTCGGTGCGCGAGTTCGTCGAGGACGCGAAGGCGAATGGCCAGCGCATCTCCGGCCTCGGCCATCGCGTCTACAAGTCGTACGATCCGCGCGCCGCGATCGCCAAGACGTATCTGGAAAAGATCATGGAACGCGAGGACACGTCGAAGCTGCCGGCCGACGAACGTGCGCTGTTCGACGTCGCCACCGAACTGGAGGACATCGCGCTGACTGACGAGTATTTCGTCTCCCGCCACCTCTACCCGAACGTCGACTTCTACACCGGACTGATCTACCGTGCCATCGGCTTCGACCCGGCCATGTTCACCACGCTGTTCGCGCTCGGCCGCATCCCCGGCTGGATTGCGCAGTACCGTGAGATGCTCGCCGACCCGAACACGAAGATCGGCCGTCCGCGTCAGGTCTACACCGGCGAGACGCTGCGCGACTACGTGCCGCTGGACCAGCGCTGACATCGCGGGCAGGTTTGACCCCGTGCCGTGCTACGATGGCGGCGTTGTCAAGGCAGTGATCCGTTATCAGCGGGGAGCCTTCGGAAGAACGGCGTTCGGCTAATCGGCCGGCCGCCCAGTAGACCCGACGGGATCGGCCCGACACAGCCGAACTCAAGCGGTCGCACTCCGCGAGGGCAATAGCCTCGAACGGAACGCGACAAGCGAGGTGGTACCGCGGTGACCGGCGGTCGGCACAGAGCCGAAACCGAACCGATCATCGTCCTCGTAGGCAGGAATGACAGTCGATCGTCATGCCCGGCCGCGAGGCCCCGCGCATGGTGATCGTCAATCGCTCCTGTAGGACAGAGCAAAACATTGACGAGGAGAACCATGGTGAGCGAAACCACCAATCATGTGTATCCCAAGGCGAACGAAGGCGGCGAAACCGCATCCGTCGCGCCGAACCCGAGCTTCCCGCACATGGAGGAGACCGTCCTCGACTACTGGGACAAGGACGACACCTTCCAGAAGTCGGTCGAACGCCGCCCCTCCGGCGACCACAGCCAGAACGAGTTCGTGTTCTTCGACGGCCCGCCGTTCGCGAACGGCCTGCCGCACTACGGCCACCTGCTGACCGGCTACGCGAAGGACGTCATCCCGCGCTACCAGACCATGAAGGGTCACAAGGTCAACCGCGTGTTCGGCTGGGACACGCACGGCCTGCCCGCCGAACTTGAGGCGCAGAAGGAACTCGGCATCGACTCGGTCGCCCAGATCGAGGAAATGGGCATCGACAAGTTCAACGACGCCTGCCGCGCCTCCGTCTTGAAGTACACGCGCGAATGGCAGGACTACGTGCACCGTCAGGCCCGCTGGGTCGACTTCGAGCACGGCTACAAGACGCTGAACATCCCGTACATGGAGTCCGTGATGTGGGCGTTCAAGCAGCTCTACGAGAAGGGTCTTGCCTATCAGGGCTACCGCGTGCTGCCGTACTGCCCGAAGGACCAGACGCCGCTGAGCGCGCACGAGCTGCGCATGGACGCCGACGTGTACCAGGACCGTCAGGACACCACCGTCTCCGTCGCCGTCAAGATGCGCGACGAGGACGCCTACGCCGTGTTCTGGACCACCACGCCGTGGACCGTCCCGACCAACTTCGCGATCGTCGTCGGCGCGGACATCGACTACGTCGAGGTCGAGCCGACTGAAGGCAAGTTCGCCGGCAAGAAGTTCTACCTCGGCAAGGCGCTCCTGCCGCACTACACCAAGGAACTCGGCGAGAACTACACGGTCGTGCGCGAGCTCAAGGGCTCCGAGCTGGCCGGCCGCCGTTACTGGCCCGTCTTCCCATACTTCGCGGGCGAGAAGGCCGAGATGGAAGGCAACGTTCCCGGTCCGAACGGCTACACGATCTTCACCGCCGACTACGTCGACACCGTCGAGGGCACCGGCCTCGTGCATCAGGCCCCTTACGGCGAAGACGATATGAACACGCTCAACGCCAAGGGCATCAAGAGCACCGACGTGCTCGACAACGGCTGCAACTTCACGTCGCAGTGCCCGGACTACGAGGGCCTGTTCGTGTTCGACGCGAACCTGCCGATCCTGCGCAACCTGCGCGCCGGCGACGGCCCGCTCGCCCAGATCGACGAGGACAAGCGCGCGATCCTCTTCCAGGAGAAGAGCTACGTGCATTCCTACCCGCACTGCTGGCGCTGTGCCACGCCGCTGATCTACAAGCCGGTCAGCTCCTGGTTCGTCTCCGTCACCAAGATCAAGCCGCGTCTGCTCGAACTCAACCAGCAGATCAACTGGATCCCGGAGAACGTCAAGGACGGCCAGTTCGGCAAGTGGCTCGCCAACGCGCGCGATTGGTCGATCTCCCGCAACCGCTTCTGGGGTTCCCCGATCCCGGTGTGGGTGTCCGACGACCCGAAGTACCCGCGCGTCGACGTGTACGGTTCGCTCGAAGAGCTGAAGAACGACTTCGGCGACTACCCGCGCGACAAGGACGGCAACATCAACATGCACCGTCCGTGGATCGACAACCTGACCCGACCGAACCCGGACGATCCGACCGGCAAGAGCCACATGCATCGCATCACCGACGTGCTCGACTGCTGGTTCGAGTCCGGTTCGATGTCGTTCGCGCAGTTCCACTACCCGTTCGAGAACAAGGAGAAGTTCGAACAGCACTTCCCGGCTGACTACATCGTCGAATACATCGGTCAGACCCGTGGCTGGTTCTACCTGCTGCACGTCATGGCGACTGCCCTGTTCGACCGTCCGGCGTTCAAGAACGTGATCTGCCACGGCATCGTGCTCGGCTCCGACGGCCAGAAGATGTCGAAGCACCTGCGTAACTACCCGGACGTCAACGGCGTGTTCGACAAGTACGGTTCCGACGCGATGCGCTGGTTCCTCATGTCCTCGCCGATCCTGCGCGGCGGCAACCTGATCGTCACCGCCGAAGGCATCCGCGACACGGTTCGTCAGGTCATGCTGCCGGTGTGGAGCTCCTACTACTTCTTCACGCTGTATGCCAACGCGGCCAACAAGGGCGCCGGTTTCGACGCCCGTCAGCTCACCGCCGATGAGGTTGCGAACCTGCCGGAGATGGACCGCTACCTGCTGGCCCGCACCCGCCGACTGGTCGAGAAGGTCCAGAAGTCGCTTGACGAGTTCGCGATCTCCGACGCCTGCGACGCGGCCGTCGACTTCATCGACGTGCTCACCAACTGGTACATCCGCAACACCCGCGACCGCTTCTGGAACGAGGACGCGAACGCGTTCAACACGCTGTACACCGTGCTCGAGGTGTTCATGCGCGTGCTCGCCCCGCTCGCCCCGATGGAAGCCGAATCCGTGTGGCGTGGACTGACCGGCGGCGAATCGGTGCATCTGGCCGACTGGCCGTTCCTCGCGGACGAGAAGACCGGCGAGGCGACCGAGCTCGGCCGCGTGCTGGCCGACGATCCGAAGCTGGTCAACGCGATGGAGAAGGTGCGCGAGGTCGTTTCGGGCACGCTGTCGCTGCGCAAGGCGGAGCAGATCCGCGTGCGCCAGCCGCTCGCCAAGCTCACCGTCGTGGTCGAGGACGTGGCCGACGTCGAGGCGTACGCCGAGATCCTCAAGTCCGAGCTGAACGTGAAGGACATCGAGTTCTGCACGATGGAGGACGCCGGCACGAAGGGCCTGAAGATCGTCCACCAGCTCAAGGTGAACGCCCGTGCGGCCGGCCCGCGCCTCGGCAAGCAGGTTCAGTTCGCGATCAAGGCGTCCAAGACGGGTGCCTGGCACGTCGATGCCGCCACCGGCGCCCCGGTGGTCGAGACTCCGAACGGCGAGGTCGCACTGGAGAACGGCGAGTACGAGCTGATCAACCGTGTGGAGGAGGAGAATGCCGCGGAAGCCGCGTCGTCCGTTTCCGCCGCACTGCCGACCGGCGGTTTCGTGATTCTCGACACCGCGCTGAACGACGACCTGATCGCCGAGGGCTACGCCCGCGACGCAATCCGCGCCGTGCAGGACGCCCGTAAGGACGCCGGCCTCGACATCGCCGACCGCATCAGCCTGAAGCTGACCGTGCCGGCCGCCGATGCGCCGAAGGCCGAGCAGTTCCGCGACCTCATCGCGCATGAGACGCTCGCCGAAGCCGGCCTCGAGATCGTGGCCGACGCGGACGCCAAGGAACTGGCCGTCGAGGTCGCCAAGGCGTGATGCCGGATTCCGGTCAGCGTCGAATCTCATAAAAGAGATCCGTCTCACTCAAGGGTGAACCGAATGATTGCGTTCGGTTCACCCTTTGTCGTATTCGGGAGATTGTCTCGCACGCATGAGCCGTCCGCATGAGTTACCTGTTGGTACGAGACACGCCGTGCACTGGTCGATCGGCGTTCATCTTTGGGTTGCTTTCGGGGATTATGCTGAGTGTATCGGCCGTTTTATGACTGTTGCGACACGCCGAAGGATTCGTTATGCCGCAACGGTTTTTGCGACTCTCTCGATTCTCGATTTGCGTATGTGCCGAGGTGTGTGTAAATTAATCACCTGTTGCCGCTCAGCGCGGCGGGTTCTTCTCCTGAAGGTTCGGCCCGCTGACGTGGTGGTGGTTTGAGAACTCAAGAGCGTGTTTGTACTACTTCTTTATAGTCAATGATTGCCAGTTCATTCCTCGCTTCCTGTTTGGGGAGTCCATGAGAGTGGTTAATGAGGGGTGAGGTTTTTGTGTGGACGTCCTTCCTTATAGGATGTTCCGTCAATTGATGTTTTGAGAGTCATTCAATGGTTCTCTTCACGAGGTTTTTTTGTGGAGGGTTCGATTCTGGCTCAGGAT
>NZ_JAFEJR010000052.1:0-1160 GCF_018555335.1 Bifidobacterium sp. SO1 | reverse complement strand
CCCGTTGTCTATTTAGAAGTGCAACGCCCTTGTTTGTCGGCTAATTCTAGCAGTTCGTCGGTGAATGCCTCGGCCGGCGTGCGGTAGCCGAGTACCCGCATGGGACGGTTGTTGATCTCGTCCACGATGGCCTGCACGTCGACGGCCATGGACGGTTCGATGCGGGAGCGTTTGGGCAGATAGCGGCGGATCACGCCGTTGCGGTTCTCGTTGCTCCCGCGCTGGTACGAGCTGTACGGGTCGGCGAAATACGTGGCCATGCCGAGCTGCTCGCGCAGCCGCCCGTGGCGGGCGAATTCGGTGCCGTTGTCGTGGGTGACGCCCGTCCTCGCGCCCGCGGGCAGGGCGGAGAACATGGCGATCTGGGCCGCGACGCTCGCGTCGGCGGTCTTGTCGGGCACGATGCGCGCCATGAGGAAACGGGTGCGTCTCTCGACCTCGGTATGCAGGTTGCATCCCGTGCCGATGACGCTGTCGGCCTCCCATTCGCCGAACCGGGAACGGTCCGACGCGTCATAGGGCCTTTCGCGGATGGATGTCCTGCCCGGTATGCGGCTGCGGGACACGCCCCTGCCCTTCGCCCTGCGCCGCCGCCGGTGGCCTCTCGGCAGATAGCGGGCCCACCGCTCCCTTCTCGCCTTGTCGGCGTAGATCCACCGGTATACGGTCTCCGGGCAGCAGCGCATCGACTCGTCGCCGGGATGCTCCAGGCGCAGACGGCCGCAGATCAGCAGCGGGGACCAGCCACGCCGCAGCCGTTCGGCCGTCCAGGCCCACAGGCGTTGCGATGCGAGGCGGTACGGCCTGCGCGCCCTGGCGCGTCGGCGGTCGGCCTTGCGCTGGGCCTGCCCGGCGATGTAGTACCGGCCGGTCCATGGGCCGGTCCTGAGTCGTTTCGGCCGGTACGGCCGATAGGACTCGCTCTCGTTGGACGGGAACCAGACGTTGCGTTTGACCTCGCGGCTGACCGTGGAGGCGTGCCTGCCGATCAGCCCGGCGATCCGCCGTATGCTCGTCCCGTTACCGATCTCGATTTGGATGACCTGCCGTTCCTCTTCCGACAGGTGCGAATACACTTGACCCAAGGTGCAACATCCTTTCACTGGTTATCTAGACAATCTCCAATCTAAAGGGTGTTGCACTTTCATTTAGACAGCGGG
>NZ_JAFEJR010000051.1:0-1324 GCF_018555335.1 Bifidobacterium sp. SO1 | reverse complement strand
TGATGATCCGAGAGGAGAGATCAGGTGGGCAAGTGGGTGTTCGACGGTGTCAAGTACGCGACCCGGAGCCTGATGTGCGAGGCGCGCCGCGAGCGGTATGTGGAGCTCATCCGCGATGGCATGAACTACACGCAGGCCGCGAAGGCGGTGGGTGTGTCGAAACGCACGGGCAAGGTGTGGCGCAACGGGCGCACGCGCTCGACCGGTCGTAACGAGAAACCGTCCGTGACGGTCTGGTATCGTCCCGACATGGACGAGACGAAGAAGATCAGCCCGCGGTTCCTCGACTTGGAGAGTCGTCTGCACATCGCCGACTGGCTGCGGGCCGGATGGAGCATCCGCAGGATAGCGGGCCGGTTGGGGCGCGCGGCGTCATCCGTTTCGCGCGAGATCGCGCGCAACACGAACCCGGACACGGGGCAATACGAGCCGAACCGCGCCCAACGGGTGAGCATGGGACGGCTTGCCCGGCCGAAGGCCGCGAAGGTGCGCTCGGTCCCCGGACTGCTCGACTACATCCGCGACGGGTTGAAGCGGCATTGGAGTCCGGAACAGATCGCGGGGCGTCTGCGGGAGGACTTCCCGGATAATGGGAGCATGCACATCTGCACCGAGACGATCTACCAGGCCATCTACGTCCAGGCAAAAGGCGAACTGCGCAAGGAGGTCTCCAAGGCGCTGCGCTCCGGGAGGACCGCCCGACGGCCGAAGACCGGAGAAAACGAGCGGCGCCCGCGGTTCCGCGAGCCGATGGTCATGATCTCGGAGCGGCCGGCCGAGGTGGAGGACCGGGCCGTGCCGGGCCATTGGGAGGGCGACCTGATCTGCGGCAGGCAGAACAGGACCGCGATCGGCACGCTCGTGGAGCGCACCACACGGTTCACGATCCTGCTGCACCTGCCCGACGGGCACGACGCCGAACACGTCCAGCAGGCCGTCATCGAACGGATGCGCGACCTGCCCAAGCTGCTGCGCAACTCGCTGACGTGGGACCAGGGCTCCGAGCTCGCGCTCCACAAGCGCATCTCGACCGCGCTGGACATGGACGTGTACTTCTG
The DNA here is from genome assembly GCF_018555335.1 of Bifidobacterium sp. SO1. NCBI lineage: Bacteria > Bacillati > Actinomycetota > Actinomycetes > Bifidobacteriales > Bifidobacteriaceae > Bifidobacterium > Bifidobacterium sp. SO1. Next base: position 266 of record NZ_JAFEJR010000051.1, on the reverse strand, counting down.
CGACCCGCACTCGCCATGGCAGCGCGGCACGAACGAGAACACGAACGGCCTGCTGCGCCAGTACTTCCCGAAGGGCACCGACCTGGGCGTCTACCCGCAGGCGTATCTCGACGCCGTCGCGGAGGAACTCAACGACCGGCCGAGGAAGACCCTCGGATTCAGGAAACCATCCGAAGCCATCCTCGACCTGATCAACGAGGCATGATACGATCACACAACCAAATTAACCAGCAACACGGGTGTTGCAACCACCACTAGAATCCGCC
>NZ_JAFEJR010000050.1:0-1338 GCF_018555335.1 Bifidobacterium sp. SO1 | reverse complement strand
CCGAGGAAGACCCTCGGATTCAGGAAACCATCCGAAGCCATCCTCGACCTGATCAACGAGGCATGATACGATCACACAACCAAATTAACCAGCAACACGGGTGTTGCAACCACCACTAGAATCCGCCCAGGACCGGACTTCGACACTGCCCCCCCCCGCTGACCTTGCATTCCGATCCGTCTTCGGGAGGAGACCAGAAACGGAACGGCTTTGGGGGTTTTCTGCGGATTCTGGCCGCATTGCTCGTGATGCTTATGGGATTGGGTGCGGCCGTCCCGTCCGCGCTCGCGCTCGGCAATAATTCGTATCCGACAAGGGGCTGGCTGAAGTTCTATCAGAAGGACACAACCACCGAAATCCCAGGCAAGCAGATCAACGTCACCGGTCAGACCTCCTATACCATGCCGAACATGAGCGGGGTGAACGGCGTCGACTATCATCCCAATCAGGGGTATTCCGGCGGTCAGGATTGGGTGCCCATCGCATGGGAATCCCAGAACTTCAACGTCGGAGGAAAATGCGATGCGTCGTGGACTCTGGAGACCTGCAAGATCACGGGAGGCGGCAGCTTCGGCTCCTCCAGCAGCGGGGTCATGAAGCGCTTCAAGCCCGGAGCCAAGGCCACTCCTCCCACCGCATCCGGATCCGGGAATTGGTGGGCGATCTACAACAAGAGCTTCCCCGTCTTCACCCAGGTGATCCGTTACAATGCGAACGGCGGGAAGGGCAGTATGTCGTCAACTGTACCGAACATCGCCAATCTTGACCTGAACAACACGGACAAAAACGGTGTCCTAGTAACACTCGCCAAGAACAAGTTCACTCGTCCCGGATATAAGTTCGTTGGTTGGGAATGGGTATACTCCCCGGGGACCGTATTCAGGGAAGGCGGGCAGGTATACCTTAATTTCACTGACAGCCCTTGGAATAGCACCTCCGGCCTGTTCAAAGCTAAGTGGCAAAAGCTCATCAACATTACCTACAACGGCAACGGCTCGACCGGCGGCGCGACGGCGGCTCAGAACAACGTCGGCGTGGGAGACACGATCACCATCCGGCAGAACGGTTTCAGCCGCACAAACTACAGCTTCGCCGGCTGGAACACCCGAGCCGACGGCAAAGGCACCTCGTACGCGGCGAACAGCAAGCACGCTTTCAACGCGAGCACGACCCTGTACGCGCAGTGGAGGATCAACCAGGCCACCATCCGATACGACGGGAACGGTTCGACCGGAGGGTCGACCGCCTCGCAGACCGTGAACGTCGGCGCGGAGACGTGGATCCATGCGAACGGGTTCACGAGAACGAATTACACGTTCGTGAAATGGAACACGAAAC